>CAMHEL010000010.1 GCA_946184125.1 uncultured Prevotellaceae bacterium
ATTGCAAATCCTGATATTCAATGCGTCGGGATTGCAAATCCCGACGAACATTACTCAGCGTTTATTTCGTTCAGGTGGATTTGCAATCCACCTGCATGGAGTATGAGTTGATTGACGACCCCTTAAAAATCAATTTCAAAAGGCTTCTGTCGTCGAACGACTTATTCCCTTTGAGAAGGCCTTTGGTGGCGAGGAATTCGTCGATGCACAGTGGGTCGTGGGTGAGCAAGTGGGCCAGGGCGGCCTCGGAGGCTTCGAGCGTGGGGTGGAGGAAGGGGTATCCGTCGGTGGCGAGGACGACCTCGCCTGTCTCGCCCGTTTCGATGACCGCCACATGCTGCAGTGCCACGTCGAAGCCGTCGAGGACGGCGAAGGTCTTGTTCTGGTCGTGACAGGTTGCCACGATGTCAGGGACGATGATGTCGCGTGCGCTGTCGTGGCACATAAGGCTTTCGGTGGTGGCGGTGCCATCGGCGAGCATCTGGTGGATGAGCTGTGAGCGATGGAGGGCGATGGGCGCCTCGCCGGGCTTGGGGTTGTCGTGGTATGT
This sequence comes from uncultured Prevotellaceae bacterium, assembly GCA_946184125.1. Lineage (GTDB taxonomy): Bacteria > Bacteroidota > Bacteroidia > Bacteroidales > Bacteroidaceae > Prevotella. The sequence continues at coordinate 551 of CAMHEL010000010.1, forward strand.
GCCATTGACGATGCACTGGCAGTCGCCTACCAGCCACACCTCACGGCGGTGGAGGCTGAATACGGCGGCGCTGGCCGTGGGGCGCTCCTCGGGATGGGCCAGGAGGCGCTCATGCGGGATGCCGTGGCGGTCGCACATCGCGTGAAGCGCCGATGTGGCGGCATGGCAGAACTCCGCCAAGGTGGCACTGGCGGGCAGCGAGCGTATGACTTCCGCCACCAGCATCATGGCGAGGCGACCGTTGGTGATGCCCTCCTCTATGGGGTGGGCCGCCTTGCTCGTGCTGCCGTCGATGACGGCGGCGAAATGCTCAGTGACGACGACGCCGTCCTCGCACCGCTCCGCGCCGCTCTTCCCTGTTACCTGCTGCTCCACGACTGTCATCCTGCCGCCGTGGGCGTTCTTTTCCTCTTGTCTTCTCTCTTCCGTCATGTCGGTCATGGTGTTGGGGTGGGGGATAGCCTCCCAGGAGGGGTTGTATGAGGTCGCCTAAGCCGATGCGGCGCAGCTCGCGCTCGATGGGGCGCCGCTCCTCGGGCTTGTACCAGAAGAAGAACAACCGCTGTGCCTGTTTCTCCTCGGGCGACTTCGCGCTGAAGACCGGCTGGAGGGTGTAGGGGTCGTAGCCCGTGTACCACATCTCGGTGCTGATGGTCATCGGCGTGGGGGTGAAGTCCTGTATCTGCTCCAGGTGGAAGTCGAGCCGCTTGGTGATGAGGGCCAGGCGTGCCATGTCGGCCTCGTGGCATCCAGGGTGGCTGCTGATGAAGTAGGGGATAATCTGTTGGCGCAGGCCCTCGCGGCGGCAGATGTCGTCGAAAAGCCGCTTGAAGGTCTCGAACTGTTCGAACGACGGCTTGCGCATCAGCCGGAGCACTTCGTCGCTCGTGTGCTCGGGAGCCACTTTCAGACGGCCGCTCACGTGGCGGCAGATGAGCTCGCGCGTGTAGGCTGCTGTGGCACGGTCGGTGGCCTCGTCGCCGCTGCGGTGCAGCAGCAGGTCGTAGCGCACGCCGCTGCCGATGAAGGTCTTCTTGATGCCCGGGAGACTGTCGACGGCGTGGTAGAGGTCGAGCAGCGCCTGGGGGTTGGTGTCGAGGTTGGGGCAGATGCGGGGATGGATGCACGAAGGCCGTTTGCAGCGCGCGCATTTCTCCTTGTCCTTGCCCCCCATGCCGTACATGTTGGCCGATGGCCCTCCGAGGTCGCTCAGGTTGCCGCGGAAGTCATCGAGGGATGCCACGGCGCGCACCTCGTCGAGGATGCTCTGGCGGCTGCGTGAGGCGATGAACTTCCCCTGGTGGGCACTGATGGTGCAGAAGGCGCAACCGCCGAAGCAGCCGCGGTGGATGCACACCGAGTGCTTGATCATCTCGTAGGCGGGGATGCGCTTGTTCTTGTATTTGGGGTGCGGCAGACGGGTGTAGGGATAGCCGAACGAGGTGTCGATTTCCTCGGTGGTCATCGGCGGGAAGGGCGGGTTGACCACGGTGTATTGGCGTCCCGTCTGCTGGATGAGGCGCTGCGCATGCATCTTGTTCGATTCTTCCTCGATGTGGCGGTAGTTCTCCGCCTCGCAGCGTTTGTCGGCCAGGCACTGCTCGTGGCTGTGCAGCACGATGTCGTCGGGGGTGATGCCGCCGGGGATGCCCTCGCGGTCGTGCACCCACACCGTCTGTGGCAGGTCGTGGGCGTCGGCCAATGTGCCTCCGTTGCCGAGGATATGGCTCAGCTCGGTGATGGCGCGCTCGCCCATGCCGTAGACGATGGTGTCGGCGCCGGAATCGTAGAGGATGCAGCGGCGGAGGCTGTCCTGCCAGTAGTCGTAGTGGGTGAGGCGGCGCATCGATGCCTCGATGCCGCCGAGAACCACGGGAACGTCGGGGTACAGCTGTTTGAGGATGCGTGTGTAGACGATGGTGGGGTATTCGGGGCGGCAGTCGTGGCGGCCGTCAGGACTGTAGGCATCCTCGGAGCGCAGGCGCCGTGCTGCCGTGTATTTGTTCACCATCGAGTCCATGCATCCCGGGGAGATGCCGAAGAAGAGTCGTGGGCGGCCCAGCTTGCGGAAGTCGCGGAAATCGCCGTGCCAGTCGGGCTGGGGCACGATGGCCACGCGCCAGCCGGCGGCCTCGAGCGCACGGCCGATGACCGCTGCGCCGAACGACGGGTGGTCGACGTAGGCATCGCCGGAGAAGAGGATGACGTCGAGCTCATCCCAGCCTCGCAGCTCCACCTCTTTCTTCGTGGTGGGGAGCCACTCACTCAGCCGGTGCTCCGTCATGGTCTTCGGTGGGCTGATTGCGGCGCCATGTCTCGTAAAGGGCGATGAGACGGCTCAGGCCCAGTGCTTTCATGTTGTTGTGGTAGATGACGTCGAAGCAGAGGTCGAGCAAGTCCTTGTCGGTGGAGTTGCTGCCGGAGAGCAGCGACCTGACGGTGAGTTTCAGCTTGTCGAGGACCGACTCGTCGACGATGCCGTTGCTGTCGACAAGATGGTCGAGCAGGTGGTAGCGCTCGATGGTCTGCAGGTGGCTGTCGGTAATGGTGATGGAGCGTGTGCCGCTCTGGTTGGTCACGATGTTGTGCATGGTGTTGGGTTGGGGTTCTATGATGTATGGTTATTTCAGCAGGTAGTTGAGGATGCCTTTCATGATGGAGGCTCGTGTCCGCTCGTCCTTGATGCACTCGAGGGGGAAGCCCATGGTGAAGGTGCGGTAGTCGCGCCCGCTGTAGGCCACGGCGGCGTTGCGCCCGTCGGCATAGCGCATCACGCAGAACGAGGAGGCGAGGGGGCTGAGGATGTCGGGGGCGGTGGCGGCGTAGTGCTGCTCGTTGAGCGTGCGCCACGTGTCGAAGGTCATGCCCAGGCCCTGCACGTTGCCGTTGTCGGTGCCCCGGTCGGACCCGTCGTAGCGCAGTTTGAGGACCGAGGCGAGGAAGTCGCGCTCTGGAGCGGTGAGCATGTCGCTGCCCACGTAGGAGCCGCTGACGAGCAGACTGCCGTGGTTGCGGGTGAAGTTGGAGAGGCACTGCTGCATGGCGGGGCTGAAGGTCTTGTACAGCAGCAGCGAGTGGCCGTCGTCGCGCTCCAGGCCGAGCAGCAGGTCGATGCAGTCGGCTGCCGATGCCTTCATCTTGCCGCTCTCGAGCGCCTCGCTCGAACAGCTCACGATGTTGTATTTGCGGGCGCTGTGGATGGCGGCGGCGTGTTCGCGGACGTAGTCGAAGTCATTGCCTGCGATGAATTTCCCCACGAGTTCCTCTCCGCAGTAGCCCAGGGCGCCCTCGCCCTCGCGCCCGCGGTAGCGGTTGTCGAACACCTTCTGGCGGCCGCTCCATCCCGCCATGCGCCCGTAGGTGACGCCCGGGTCGGTGTCGAGGTCGAAGCCTTTGTTGTTGCCCGTGTCGATGACGGCGGGCGACGACAGGCGGTGGAAGCCGTTGACCACCATGACGGTCTTGTCGGCACTGGGGATGTAGGCGGCGGAGAGCACCTCGGTGGGGAAGCTCTCGCCGCCGCTGTTGATGGCGGTGACGCGGAAGTGGTAGAGGGTGCCGGGCTCGATGTTCACCGAGCACGACGTGCCTTTCACCACCACGCCGTTGTCGAAGCCGAGGTCGCCGACGGCTGTATAGACGATGTATGCCGTCGGGTCGGCGGTGGGCTCCTGGGGGTCTTTCACGGGGTTCCAGCTCAGCTTGGCCTTGTGGCGCGAGGTGAGGTCGACGCGGAAATGGCGGGGAGCGAGTGGCTGCACCACGCAGCGCGTGCCGTGCATCTCGCCCACGTAGCGCAGCAGCGTCTTGTAGATGGAGCGGGCAAGCGTGAAGCGGAAATTGGGGTCGAGGCCGTAGCGCATGTCGCCGAAATTCTGGTGCGAGAGTATCTCGAGGATGGAGGAGGGCACAGCGGGCTCGCGCGTCTCGTTGTAGTTGCGGTCCCAGTGGGCGCGCCGCCGCCAGTAGCCGTATTTCGCGCTGATGTCGGCACCGACGTTGCTCAGCAGCGCGTCGGCAAGGTCGTACGACGCCATGCGCGAGATGCCGGCGGCAAGCTTGCCGTTGTAGAACTCGGTGGTGCTGATGCTGAGCGTGCCCACGAGGTCGTTGCCACCGGTCTTGTCGTAGCCGGCGTCGCTGTGCACGGAGAGCATCAGTTCGATGGGCACGCCGAGGCCGCGGCGGTCGGGGACGTAGGGCGAACCGCCTGCCACCCAGTTGTTGAACAGCGAGCGGGCATTGAGGTCGTCGTTGTAGTCGTTGCTGTCGTGGAACTTGTTGTACACGCTGTCGGGGGCGCCGGCCCACTGGGCGAAGTAGCGTGTGCCCTCGAGGCACCGTGGCACACCGCTCACGCGGCCGCCCCTGACGATGTTGCCCATGCCGCCGCCGAAGCGCACGGCATCGGTCGTCACCACGCCATGCTCGCGGCTGTTGTTGCTCACCACCACCATGTCGCGGGTGCTCTGCCCGGCGTCGAAGTCGAAGGTGCCGAGATAGACCCATGTGCCGCCGCCCATGCGCTGGTTGACATGGAACACGGTGCTGCGCCCCTTGTGCCACACGGTGTACTGCACGTCGTCGACCGACTGCGGCAGGGTGACGTAGCTCACATACACCGCATAGCGCCCGGCCTCGGGCAGGTTGGGGCGGTAAATGGCCTGGCTCACCTGGTGCTTGCTGCTCGTGGTGGCGGCGACGCGGGCCGTGCCGGCGGTGAAGGGATTCTCGCTTCCGGAGTAGGTGCCGCTGTGGCGGGCGTAGCCGCGAACGGGGGCGTCGCTCCAGGGGTTGGTGCCGTTGCTCTCGGCATAGGTGGCGCTGCGGTTGGGGTCGTTGTTGTCGATGATGGCCTCATGGCGCTGCCAGTCGCGCTCGCGTGGCGACCACACCACGGCGCCGGCGTTCTCGAGCATCGGCATGAGGTAAGGCACCACAACGGTCTGGGTGAACAGGTCCTCGGTGGTGCAGAAGAGGTTGGGGCGCTGCCACCGCCAGCCCTGTTTCTGGTCGTAGTAGCGGCCGTGGCTCGCGGCGATGGTCAGGTGGCGGCCAAGGAGCCCATGGTCGATGTCGTTGGGGCGGGAGGTGCGGCTCACCCAGGGCTTGCCCTTGTAGCTGATGTGCTGCCAGCGGCGGCTGTGGTCGATGTCGTGGTGGTCGCGAAGACGGTTGGGCACAAGGTCATCGATACGGTGACCGTGGGTGACCACGCTGACAGAGTAGTTGTGGTAGCTGCGGGGAAGGAGGCTGCGGATGCGGTCGTAGATGCCGCGGACCACCGAGGGCGTGAACTCCTGCTCGCCGAAGCGGTCGGAAGCGGTGATGGTGATGGAGCGCGACGAGTTGTCGATGTCCACACGGCTCAGGCTGGCGGTCACGGGGAAGCCCGAGAGACCGTTGCCGTAGTTCTGGAAGTAACCCCTCAGGGCCTGTTCCACCGACTGGCGGTCGGACTGGGTCTGCGCCGGCAGCATGGTGGTATGCATGATAGACACCGACAGCAGAAGTGCCGGTGCCAAAGTCTTCAGTAATCTCATTTTCTTCAAGTTTTGCTTTCACTCAACTCCTGGACTCGCATCCGTCGCCATGTTCGCACACGGCAGAATGCTCCTCTTGGTCGGTGAGCCATTCTCATTTCCAATCATTGGCATGCCCTCGCGGGGGCATGCGGTTGCCGCCTTGCAGAGCGGGGCAGGCTGCGCCGACTGTGCGGCGTCAGTAGGCAAACTTCTCGGGATGCTTGCCGCGGTAGTTCTTGAAATAGGCCTTGATGCGCGACATGTCGGCATCGAGGTCGTCGCCTGCCATCATCATCTCGGTGCATTCTATCAGCTTGCGCTCGTAATCCACGCCGTAGAGCAGGATGGGCAGCTGCGCTTTGCGGGCGATGACCAGGAACCCGCGCTTCCACTCCTTCGTGGCGGAGCGGGTGCCCTCGGGTGTGATGCACAGGTGGAACGTGCCGGCGCTGCGGGCCTCGGCAGCCAGCGTGTCGGTCATGCTGGTGTGCTTCGTCCGGTGAACGGGGATGCCGCCCAGGCGGCGGAACAGCACGCCCAGGGGCCAGAAAAACCATTCTTTCTTCATCAGAAAGCCGATTCTCCAGCCCTCAGCACCCGAGTAGAGCTGACCGAGAACAAAGTCCCAGTTGCTCGTGTGGGGGGCAAGACAGATGATGTATTTGTCGGGATGCGGCACTGTGATGTGCTTCTGCCATCCCTGGTGTTTATACAAGAGCCAGTTGCAGAAACGTTTCCACATTTTGAGGGCTATTCGCTGAGGTTAGATATCTGGTCGATAATCTCTGAGAGCTGCTCAGTGAAGGCGTTCGCCAGATGGTCATAGTAATCTTTCTTGCGCATGCCGGGCTCGGGGTGCGAGATGCGGCTGATGAAGTCGGCACGCGTCGACTGTATCGATTCCAACAGGGCATCGACATTGGCGGAATGGGCCTTGCCATGATAGAGCGACATCGCTACGCACTCGGCGAATGCATCGCTGCAAAGGCTGTTGATAATCTTCTTTAGTTCTCTCTTGTTGGGCATAGTTCTGTGTTTTGTTGGGGTGATAAAATGAGCTGGGCACATGAATAACATCGCACCAAAGGGTGGAAATGCGCCCAGAGGCTCATCTTGTTTTGCAAATATAGTGTTTTTTTTTGAGATAACACCTTTCTTTGCAAAAAAAAAGAAAAAAAGGCCTATATTTTCTGGAATCAGTGTTGGGGCTCTTCCTTTTTCGGCAAATTACGGCACTCGCCAAACAGGCACACCGTGAAGACGATTTCGAACACAATCATGGCGGCGGCTATCACCGACGGGGGATAGAGCAGACCGAGGATGAGCGTGGCGATGGGGATGACGATGGAGAGCACCAGATAGCTCCTCGAGCGGTAGAGCCAGCTGAAGGGCATGAGGTGAGCACCGAAAATCATGGCATAGACCATCAGCATCTTTTCGGGCATGGCAGCGAACACCCACATGGCTATCAGGATGTAAAGCATCTGGTTGATGGAAAACAGGATGCCGGCCTGGCTCAGCGGGTTGCCCTTGCCCTGGAAGTCGATGTGGAGCCATTTCGACATCAGCCATGCCAGGGGGAACAGGATGGCTGAACAGCAGAAGGTGACAAGGTTCTTCTGCTCGATGTTCAAGCCCGACAGGTGAACCAGCAAGATAATCGTCCATATCACTACGGATGCCGAAATGAAGTGCAAACCTTTTTTCTGCTTAATCGAGCAGTCGATGATTAGTTGTTCTAACTCCATGATAATAAGTCGTTTATGATTGTTGATAAACAAGTTTCCAGCCTATTGCGATGCCGTGGCAATGATGCCCCCCGGCTGCTGTGGGCGTGCAAATGTAGCAAAAATTCCTGCTCAACGTAAAAAACCAAATGAATTTCTGCCAAAAGAAGGGCGCTTTTTTGGTATATTCGCTTTTTTTCCGTAATTTTGCAGTCAAATTACAAATGCTAAGTAGGTGATCAAAATAAAAGACTATGAGACACCTACAAGAATGATAGTTACAGATAAATTTGATTACCTACTTAATATTTTAACGTTAAAAAACAACCAACAAAGTTCAGTTATGGAAAAAAGCATACTGCAGCAGGCCAGAGCGGCTTATAAGCCAAAGCTTCCCGTCGCTCTTCAAGGTGCTGTGAAGGTAAAAGAAGGAGAACCTACTCAGAGTGTGGACAATCAGGAAGAAATCAAAAAACTCTTCCCCAACACCTACGGCATGCCACTCGTAGAGTTCGTCCCAGGAGAAGAGGCGGCTTCCAAGAAAATGAATGTGGGAATCATTCTCAGTGGAGGACAGGCACCTGGCGGGCATAACGTCATCTGCGGACTCTTCGACACCGTCAAGAGACTCAATCCCGAAAACAAGCTCTATGGCTTCCTCATGGGCCCCGGCGGGCTCGTCGACCACAATTACATCGAAATCACTGCAGACTATGTCGACAACTACCGCAACACCGGTGGATTCGACATGATTGGAAGCGGGCGCACGAAGCTCGAGAAGGAAGAGCAGTTTGAGAAAGGACTCGAAATCATACGCGAACTCGATATTCAGGCCATCGTCATCATCGGTGGTGACGACTCCAACACCAACGCATGCGTGCTCGCTGAGTATTATGCTGCACACAACTACGGCGTCCAGGTCATCGGATGCCCAAAGACCATCGACGGCGACCTCAAGAACGACCAGATTGAAACCAGTTTCGGATTCGACACCGCGACAAAAACATACTCAGAACTCATCGGTAACATCGAGCGCGACTGCAACTCGGCACGCAAATACTGGCATTTCATCAAACTCATGGGCCGCTCGGCAAGCCATATCGCCCTCGAGTGCGCACTGCAGTGCCAGCCCAACATCTGCATCATCTCTGAGGAGGTGGAGGCCAAAGACCTCACGCTCAACGATATCATAGAGCAAATCTGCAACGCCGTGGCTGCACGTGCCGCCAAGGGCGACAACTATGGCGTGGTGCTCATCCCCGAGGGGCTCATCGAGTTCATCCCTGCCATCGGAAGGCTCATCTCTGAGCTCAACGACCTGCTCGCAGAGCACGGAGAAGAGTACAAAGACCTGGAGCCAGAGGCACAGCGCAACTACATCCTCGCTCACCTCACCAAAGACAGCGCCGCCACATTCGAGACACTGCCCGAGAGCGTCGCACGCCAGCTCTCGCTCGACCGCGACCCGCATGGAAACGTCCAGGTGTCGCTCATCGAGACCGAGAAACTGCTCTCGGAGATGTGCGAGGCAAAACTCGCCAAGTGGGCCAAGGAAGGTAAGTATGTGGGCAAGTTCGCTACGCTCCACCATTTCTTCGGATATGAGGGACGCTGCGCCACTCCGTCGAACTTCGACGCCGACTACTGCTATGCCCTCGGAGCTAGCGCCGCTCAGCTCATCGCCAACGGTAAGACCGGATACATGGCCATCGTGAAGAACACCACCGCACCCAACAACGAGTGGAAGGCTGGAGGTGTGCCCATCACCATGATGATGAACATCGAGCGCAGAAACGGAAAGGACAAGCCCGTCATCAGAAAGGCGCTCGTGGAGCTCGACGGCAACCCATTCAAGGCCTTCGTCGCTCAAAGAGACAAGTGGGCCATTGACACTTGCTATGTCTATCCCGGACCTATCCAGTACTGGGGACCGACAGAGGTGTGCGACAAGACCACTATGACTCTCGCACTCGAGCACGAGTAAATTCATACGGAAAAAACACAATCCTCATAGGGACGGGCCATGGGCCCGTTCCTTTTTTCAAAACGTGTCTCACAGAAAAAAACGATTCCACCACAAGACTGCCAAGGCTAACAGCCTGAAGGCAGACGGTAAGCCTTGGGCCAGAAATGTAGCTGCCAGGGCAGCGTGGATTTGCGGCTGTGCGGCAGCTATGGCTTATGCCTACTTCGTCTACATCAATTTCGTGCAGCCTTTCGGATTCAGATGGAGAGCGGTTTTCGGCGACCCTTCTTATCCGCCCGGATATGAGATACATGGCATCGATATCAGCCACCACCAGGGAAATATCGACTGGACCAAACTGAGCAATGCCATGATCGACCGCACCTACGTGAGATTCATCATGGTCAAGGCTACCGAAGGCTCCGACTACATCGATGAGATGTTTGAGGAGAATTTCAGAAAGGCGAAGGAGCACAACTTCATCAGGGGTGCATACCACTACTGGAGCAAGAACTCCACGGCACGGCAGCAGGCGTTTTTCTACATCGACCATGTCGACCTCGAAATAGGCGACTTGCCACCGGTGCTCGACGTGGAGGTCAAACCCGAAAACATGTCGACAGAGAATTTCCAACTCGAAATTCTCGGATGGCTGCATATCGTGGAGGACAGATACCACACCAAACCCATCATCTACACCTACTACAAATTCAAGGAGGCATACCTCAACGATGAGCGGTTTGATGCCTATCCTCTATGGATAGCACACTACTATGTCAATAGCGTGGAATATGAGGGGAAATGGAAATTCTGGCAGCATACCGACGTGGGAAAGATACCGGGCATAGAGGGATATGTTGACCTCGATATCTACAACGGAAGCCACTACGACCTCGAGCAGCTCACCATACAGCCAGTGGCAGAGGAACTTGTCCTCTTTGACGATTCACTCGGCTACGAGCTGAACGACAGTATCGACCAGTTGTCTTCCGACAGTCTCGACTGAAGCGTCAGACCGATGCGCTGCGCCTCGGCCACTATCAGTTCCACATCCTCGTCGTAGAAACCGCTCAGTATCATCTTGCCTTTCGACGACAGCACCTCGCGCATCGCACCCATGTCGGCCAGCAGCACGTTGCGGTTGATGTTAGCCAGCACCACGTCGAACAAACCGCTGACATGCGACAGCACACTCACATTTCCCACCAGCACCTCGATGTTCGACACGCCATTCAGTTCGGCGTTGTGAGCCGTGTTCTCCACACTCCATTCATCGATGTCGTAGGCCACCACCTCCGACGCTCCGGCTTTCGAGGCGGCTATGGAGAGAATACCCGTGCCGCAGCCGCAGTCGAGAACACGAAGGCCCGACAACTCCTCGCGAAGAAGGGTGGAGAGCATCAGCCGGGTCGTGGCGTGATTGCCTGTGCCAAAGGCCATACGGGCATCTATCAGCACCTCCACCTTATATAATATACCTGGAGGGACGTCGTGCTTCAGGTCGTGCACCACGCATAGGTCGTCGATGACGATGGGCGGGAAACCCTCCTCCTCCCACAGTGCGTTCCAGTCCTTGTCCTCGGCTTTCTCCAAGGTGTAGCTCACACTCACACCCTCTATGGGGAAGGCTTCCAACTGCGATGCCAGCAAGTCGGCGTCGAACAGGTCTTCCTGGATGTAGCCGGCAAGATGGCCGTCCTCTTCGGCGAATGACTCGAAACCAGCATCAGAGGCAAGCGAGACCAATACGTCGCGCGACAAACTGAGAAGAGACTCGCTCTCCGTTCCTGTTATCTCAAACTGTGCTCTTAGATATCTCATAGCATAAAATATTATCCTTTTTCCCGAATTGAAGGGGGCTCCACTGCACATGAATTCAAGGTGCAAACACCCCATTTTTAATAATATGGTGCAAAATTATAAAAAATAGGGAAAAACCTATCTTTATTTAGGGTTTTTCCTTAATTTTGCATCATAACTCGTCGTATTTTTGCAACGTAAAACTTTAGACCAAACATTTCAAGGATATGAAAAAGCTGTTATTGATCACATGCGCAGTGGCTTTCCTGCCGTTCTCCATGAGGGCTCAGGATGATATGTATTTCATCCCTAAGAAGAAAGCAAAGACCGTGGCGACACCAGCGACCACCCCAACGGCCGCTGAAAGACCTCCCTATTACAGAGGACTCGATATGTCGGTTGATGAATACAACAGAAGGGGCATCAGAAGCTCATACCAAGCCATTTCCGACTCCGTAGGAAACGATATCATCGATTTCTCCATGGGCGACGGAACTTATCCCGACTCCATCGCCATCGACTCCATCGCTGTGCCTGAGGAGGTCGAGGAATTCCGCTATTCCAACCAGCTGGGGCGCTTCGACGACTTCTATGGATGGTATGACCCATGGATTTTCCCCTATTATTGGAACAGGTATGGCTATTACACCCCATACTGGGGAGCATGGGGAGTCTACGACCCATTCTTCTATGACTGGTACGGCCCATTTGGCTATTACTCAAGCTGGTATTATCCCTATGGATATTATGGCTATGGATGGGGACCCTGGTACTACTCATACTATTACACATATCCCTACTATTACAGGCCTTATTACTACTCATGGGGTGGTGGAGGCCATATCGGTAGCGGCGGATACGCAGCACGCGTCAACAACTCCTCGTCGCGGCCCGTGCAGAACTACAGCAGAGGCTACACCAGCGTGCCCAACGGCCGATTTGGCGGAAGGACCATCTCGTCGACTGCTGAAAGGAGAGGAACATTCGGCAACGGAGGCTCTGTCGGTGCCCGCACGGCTGCACCCGGCACACGTGCCAGCAGCGTAGGTGGAGTGTCCAGAGGCTCGACATCGGCAGGAGGAAGGGGCTCGGTAGCACGCTCTTCTGTGGCCGGCTCAAGAAGCAGTGCCATGCAGTCAACGCGCAGCTCTTCAAGCTCTTCAAGCTCTTCAAGTCCTTCAAGAAGCACCTATACACCTTCAAGATCGTTCAGCACACCGAGCTCATCGGGCGGGTCGTTCTCCTCGGGTGGCTCACGCTCCAGTGGCGGCTCCTTCAGCGGCGGCGGGCGCTCGGGCGGCTCCTTCAGCGGAGGCGGAAGAGGAAGAAGATAATAGAAGTGACTTGTGCCTGCTCCATGCAAGTGGAGCGAAAGAGATAAGTAGGTGATTAAAAATTGACATTAAAAACCAACCCAAAATGAGAATCAAATTTTATGTCTTGGCCATGGTTGCTGTCGCATACATGCCCGTGGCTGCACAGGAAACATACGAGAATGCTAAAATAGCCACTGAGGACCTCAACGGAACAGCCCGCTATGTGGGTATGGGTGGTGCTCTCGACGCTCTCGGAGCCGATATCTCGACCATCGCCACCAACCCTGCCGGCATAGGCCGATTCCGCAGCAGCAAGGCTGATGTGACGGCGGGATTCGTCTCGCAGCAGGATGACGTTAATTACGTTCACGGCAGCAAGACAAATGCCAGCTTCGACCAGGCTGGATTCGTGTGGTCGAAAAGACTGCAGGATGAGTCGGCAGTCAACTTCGCCATCAACTTCCACAAAAGCCGCAACTTCGACTATATCCTCTCTGCCGACGACGCACTGAGGCACACCACTCCCGAAGGACAGGAGGTCTATGCCTCGCAAAACAAACTGACCTTCGTCAAACTCATCAACGAGCAGCTCTATCCCGCTACAAACGACGGATATGTCAGAAGCAAACCTTACCTCTCGTGCAACCAGCTCGACGACCTCTATGACCGGAGCCTCTTCGAGAACTCACCCTATGACCTGCCTTACCTCGAGGCACACGACTACGACTTCGACAGGGCTCACCAGGGCTATGTGGGAGAGTATGACTTCAACATCAGCGGTAGTGTAGGCGGAAGAGTTTTCCTCGGGCTCACCGTGGGAATCCACGATGTGCACTACAAGCATTTCTCCGACTACACGGAGCGGTTGATACCCAATGTCTACAACGTGTCGAGCATCAATGTCTACGATGAGCGCAAAATCACGGGTATCGGTGGAGACATCAAGGCCGGAATCATCGCCATGCCGGTGGAGGAAGTGCCGCTCTTCCTCGGTGCATCGGTCTCAACACCAACTTTCTACGACCTCTCCACACGCAACTATACCGAGGTGAGCGACGGCGTGAACACATCGTACAATTCCGACTCCTACGATTTCAAACTCTATACCCCGTGGAAGTTCGGTGTCAGTGCTGGATATATCGTGGGCAACATGCTCGCCCTGGGCGTGGGCTACGACTTCGCCGACTATGGGTCGATGAGCACACGTATCAACGACGGCGAAGAGGACTACTATGGCTATTACGACAACAGCTACAAGGACATCCCGATGAACAACCACACCAAGAGCACACTCAAGGGCGTGAGCACACTCAAAGTGGGTATGGAGCTCAAACCGATACCCATGTCGCCCCTCGCTCTGAGGGCAGGATACAACTATGTGTCGCCCATGTATGAGAAGGATGGCTTCAAGGATGGCACCATACAGTCGAATGGCTCCTATTTCGCATCGGCTACCGACTTCACCAACTGGGAGTCCACCAACCGCCTCACACTCGGACTGGGGTATGCATCGGGTCCATTCACCTTCGATGTCGCTTACCAGTTCTCCACATCCAAGGGCAGCTTCTATCCCTTCGTGAGCTACGAGGATAACGACTACTACGACCTCGACAACGTGGCCGGCGCGGTAAAAGTGGAAAACAACCGCCATCAGATGCTCTGCACACTCGGCTATAAGTTCTAAGCCAACCTCCCCCTGGAACGGGGAAAACTCATCCGCCCTGCCTGCCGGAACAGAACCGGCTGACAGGGCGGATGTGATGTATGGGGGTAAGTGATGCGGAGCTCAGTCCTCGTAATCGTCGCTGATACCCTCGGCCTCGTAATTCAAGTCCTCTGGGTCGGCCTCAAACGTGGTGCGGTAGCTCTCCTCGGTCAGCTTGTCCTCATCGAACTCGTCCTCATCCTCTTCAGGAGTATCGTATTTGTCATCTATTTCGATGTCTTCGTCTTCGTTACCTGTTTCCTCGTTGGGCTCATCGTTGTCAAACATCAGGCGCGGGCGCTCCACCTCTGGCTTGGCCTTGGCGAAGATGGCCTCCACCCAAAGCCCCTTGGCAATCTCAAGCACCTCGAAACCGTCCTCCACTTTCTTCTCGTACATGCCGCCGGGCTTGCGAAGGCGCTCTTTGGGAAGGGTCGTCGTGCTGATGTCGAAACCGCTCTCGATGATATCCTGGATGCTCTGCGACAGACTGTCCCAGCCACCACCGAAGTTGCGGTCTATCACTTCAAGCAGTTTCGTCGTTGTGATGTGGCGGATGTTCTCGTAGGTCAGGTCGGTCACGCGGAGGATGGGGCGCTTCTTGATAGCCCACTTGTTCTTCGAACTGTCGTCCATCTTCAGAAGCCCCAACTTGTAGCCTCGTTCTTCATATTTCTTGATAATTTCGGGCTTGTCATCGGGCAACTCCTCCACATCAAACGCGCTCTTGATGATGTCAAGATAGTGGCGGATGCTGTCTCTCATGTCCGCATCCTTCTCCGCAGCATCCCAGAGGCGGAAAATGTCGTTCTCTTGTAAGTCCCAGACGTTGCTCTTGTTGAGTGTCTTCAGGGTAAGGGCCTTCTTGTCTTTTTTCATATTTCGTTGTGTATGTGGTTACGGTAATAAAATGTTTTCTTCTTTGTCTTCCAAGTCCTAGCGCCTATCGTCTAAAGCCTAAAGCCCAGCGTCTAGCGTCTAAAGCCCAGCGTCTAAAGTCTAAAGTCTAAAGCCTAGCGCCTATCGTCTAAAGCCTAAAGCCCAGCGCCTATCGTCTAAAGCCTAAAGCCCAGCGTCTAGCGTCTAAAGCCTAGCGTCTAAAGTCTTAAGTCTAAAGCCTAGCGCCTATCGTCTAAAGCCTAAAGCCCAGCGTCTAGCGTCTAAAGCCTAGCGTCTAGCGTCTAAAGTCTAAAGCCTAGCGTCTAGCGTCTAAAGTCTAAAGCCTAAATCCCCGATGCAAAAGGAATCGCTGTCAGCGAGCACCGGGAATTTGCGACGGAACAGGCGCTGGCTCTCAAGGTCGATTTCGGCCGTGGCCCACGACTCCTCGCCATCCGTGCACGCTGCCACCACTTTGCCTTTGGCATCGATAATCCGGCTCCCTCCACGGTAGGTGCAGACGGCATCACTGCCCACACGGTTGACGCCTACCACGCAGCACTGATTCTCTATCGCACGGGCACGGAGCAGCGTGTCCCATACCTCCTGACGGCTCTCGGGCCAGTTGGCCACGATGAGGATGCCGTCGTAGTCGCCGCGGTTGCGACTCCATACTGGGAAGCGAAGGTCGTAGCACACTAAAAGCAACCAGCGCCAGCCGCCAACTTCCACCACCGTGCGGCGTGTGCCGGGGGTGTAGTGCTTGTCCTCGCCGCCATAGCCGAAGAGGTGGCGCTTGTCGTACCAGGCCTCGGTGCCATCGGCACACACCACATAATGGCGGTTGTGGTAGGTGAGGACACCTTCGTGGCTCTCGGCGGTGGCGATGCTCCCGCTCAGGGCGGCTCCATGCTCACGCGCCATGCGGCGCATCCAGGCCAGTGAGCGGCCATCGCTCTCGGCAATGCCTGTCGGCTCGGTGGCGAACCCCGTGCTCCACATCTCGGGAAGGACGTAGAGGTCGCTCGGTGGTGCCTGCTTCATCAGCCGCTCGGCGGCTGTGGAATTGGCTGAGGGAGAGCCCCATGCAATGTCGGTCTGGAGTAGGGTGATGCGCATGTTACTGCCTCTTTTGGGTCGATTCGCAGTGCTGACTGCATGTGTGGCTGCAAAAGTAAATACTTTCCACGTTATTTCCAAATAATTATATCATATTTTTGTACCTCTGTTCCCTACTCAGCTTCCTCAGTGGCCTTTCTCTTTTTCTGAGCATCTCTCTTCTTGCCCGATTTCAACTTGAACGACTGTGCATTGGTTCAATTCGGCATCCATGTTTTTCCTTCTTGCTTATTCACTGCAAAAATAACAATTAATTTCGTGTCTTTTGCAAATGGAATAAAAAATATTTTGCTATATTTGCAGACGTTATGAGTGAACCTTTAGCAGAGAGAATGAGGCCCAGAACGCTCGACGAC
Source organism: uncultured Prevotellaceae bacterium (assembly GCA_946184125.1). Taxonomy (GTDB): domain Bacteria; phylum Bacteroidota; class Bacteroidia; order Bacteroidales; family Bacteroidaceae; genus Prevotella. The sequence continues at coordinate 16,944 of CAMHEL010000010.1, forward strand.
TATATCGGGCAGCGGCATCTGGTGGGCGAGGGAGCTGTGCTGCGCAAGATGATTGACGCAGGGCGCATCTCCTCATTCATCCTGTGGGGACCCCCGGGGGTGGGGAAAACCACACTGGCGCAAATCATCGCCAAGCGACTCGAGACACCCTTCTACACCCTCAGCGCGGTAAGCAGTGGGGTGAAGGATGTGCGCGAGGTCATCGAGAAGGCCTCAAAAGCGAGATTCTTCAACTCGGCATCGCCCATCCTCTTCATCGACGAAATCCACCGCTTCAGCAAGAGCCAGCAGGACTCGCTCCTCGGCGCCGTGGAGCGGGGCACCATCACGCTCATAGGTGCCACTACCGAGAACCCTTCCTTCGAGGTCATCCGTCCTCTCCTCTCGCGATGTCAGCTCTATGTCCTCAAGCCCTTGGAGCGCGACGACCTGCTCCTCCTCCTGCATCGGGCACTGGAGCGCGACGAGATGCTTTCAAAGCGCCAGGTCAAACTTGAGCAGACCGGTGCCATCCTGCGATACAGCGGTGGCGATGCGCGCAAACTCCTCAATATCCTGCAACTTGTGGTGGAAGCCGCCGCGCCCGACGAGGAGGTGGTCATCAACGATGCCATTGTCGAGGACCGGCTGCAGCAGAACCCGCTTGCTTACGACAAGGAGGGGGAGATGCACTACGACATCATCTCTGCTTTCATCAAGAGCATCAGGGGGAGCGACCCCGATGCCGCCTTGTATTGGATGGCACGCATGATTGAGGGGGGCGAGGACCCGCAGTTCATCGCCCGGCGCCTTGTCATCAGTGCTGCTGAGGACATCGGCCTTGCCAATCCCAATGCCCTCCTGCTTGCCAATGCCGCCTTCGATGCCGTGATGAAGATAGGATGGCCCGAGGGGCGCATACCCCTCGCCGAGGCCACCGTCTATCTTGCCACCAGTCCCAAGAGCAACTCTGCCTATCTGGGTATCGGAGCCGCACAACAACTCGTCCGCGAGACGGGCAATGCGCCTGTGCCGCTGCATCTGCGCAATGCTCCCACACAGCTCATGGCACAGTTGGGCTATCACGACGGCTACAAGTATGCACACGACTATCCAGGTCATTTCGTCGTTCAGCAGTTCATGCCCGATGGCCTCACCGAGGCACGCCTCTGGCACGCCCAGCACTCGCCCTCCGAGGAAAAACTCTACCAGCAGATGCTAAGATGCTGGGGCGAGAGATATAAGGAACCCGACAAGTGATTCTCCCTCCTTTCCGCATAACCATCAGGGAAAATCATCCTGCATGGCATCATTAAGGCGGCTCATCCATGGTCTTGACCATGTGAGCCGCCTTATTCGATGGAATGCTCATCCATTGAAGGATGGGGGATTCGTGATGTGTGGCTAAATGAGCGAGAAGGCCACGTCCATCATGTGTGTGAAGTTGTTCTGGCGCTCCTCGGCGGTGGTCACCTCACCCGTCAGCAGATGGTCGGAGATGGTGCAGATGACAAGCGCGCGCTTGCCGGCATAGGCGGCATTCATGTAGAGTGCGGCGGCCTCCATTTCCACAGCCTGGACGCCCATGGCCATCCACTTGTCGTTGTGGGGGTTGGCCGAATAGAAAATGTCCGACGACAGCACGTTGCCCACGCGGTAGGGATAGCCGAAGCGCTCGGCTGACTCCACGGCCTGGCGGAGCAGGCTGAAGTCGGCGATGGGAGCGTAGGTGCCCGGCATCTCATACTGCGAACCGTAGTTGGAGTCGGTGCAGGCGCCCATGGCAATCATCAGGTCGCCAATGTGGAGGTCGGGGTGCATCGAACCGGCGGAACCCACGCGCACGATGGTCTTCACATCGTAGAAATTGAACAACTCGTAGGTGTAGATGCCGATGGACGGGATGCCCATGCCATGGCCCATCACACTCACTCGTTTGCCATTGTAGGTGCCCGTGTAACCCAGCATGTTGCGAACATTGTTGAACTGAACGGGGTTCTCGAGAAATTTCTCTGCCATGAGTTTGACGCGCAGCGGGTCGCCCGCCATAATCACGGTCTCGGCGATTTCGCCATACTGTGCCCCGATGTGGGGCGTAGGTGTCTTTGCCATAATGATAGATTGTTAGGGGTTTGTTATGATGGTTCTTCTGAACGCTCTATGCCAAGGATGATGTTGACTATCATCATCACGTCGGTCACATCGATGGTGCCGCTTTGGTTGAGGTCGGCGGCAGAGGCATTGAAGCCCTCCACCTCGCCGCTTAGGATATACTGCACCACCATCATGGCATCCACCACATTGACCGCCCCGTCGTCGTTCACATCGCCCATGATGACCGGGTCGATGGGGTCGGGAGTGGTCTCGTCCACATGATTGTCGATGTCGAGGGCGATGAGGGCCGGCGAACCGATGCTGTCGCAGGTCAGGTAGGCGCGGAAGGGGGCCACCTCGGTCGCATCCTCGTGGAAGACCCATTGGCGGCCCTCAAGGGCGTAGCTCTTCTTGACGCTTTCCTTGGAGAAGGAGCCTGTCAGGGTGTAGCAGCCGGCCTTGGTGCTCGATGGGGTCTGCTCGGTGGGCGAAAGGGTGCAGCCGTCGGCAACGAAACTGACGGTCTTGTCCCACAGACGCTGGTCGTAGCCCAGCAGGTAGGGGGTGTGGGCGCGAAGCGTGTCGCTGTAGCTGGTGATGGCGATGGTGTCGCTCACATCGGTCATGCGAACCAGCCAGAGGGCTCCCTCGTCGCCTTCTTCGCCGTTGCGGTAGGCGAGGGTGTCGCTGCCCACCGTGGCTGCCTCTGCTGTGAATGGCAGGGCGATGGTGGCCCATGCAATGGAGTCCTGCGTGCTCAGCGGCCGCTCGTAGCTCACCTTGCCGCTGAAGGTCATCTCACGGGGGATGAAGTAGTCGAAGCCGTCGGTAAGGGTGAGGGTCGTGCCATGCAGCGAGGCATCCACGTGGTTCTTCGATGCCAGTGTCTTGGGAACTGTCTCCCCAAGGATATAGATGGTGTTGGGGTTGCTGTTGGCGGTCACGCTCGAGGTGAAGGCATTGGTGAGGATGATGGCGAGGGCGTCGCTGGGTACCTTGAATTTCGCTGCCGCTTTCTTCGTCTTCACCGCACCGCTCTTCGTCCAGTAGATGGCCCCTTCGGCAACGGGCATCAGTGGGCTGCTGCTGTAAAGCCACGACCAGTTGTTGATGCTCTGTGCGATTTTGATGCCATAGCTCGACGAGAAGTCGGTCAGGGGCAGTTCGATGTCCTTAATGAGCGATGCGCCTGCGGCGAGCGTCACCTTCTCGCGGCTCAGCTCCTCCTGGTGGCCCTTGTCGTCGATGAGATAGACGGCGATGGTGCCGCTGTAGTCGTTGTCAGTGTTGTTGGCGATGCTGGCGCTGCCCATGATGCGGTCGCCGACGATGGTGGTCTTGTCTGTCGTGAGGTTGAGGAAGGTCACCTCCTTGTCGAGTTCGATGGTGTCGGCGGCGGCGTTGGTGTAGAAATACTGGTTGTCGAACTCATCGGCAGACAGGTAGAAGCAGTCGGCTTCCAGGTCGAAGGATTTATCTGGGGCGATGTAGAGGTCGAAGGCATGGTTGCTCTTCGCATCGCAGGTGAGGTTGTCGGTCGATATCTGTTCGATAACCCCCGTGTTGGCGTTCAGGCGCCTCAGGTAGATGGGGCCGAAGAAGGCCTCGTTGGGGTTGTAGAAGGTGAAATGCAGGTAGTTGTTGTTCATCTCCAGCGTTTCCACATTGAAGTCGGCGTGGGGAATCGGGGTGAGCGTGAGCGACTTATCGGCTATCTGCACGTCGACAAAGTTCTCATCGGTACCCGCCAGTGGTCTCCAGTCGGGATATTCCGGGTCGATGTGGTAGATGGCTTTCAGGGTGTAGTGCCCAACCGGCAGCCCGGCGCCCATCTTCGCATTCGTGACGACGATGAATGGCTTGTTGTAGCCGGCCTCAATGCTCCATACGAGTGCTCCGCTGTCGTCGTACAGGCCGAAACCGTATTTGGGAGACACCGTCTCGCCGGTCATGGCGCATGCCTGGCGGATGCTGATGCCGCTGAAGTCGGCTGTCGGGATGGCCCGGTAGTAGGTGCGTCCACCCCTGATGCTGGGACGGCTGTAGGCACGCACCATCTCCTGACGGGGCACGAAATCGTCGTCACCCTCCGGCTTGATGCCGATGACGGCGGTCTGCAGCATGCTCAGGTGGTAGTTGGACACATGGTTGAGGTTCTCGCCCTGGGCGAAGGCATCGCTGATGAGGTAATAGCCGTTGCCGTCGCCGTTCCAGCCCCAGTTGATGTGGAAGTAGCCTTTGCCGTCGTAGCCGTCGCAGACGAAGGTGTGCCCCTGAGAGATGTTGGTGTAGGCGGTGTAGATGACAGGGCGCTTGTTGACGAGTTCCCTGACGAGCAGACTGTCCCACTCCGAGGCGCTGTAGGCCTCACGGCTCTCATAGTGGATGCTGTTGGCGTAGCCGAAGTAGAGGGGCAGACGGGAGGGAATGTGATAGGTGTAGGCGCCCGAACCGGTCTTCATGTAGTTCATGTCGACCGACTGTCCGCAGTACCGCATCAGCTTGGCCACCTCGTCGACCGACGCCTGTGTGGTGGTGCTGTCCACCATGTCGGGCATCAGGTCCCAGTCGAAGGTGGTGGCGGGCAGGGCGGGTACGACAATCCACGACGTGCGGGTGGTGTACGAGGGGAGGGCATCTACCGATTTGGGGTAACGGTGGTAGCGCAGCACCTGTGCCATGGCGGTGGCGGTGCATCCCGTGACGCACTGCAGGTCGTTGATGTAAGGGCACTGCGCGTTGTAGTAAGGCGACTGTGCCCACTGGGTGGTGAGAAGTGGGTCGACGACTTCCTGAGGATGGGCCTCGGCTCTCAGTTTGCGGCGTGTGGTGACGTTCGTCGTCTCGCTGTTCTCTTTGAGGCTGCTCATCCGGGCGCAGTGGTTGAGCCAGGCACGCAGGTTGTCGGGCATGCGGGAGGCGTCGAACTCGCCCTTGTCGCTGTAGCCCAGGATGTCGCCGCTGCCATCAATCACCACAAATCCCTGACGCTGACCCACATTGAGCACATACACGCCGCCGTCATCGCCTCCTGAGGGCACCGTGAGGGCTTCGCGGATGGCGGTGGTGTTGAGCGGATGGCGCTCAGCGGCAAACTGCAATGCCTTGCGCTGAGCTTGTTTGAGGGTGATGGGACCGGCCTGCAACATCGATGTAAACATCAGGAGCAAGGCCAGAGCATATATCTTTCTCATTGATAGCTTTTGGGTAGCTTTATGGATAAATGAATGCAAGAAGCCGGTAAACCCAATGCGGGAAGACTTCATTTTAGCGTGCAAAGTTAGTAAATAATTTTTTATTTTATTAATACACGTGTTCTTATTAACTTTTTTTTCAGTCTTTTGCCCGCCTGAAGCCTTCGTTCTCGGTTTTTTTGAGTAAGTTTGCACCATGATGTGGAAAAACAATCTCGAACAGACCAAAAAGCATTTTATCGATTGGTGGCAGCACAAGGGACTCGTCGTCAGCATGTGGGAGCATTTTCAGGAGGGGGTGGCAGCACATGCCGACGTGCCTCCGCCACCACCACCGCGTGACCTCGACCAGAAGTGGTTCGACCCCGTTTGGAGGGCGCAATACCTCGACTGGTATGTCGCCCACAGCTCAACCATGGCCGACATGCTGCCCGTGGCGAATACGCAGCTCGGGCCGGGCTCGCTTGCCGCCATACTCGGTGGGGGGCTCGAGGGGGGAGAGGACACCATCTGGATACATCCCAACCCTCGGTTCACCGATGATATCACCTTCGACCCACATCATCCTAACTGGCTCTTGCACAAACAGTTGCTCATGGAGAGCAAACAGAGGGCAAAGGGGCATTACTATGTGGGCATGCCCGACCTCATGGAGGGGCTCGATGTGCTCGCTGCCCTCAAGGGCACCGACCAGGTGCTTCTCGACACAGTCATGCAGCCCGAGGTGCTCGAGCACCAGATGCAGGTCATCAACGACATCTATTTCCAGGTGTTCGACGAACTGTACGACATTATCCGCGAGGGCGACGAGATGGCATTCTGCTATTTCTCGTCGTGGGCGCCGGGAAAGATGACCAAGTTGCAGTGCGACATCTCCACCATGATTAGCGACGACGACTACCGCCGCTTCGTGCTGCCCTTCCTCAGACAGCAGTGCCAGCGCATCGACTATACGCTCTACCACCTCGATGGGGTGGGGGCGGTGCGGCACCTGCCGGCACTCCTTGAAATCGATGAGCTCGACGCCATACAGTGGACGCCGGGCGTGGGACAGCCGCAGGGGGGCTCGCCACAGTGGTACCCGCTCTACAGACGCATACTCGATGCGGGGAAGAGCATCATGGCAAGTTGGGTGACTCTCGACGAACTGCGGCCGCTGCTCGACCATCTTGGGGGCGAGGGGGTGCATGTGGAGATGGACTTCCACAACGAGCGCGAGGTGGAACAGGCCCTGCGCATCGTGGAGGAGTACCAACGCGACGCGAATAACTCCAAGCCGGCATCCGAGGCCATCACTGTGAGGACGACAAGGCCTTCGATACAGCAGCTGGCACAGCAGAGGGTGCTCATCCTCGATGGGGGAATGGGCACCATGATACAGCGTTATGGCCTGGACGAGAGCGACTTCCGTGGGGAGCGCTTCGCCAATCATCCTGTGCCGCTTAAGGGGTGCAATGACCTGCTCGCCCTCACAAGGCCTGATGTGGTGGCCGACATCCATAGGAAATACCTGGAGGCTGGAGCCGACCTCATCGAGACGAATACTTTCAGCGCGCAGCGCATTTCGCTCGCGGGATATGGCATGGAGCGCTACAGCCGTGAGGTGTGCCTCGAAGCCTGCCGCATCGCGCGACGTCTGGCCGACGACTACTCCACGCCCGGGAAGCCCCGTTATGTCCTGGGGGCTGTGGGACCCACCACGCGGGTCTGTTCGATGGCTACTGGAAATGAACCGCCACTCTCAAAACAACTGCTGAGGGCGGCATACGACGAGCAGATGGAGGCCTTGCTCGACGGTGACGTCGATGTCATACTCATCGAAACCATTTTCGACACGCTGAACGCCCGCATCGCCATCGATGCCGCACACGATGCCATGGGGCGAAGGGGTAAACGGCTGCCTATCATGCTCAGCTTCACTGTGGCGACACCCGATGGGCACAACATGCTCGGACAGTCGGTCACCGACTTCATCGCCTCGCTCAACCTCGACAAGGTGTTCTCCGTGGGGCTCAACTGCCTCTCGGATGTCAAGGAGATGATGCCTCTCATCGCCGAACTGGGTGCCTTTCCCGTGGCGGTGTCGCTGTATCCCAATGCCGGGGTGCCCGATGCCCAGGGCATCTATTCCAAGACTCCTGCCGATATGCAGCGTGCGGTGTGGCCTTTGCTCGATGCTCACCGCCTCAATATCCTCGGTGGATGTTGCGGGACAAACGACGATGTCGTGCGCGCCTTCGCACGGCTCGTTCAGCCTGTGGATGGACTCTTCCTCTCGCCCCACGAAATAGGTAAGGGCCAGAAACACAGGGTTTTCCGCATCGGTGGTATGGGACAAAGCCCTCGCAGTGGTAGTTCGGCTGAGAAATCGGAGGCTCGTGCCGATGCCGATGAACATCTATCGCCTGTGGCAGCAGCCGTCATCAATGGGCAACCCGAGGCTGCCATGGCAGCCGTGGAGAAGGCGCTCGGAGAGGGGGCTGAACCGCAGCATCTTGTCGAGGTGGAGATGATGGGGGCGATGGGCCGTCTCGGACAACAGTTTGAGGAGGGGAAGGTCTTCGTGCCTCAGCTGCTCATGGCGGGAAAGGCGATGAAGGCCGCACTCGGGGTGCTGAAACCGTTTATGGGCGACGTGAAGAAGACTGTGGTGGGAAAGGTGGTCATCGGGACGGTGAAAGGCGACCTCCACGACATCGGGAAGAATATCGTGGCGGCTATGCTCGAGGGATGTGGGTTTGAGGTGCTTGATATCGGCATCGATGTCTCTGCCGAGAAATTCATCGGCGAAGTGCAGCGGCACAACCCCGACATCCTGTGCATGAGCGCCTTGCTCACCACCACCATGTGCTATATGGGCGAGGTCATCAAGGCGCTTGAGGAAGCGGGCCTGCGTAGCCGGGTGAAAGTCATGGTGGGCGGCGCCCCCGTCACCCAGCATTTCGCCGACCAAATCGGTGCCGATGGCTATAGCAATAACGCCAATGGCGCCGTCACACTGGCAAAACAACTGCTCGCCAATCGCTACGACCGACGCTCATCTTACGAATAGTCAACGAAAATCCGTGGCTCGTTTTCCCAGCACCCTTTGCCAAATGCCGGTATGGTGTGGCTTTGACTAATGTCCAATGAATGCGGCTCCCAAGAGGGCGAAGATAATGCCTATACCATATATAACCATAAAGATGATGGCGAGTATGCCCCAGAATTTCACAGCTGAATTGAAATTACTGAGTGCTTCTTCATAAAATGCTTGGCTACCCGACCTGATGGCGGTTTTCATCTTGTTGGCGTAGTTGAGCATTTTTATCACAGGATATAAACAAATTGCTCCAATGATGATGTAAATCAAGCCTCCAAAAACACCAAAGAAAGCACCGCTCTCACCAAATATAGAAGCAAAAGTGCTGCCAAATGCCATGAAGCCGAGGCCTAAGAGGATCATGAAGGCGTATAATATGATACCTAGGATAGCCAAGAATTTAACCCATTTTACGATGGATTCCAAGGTGTATTTTGCATTGTTGCTCACCACGATGGTCGCATTCTCACGGTAGCCGCCTTCTGCTGTGTGCTCTGATTGATTGTAGCCGTATCCCGGCTGGTCGTAATTGTTCATAGTCTTTATAAAATTGCACCACCTTGATTAGACTTCATAAAATAATAGCAGGATAACAATGTGTTTATTCTGATTGGCCAAATAGGAAGTTTTACTTCACCTTGGTGGTGCTTTTCAAGGCTTATAAAACTTCGGATGGCTATCTATCGCCGGCTTTATTGGTCGGGATTCTCAACCATTCCCTGATACTCTGGGGTCAGGGCGGCCATGATGGCGCTGTAGCTGTCGGTCATCGACGAGGCCACATTGGTGGCGCCCTGGCCTATGGGATAGACTGGCTCGTGAATGGTGAGTGCCAGTGGATGCCAGTCGACGAAATGCCAGTCGCGCATACGGGGCATCACGTTGAAAGAGCCGTTAATCGTGATGGGCACGATGGGCAACTGCAACTCGTCGGCAAGCACGTAGGCACCACGGGTGAACTTCCCCATGTGACCCGTGAAGGTGCGAGCACCCTCGGGGAAGACCATGAGCGAGACTCCCTTCTGAAGTATCGTGCGCGCCTGGTCGTAGCTCTCCTTGATGCGCTTGGGGCCGCGCTTGTCGATAATGATTTGGTGGGATGCCTTGCAGGCCGTTCCCACAAAGGGAATCTTCAAAATGCCATGCTTCATCATCCATCGTATGTTGTGCCCTAAGAAGCCATAGATGAGGAAGATGTCGAATGCCCCTTGGTGGTTGGCCACGAAGACATACGACTTGTCGTGCTCGATGAAACCCTTGCCTTCCACTTTGACAGGAAGAAGGAAGATGCGAACGATGAGCCACCCCCACCATTTGCCGGGGGCGTAACCCCAGTAGCGCTTGTTGCCGATGGCGCATCCCACTGTCATCATGACCGCGATGATGATTGACCACACCACCAGGATGGGGAGGGCGATGACAATCTGGTAAAGACGATATAGATATTTCATTGTTTTTGATGTGTTGTTTCTTTCTTGTGGAGGGTGAGCTGCACCACCTCGCCCGTGACACCGAAGCGCATGGGGATGAGGGCACCGATGCCTTTGCTGACGAAGAGATGCTTGCCCTTGTGCTCATACATCCCGTCGTCCTCGTCATACAGCAGGGTCGTCGTGGAGAACCCAAGCACCTTCACCTGGCCACCGTGGGTGTGACCGCTCAGGGTGAGTGCGGCGAGGTCGTTGGGCACGACGTATTTCTTCCAGCACTTCGGGTTGTGCACCAGCATGATGGTGAAGAGACTGTCGCCGATGCCCTCGACGGTCTTCTCCCAGATGGGAAAGCTGTGGTCCTCGCCACGTCCCTCATTGCCTTCCATGCCTGCCAGCGCTATGCTGTCGCCCCCATGGTGGAGCATGACATGCTCGTTGAGCAACAGGTTCCAGCCCATGCCGCGAAGCAGGCGCTTGGTCATCGCCTCGATGCCGAGCTTCTCTTTGGCGGTGCCTTCGATGTAATGTGCGTAGTCGTGGTTGCCAAGGATGGCATAGACGCCATCGGGGGCCTGGAGACGGCCCAGCAAGTCGGTGTGAACAGATATTTCCGAGGGACGGACGTTCTGTATGTCGCCAAGGAAGAAGATAGCGTCGGCATGCATCGACAGCATGCTGTCGACAGCTGCCGCCAGCACAGTGCCCTCACCGGGAGGGTAATTGCCCACATGGGCATCGGAGAAGAGGGCGATGCGGTATCCGTCGAAGGCTGCCGGAAGGTCGGGTGAGGTGTAGTCCACACGGCGCACATCAATCTTGTTGAACTCCACCAGGATGCCATAGACGAGGATATAGATGCCGGCGAGACCGAAAAGTGCCCCGATGCAGGCTCCCCAACGTGGTAGCGAGGAGAGGGCACGGCGATGGCCAGTGAACTTCACGATGGCTCTGCCGACAAGATGACCGCCGGCGATGAGCGCTTTGGGCATATAGAGCACACCCAGAACAAAAAGGAATATCAGTGTGGGGGTGGCGTTCTCTGGTAAGAAATCGGATGAGGTGGAGAGGTCGGACGCCACGGCTATCATCACGGCGGTTACGGTAAACCATAGCACGGCGACCCAGCGGCTGCGCCACCGGGGGCGAATCATCTGCCGATAAATATAGGCGTCGGTCAGAAGGATGAGTAGGAAGAGAGGCAGGTATATGCGTGCTATCATTTCTTTAAAAGACTTGTGGAGAGGAACTTGCGCATCAATTCTATGGGGATGCCGCGGCGGCGTGAGTAGTCGGCGAGCTGGTCGGAGCCGATTTTGCCGAGGTTGAAGTAGCGTGCTGCGGGATGGGCGAGCATCAGGCCCGACACTGAGGCATGGGGGCGCATGGCACCATGCTCGGTGAGGCGGATGCCGATGTCGGACATGCCGATGAGACGGTCGATGAGGAAGTTGATGCTCGTGTCGGGCAGGGAAGGATAGCCCACGGCGGGGCGGATGCCCTGGAATGCCTCGGCATGCAGTTGGTCGATGGTGAGGCTTTCGTCGGGAGCATAACCCCACCATTCGCGGCGCACCCATTCGTGCAGACGCTCTGCGGTGGCCTCGGCAAGACGGTCGGCAAGGGTTTGTGCGAGCATCCGTTGGTAGGGGTCGTCGTCGTGAAGGTGCTCGGTGAGTGGGTCGATGGTGGTGGCGAAAAGACCTACCGTGTCGGGGGATGACGGGGAGACGAAATCGGAGAGGCAGAGACAGGCGCCAGAAGTGGAGTCGGGGCTCTGCTGGCGGAGAAGGGGAAGAGGGGTGCCCTCGAGCACGAGGTCGTCGCCCGAACTGATGGCTGAGAATAGCGCTGCGACGCCATGGGTGTGGTGGGTGCCATCCCACTGGGTGAGCATCGCCTCGGCATCGGCGCGCAGGGCGTCGCGGGCGGCCTGCGACTGGCCACCCATCTGCCAGGCATGATAGAAGTAGAGCCAGTTGATGTAGGGCCTGACTTCGGAGATGCTGTATGTGAGAACTACCCGCCGCATGTCAGTGACTGAAAGTGATGGCCTCGCCGCGCACACTGGCATCGAAATGGCCTCGGCCGAGGAGATGATGCCCGTTGCAGAAGGTGTCGCGGACCTGCCAGCCGAAGCGGTGGCCGGTCAGCGGGCTCCAGCCACAGCGGCTCTGGATGAGGTCGGGGGTGACGGTCCATGGGGTGGGGGAGAGCACCACAAGGTCGGCCTTGTAGCCCGGGCGGAGGAAACCACGGCCCTCGATGCCGAAGAGACGGGCGGGGTTGTTGCACATCAGTGTAACCACCTGCTCCACGGTCAGCCAACCTTCGTCGGCCAGCTCCATCATGCAGGGTAATGAGAACTGCACCATGGGCATGCCGGAGGCGGCACGGCGGCAACCGCCCTCTTTCTCGTTGCGACAGTGTGGGGCATGGTCGGTGGCGACTGTGCTGACGACGCCTGTGGTCAGGGCGCGGCGCAGCGCATCGCGGTCGGAGGCGGTCTTCACAGCGGGGTTGCACTTGATGAGTGCACCCAGCCGCTCATAGTCGGCATCGGTGAACATCAGGTGGGCGATGACTGCCTCGGCGGTGATGAGTGGAAACGTCTCGCCATGGACGGTGGGCGCCGCTCCTTCGAAGAGTTGCAGTTCGGCGGCGGTGGAGAGATGCGCCACGTGCAGCCGTGCGCCGTATTCTCGTGCCAGGGCAACGGCCTTGGTGGTGGACTTCAGACACGCCTCTGCCGAACGTATGGCGGGGTGGAGCGAAACGGGCGGGTCATCGCCATAGCGGGCGATGGCGGCTTGCATGGCGGCTTCGATGGTGGCGCTGTCTTCGCAATGTGCCACGATGGGCAGACGGACAGTGCTGAATATTCGGCGGAGTGCATCATCGCTATCGACGAGCATGTTGCCGGTGGAGGAGCCCATGAAGAGCTTCACGCCCGGAATGTGGCGGGTGTCGAGGTGGGGCAGCAGGTCGGCATTGTCGTTGGTGGCGCCGAAGAAAAAGGCGTAGTTGACATGGCTGCTCTCTCTGGCACGGCGCATCTTGTCGGAGTGGGCCTCAGGGGTCACTGTCTGGGGCACCGTGTTGGGCATGTCGAAATAGGTGGTGACACCTCCGTAAGCTGCCGCACGGCTCTCACTGCCGATGTCGGCCTTGGTGGTGAGGCCTGGCTCGCGGAAATGCACATGGGTGTCAATCACCCCGGGCACGACAAGGCATCCCGAGGCATCGTAACGATGGTCGAAATGTCCGGGTGGGTCGGGATGGTCGAGAACCTGACTGATATGGTCACCGTCGATGACTATACTGCCGATGTGGCGTCTCCCGTCATCGACGATGGTCGCATGGGCAATCAGACTGCTCATCGTAGAAAGGGTTAAGGGGTGGCGCCTTTGGCACTGCTGTCCGTGGGAGCGGCCAACTCATTGGGGGTGGGAGGTGTGGGCTCCGCGGCGGCTTCTGAAGGTGCTGCCGGCGCTGCCGATGTGGGAGCAGACTCAAGGCCGTTCTGAACGTTCTGGATGTAGTGCGCGGCGTTGAGGTATTCGCGCACGTAGGGGTCGTTCTTGAAATTGTCGGTGGCCTTGCTCATGATTTCCACCACCCAGGGCTCCATGGAGGGCTGCTGAGAGCGTGTCATGAGCATGAAGATGCCCGGTCCAAGAATGTTGTCGAAATTGTCGCAGATAGAACTGGTGACCAGGGTGTCTATCTGGAGGTTGATGAGCTGGTTGGCTCTCGACAGGCGCGGAATGACTTCGTTCATGTCCTCGCCATCCATGAAGGCGAGGGTGTACTCATGGTCGAGGTCCTGAAGCTTCACGGTGAGACTGTCGAGACTCTTCATGAATCGGTACAGACGGTCGTTGAGAGGGGTGCCGCCCCACTCATTACGCGACTTGTTGAGGCTCACATTGATGTCGCCTTTCTCAAGCACAAGGGGGAGAGGCAGACTGCCCTCGCCTACAACGATGAACGCTATGCGGACGGAATCGGTGGAACCGGAAAAACCGAATTTGCCGTGCACCACCTCCACCGAGTCGATGGCTTTCTCTTCACTACCCATGCGGGTGATGAGATACATCATCCTGTTGTCGAGACCCGAGATGTCCGACGAGCCTTCTATGTTGTAAGAAATACCGCACGATGTCAGCGACATCACTGCAGCCATAATACCGATGATTGAGAAGATTTGCTTCATGTTGGATAGGCCAGTTGGTTTTGGCACACAAAAATAATATCAATATTCGAGGTGGAAAAATAAAAAGGAACAAAAAATGGGAAAAACGGCCACTTTTAGACTTTTTTTATTTTTTTTCCAATTCGTTTGAAATTCTATGGGTGGAGTACATCTGCAAAATGGCTCCGGCAAGCATGAGCATCACCCATTTGTTGTAGATGTAGGTGATGTAGGTGTTGTAGCTCACGAAGCGTGAGAAAAAATGGTATTGAGTGTCGATGAGTGATACACCGCCAACCAGGAAAAAGACCCCCGAGGCGATGAGTATCTTGCGCAGACGACGTATGGTGGGATTGTCGCCGTCGTAGCGCTGCTGCCACTGCATGGACACGAAGGCGAGAGCTCCGGCGAGAAAAACCCAGGAGAAAACACGGGGATGCCAGAGGAAAGCACAGCAACCTGCACCCAAAGCCATCAGGATGGCTCCCGACAGCATGATGACCGACTGAAGTTTACTTAGTTGCTGCATGGGCTTCCTCTTGCTGTTGTGCTATCTCGTCGCTGAAGACGAAGATGTCCTCGTCGCTTGCTTTCATGAAATAACGCTCACGGGCGATTTTGATGATCGCTTCGGGGCTACGCTCCAGTTCCGACAGGCGGATGGAGTCTTTCTGGTAACGAGCGTCCTGGCGCTCAATCTCATCCTCGAGCGCGACAATCTGCTGCTTGTAGCGGTAGCGCTGGAGCAGACTGTTCTCGCCGAGAACCGTAATCAGGGCAACACCGATGATGAAGACAATGAGATACCTGAAACGGTTGAGTAGTCTTAAAAATTTCTTTCCTATTCTCATGGGGATACATTTCCTTTCCAAACTGCAAAGTTACGGCAATTTAAGGGCATTGCAAAATAAAAGGCCATATTTTTCTGAATGGGTAGTCAAAATTGGGGTGTAAGATATCGTTTTGTGGATGAACTAACCATTTTTTTATGTTTACTATAAAATAATGTCTATGTTTTGTTTACGTTTTAAAAAGTAATTCATAATTTTGCAGAAAACTTACAGTTATGAAACACATCTTGCTTACTTTTTTCGCCATCTGCTTTGCCATGATGGTTAATGCCCGCCCCATTACTCTGGAAGAGGCGAAGGCCAATGCATTGAATTTTATTCATCAGTCAAAGGGGATGAAAAAGGGGAAAGCGACTTCACAGGCGCTCGCATTGGTGCATACAATTACCCAAGACGGCACCCCCGATGGAACACCAGCGCTCTATATCTTCAATTCGGCCGACCAGCAACGATTTGTTGTGGCATCGGCCGATGACGTGGCTCTCCCCGTACTGGCTTATGGCGACGGCGTCGGCTTCTCTGCCGACACCATCCCTGCAAATACGATGGCACTGCTGCAGACTTATGTCGACCAGATAGCGGAGGCAAAGGCTGAAGGTGGAACCGTCAAGGCGGTGGCGAAAGCCAAGAGACCGGGATGGAAATCTGTGCCCTATATGGTGAAGGTGCAGTGGAATCAGTTGGAGCCTTACAATGACCAGTGCATTTTCGATGGTAACAAGTGCGCGACAGGTTGTGTCGCCACAGCCATGGCTCAAATCATGTATTATTGGGCCGTGACGGGGCGTGATGGCGAAAAATTCAGGCATGGGTGCATAGCCTTGCCAGACTATCAGTCAAAGTCAAACAATTACAACGTGCCGGCCCTGGATGCCGTTGGCTCTTTCGACTGGGATGCCATGGACGAGGGCACGGTGGCTCCGACGAGCGATGCGGCCAAGCAGGCTGTGGCACAGCTGATGAGATATTGCGGACAGGCGGCACATTCAGACTATGATGCTTACGCCACCAGTACAGATCTCGGCTCTGCACTTGCTGGGTTGATGAAATGCGGATATTGCAGCGAAATGGGAATGATTGGTTCGTTTACTTATGAAAGCAACGAAGAATTCACTTATGAAAAGTTGGAAGAGTCGCTTTACAATGAAATCAAGCGCGGACGGCCGGTTCTCGTAGGCCTTAATGTGAAAAGGTTGAACCATGCGCTTGTCTGCGATGGCTATGATGCAGAAGCCAACAGTTTTCACCTCAACTGGGGGTGGAGCGGTAAGGACGACGGCTATTATGTCTTGGATGCGACTCTGAGAAATTATGGCGCAACGGCTGAAAGCTACACTGTCACCACCAATATCCAACCTGATGTGGCCACCTATGGATTGTTGTCGGAAGACGGAAAGACCTTCACCTTGTATCGCGACAACAAGAAGGGACTGCGTCCGGGTAAGGTCGTGGAGCAAAATACTTTTGCTGATGATTATTTTGACTTGACAAATTCATGGCGAAACGCATTGGGCGAACAGGCCGTGGAGCGGGTGGAGAGAATTGTCGTCGACAGGTCGTTCAGAGATGAGACGATCAAGTCGGGATGCGATTATTTCTATGGATTCTCTTCTGTTGAAAGAATCGATGGAATGGCGTATTTCGACACCTTTGGAATGACAAATATGATTAGGATGTTCGGCGGTTGCTCCAGCCTGAGGTCATTGGACACGAGCCATTTTGACACGTCAAAGGTGGAAAATATGCAAGAAATGTTTAGCTATTGCTACGAATTGAATAAAATTGACCTCAGCAGTTTCGACACAAGCAATGTGACCGATATGGAAGCGATGTTTGTCCGTTGCTTTAACCTTGTCAGTCTCGACTTAAGCCATTTCGACACCTCCAAGGTGGTAGATATGAGTGGAATGTTTTATGCTTGCAGCTTTGAGCGATTAGACCTTTCCAATTTTGTGATTTCTGAAAATCTGCCCTATGGAAATTCTGGTCAAGATGTGGAGACAATGGATTGCCAGACCAATGGAATGCTTAGTTACTGCACAAGTCTCAAGTGGCTCAAAATATCGCCTTCCATGTCGCTCCTGTTCGAGGATATATCAGAAGACGACCTTTCTGATTACAGTGGGTCGGCGTGCAAAAACGTAGGCAGATTTTCTCCGTGTATCATCGTTGCCCCCGACAATTTCGATTTCGGCACCGATACCAGTGGCGACTTCTACTGGAAGGGTGGTCGTTTCCATTTGCCCTATCCTGTGGGCGATGTCAACCACGACGGCATGGTTTCCATTTCCGATGTGATGATGGTGGTCAGTTACCTGAGTGGTTACGAATGGCTTGAGAATTTTGACCGCTACACGGCTGATGTCAATGGCGACCAATCGGTCACTGTATCCGATGTCATGTCTATCGTAGGAATAATCATCGGACAATAAAATTGAAAATTAAAGATGATATTGGTTTCGAAATAAATCCCTCAGTACCAATTCTTTCGAACTTAGCTTGCGGAGACACCATTATGGAGTCTCCACAAGCCAATCTCTCTCAGTCCAGGGCAAAAAACTCAAACTAATAAAAAATCTCAAATCTCAAACCTCAAATCTCAAACCATTTCAAAATCCTCCTCCTGGCCTTCCTCCTCCGGGGAAGCCGCCACCGGGGAATCCACCGCCGGGTCTGCCGCCGCCCCAGCCGCCTCGTGGACCTTCTCCTCTTCCGAAGCCGCCGCGACCGCCTCGGTTGCCACCTCCACCAAACATGTTGAGGCGGTAGCTGACGTGAAGCATGGCGTAGGAAGTGATGGCATTCACTTCCCGGTCGGTCCATCCGTTGGCGTTCACCGTGCGCGAGAAGGTGGTCTGCTGCTGCAGGATGTCGTAGAGCTGGAGCATCACCGTGAGTTTCTTGCCACGGAGGAATGACTGGGATATCTGGGCGTTCCAGATGAACTCGTCGGTGTTGAGCGTCTTGTCGTCGTATCCTCTTTTGCTGAAGACATGCAGGTCGGTGGAGATGGCCATGCCCCAGTCGAAGTTGATGCGGCTGTTGGCACCGTAAGAGAAGTTCCACGTCGTCAGATTGTTGGATGCCTGAAGGCGGTTCTCGGTGTGTGCGTAGGTGGTGTTGGCATTCAGCGACACGCTGAGCCAACTGTTGCGGAAACTGAGTGATGCCGACGGCGAGAAGTTGTAGGTGTGGGTGATGTTACGGTCGGGGATGGCCGTGCGTTTGAGGTTGACATAGCTCACGCGGTGGTCGTAGCTGCCACGTATCGACCCGCTGACGTCCCATCTGTTGAGGGTGTCGAGTGCCAAGTTGAAGGTCATGCCTCCGTTTACGCCCCAGTTGCCGTTGATGTTGTCGGGACGGGTGATGCGGCCGCCGGTATCCTCGTTGTAGGTCACGATGTTGCCGATGGAGTTGAAGGTGCGCTGCAGCGAGGCATTGGTGCTGAAACTCCAGTGCCGCTGGGCTTTGGGGATGAGCATGCCAAGACTGTCCTCCACATAGGTGGGCTGACGCTGCATCATGAAATTGGTGTTGAGGTTGCTGGTGAGCGATGGTTTCAGACCGGGGTTACCCATGGTGATGTTGAGCGGGTTGGTGTCGTCGTAGATGTCGAGCAGCTGAGTGATTGAGGGCTGCGACGTCGAACCGCGAAGGGTGACCTGGAGGTTGGTCTGCTGGTTGAAGCGGTAGCGCATGTTGAGCGTCGGAGTGACATTCACCACGGTGCGAACCGTATCGATGGGGCGGCCTAAGTATTGCTGGATGTAATGGGTGCGCTCGGGCTGGGTGGAGACACCGAGGTTGAGGTTGAGCTTCTCTCTGACGAGGCGAAGCTGCACATCGGCATTGTGGCCGTACTCCGTGCGCTCGGAATAGCGGCTGAGGCTGTCGGAAAGGTAACTCTCGTAGGGGCTCTCGAGATAGCCGAAAAGACGGGTCCACTCGCGGTATTTGTTGAGCACATCGTAGAAGGCTTCGTTGCTGAGGTCGGGGAAGTCATACGTCGATGGGTCATTCTTCTGGTAACTGTAGTTGTAGCGGTAGTTGAGCTGGAGGAAGATGCCCTGCGTGCCGAAGTTGCGCCTCTGGTTGCCTCTTCCGCCGCCCCTGCCTCCTCCAGGGCCGCCGCGCTGCATGCCGCCTTGCCCGAAGCTGGCAGGACCCATCATGGCGGGTGCCACTCCATCGCCCACCGCGACGGGAGGACCGGCTGGTGCCGTCTCCACAGGAGTCTCTGGCTCGGGTGTCTTGAAGATGTAGAGGGGCTCGGTGTAGGTGGCGCCTATGCTGTAGCTGAAGTTGTCGGAAGGCGAGGCGGTGTAGCGGTTGGTCTGGTAGGTGGAGTCGTTGCCCTGACGGTTGGCCACTTGGTACAGGTGGACGGCGGTGAGGTTGGCGTTGGTGTTGTCGTTGTCGCGGTAGTTGATGCTGCCGGAGATGGCGATGCTGCGCCCCTTGTTGTTCAACCGGCGGAAGAGCTGTGCCTGCGTGCTGGCGTTCTTCCCGCTGCTGTAGCTCATCGTCTTGTTGTTGCGGCTGTTGACGATGAGCCCCAGTTTGTGCATCGTGGCAAGCTGCGCGGTGTCGTTGGGGTCTTCGATGTGGTCGTAAGGATTGGCGTTGAAGGAGGCGGAGTTGGAGAAGCCACGGCCATCGTTGGTGGAATAGGAGAAATTCGGGCGGAAGGAGAGGTTGGTGATGGAGTCGATGCGCCACTGCAGGTTGATGTTGCCCGTCCAGCTGTTGGCCCTCGAATAATTCTGGCTGATGCTGTTGGAGAAAGCTCCACCACGGGTGTTGACGAAACTCTCCGAACCCGTTCGGCTCCAGTTGTCGGTGTTGCTGTGGCTCCATGTCACACGGCCGCTCATGCGAAGGCCCTTGCCGTCCTCATAGCTCACGTCGAGTGCTCCGGTCTTGGTGTGGCGCTGCCCGTTTCCGTTGCCTCGTCCGCGGCCTCCACGGCCCGAGAAGTTGCGGTCGTTGACGTTGTTGGCATTTCCCATGAAGGTGTATCTGACGTCGCCGAATGGCTTCATGGCGGTGAGGCGTATGCCGTAGCGGTGCTTCGTGCCGATGCCGATGTCGGGGTTCATCTGCAGACCGTTGCGCATGCTGCGCTTGGTGACGAACTCGAGCACGAAGTCTTCGTTGCCGTCGTCGATGCCCGTGAGTTTCGATAGGTCGCTCTTCTCGTCGTAGGCCTTCACCTGGTCGATGACGTAGGAGGGAAGGTTCTTCATCACAGCGTCGTTGTTGCCCGTCATGAAGTCACGGCCGTCCATCTTGAAGCGACGGACGTTCTTGCCGTTGATGGTTACACTGCCGTTGTCGTCGACCTTCGCGCCGGGGAGCATCTCGATGAGCGATTCGATGACCGACCCTTCGGGGACACGGTAGGCATCGGCATTATAGACAAGGGTGTCGTCTTTCACCACCATCTTCGGGATATTGGCGGTCACTGTGGCTTCGGCAAGCACGATGGCATCGACGGTCATCACGATGTCGCCAAGGGCATGCGACTGGTTCTTGGCGAGGTTGAAAGTGCGCTCCTCCGACTTGTAGCCAAGGGAAGTGATGCGGAGCAGGTGGATACCCGTCGTGGTGGGCGAGATGGCGAAATGACCACTCTCGTCGGTGTAGCTGCCCGTGGCGAAGGTGGTGTCGCGGCGACCCTGCGTGGTGGTGATATGGTAAAGCTGAACGGTGGCTTTCTCCATGGCCTCACGACTCTCCTTGTCGATGACATGGCCGGTGATGTGGGCTTGCTGTGCGGCCGCACGGGAAGTGAGGAGGATGAAGAACAGGAGGATGAGGTGGAGGGTGCGTGTATGCATGTCGGATAGGGTGCTTGGGGGTGGATGATTGTTCTTGGAAAACCCTAAAGGATACCATTTGCCGACAAAGGTACGATTTTTCGCATAATTAAGCAAGAGAAGTAAGTTATTTTTCTCTACGCAATTGTTTTTAATATCATCCACCATGAATAGTCAATCATAATAAGATGATAGTATTTTATCAAAGTTACACACGTCTGGCGAAATGTAGGAACTATCTTTACTTCGATAAGTTTAAATTTCTGAAATCCAATGATTTATATCTATGTGTGGAATGGTTTGCATACTTATTGAAACGCAAACGTTTTCGTTGTTTTTCATCATCTTGTAACAGTTTTTTTTTGATTGTCGCAGATAATGTGCGTATCTTTGCAACGCAAACAAACGATTATCAAGAAACAATTACTACATAAGAACAAACTGCTGAAACATTCAAAAAAGGAAAAGCCCCGACGTGATGTCGGGGCTTTCTTGTGTCTCGTCTGATGCTGAAGAGGTTTCCAGATGTTTTACATGGTTCCTGTGGAACCTTCTTAGTAAGATGTGTTAGATTTCATTTCGATTAGATTCTATTAGTCTTCAAAGTCGGTAATACTTCCTGAACTGTCGAACTCCAATTCAAATCCGTTGTTCAGTCTTACCTCGTATGAGGTCGTATATATGTCGTTCTTCATCTTGGCGTATGCGATGGTGCCGCCTGGGAAATTATCTTGTACATAGCTCTTGGCTGCCAATGGCAAGTTGTCTGCTGGAATGACATAGTCTTTGTCGAGAACCTCAACGGCTACTGCCATAATGATAATTGTAATACCCACTAATGATGCGATGATTTTATTTGACGTTTTCATTTTGCTGCTTTTTTAAAAGGTTTGTCGATGGCTTTATCACTAAAAGTTTATGGGGAGGGTTGTTGTTGCAGGATGGTTGTCAGTCGTCAATTCTTACCATCTGTCCGTTTTTGTTGAATTTCAGTTCGAGGTCGTTTGACAGCTCTATGTCATAGCCTCCGCGCTCCTTGTCAATCTTGACGATTACTGCATCAGGAAAACTGCTCTTGACGCTGTTTGCGATATTTGCCGGCACGAGCTCTGCTGGCACGGCACTGAAGTTGCAGTCCACCTTGTCCCATGTTCCGTGCTTGTCGAACTCCAACTCGGTTCCGTTGCTCAGGCATACCTCATAGGTCTTTCTGCCGTCGAAGTCGATTTTGGCATACGAGATGGTCTGGCCGGGGAAGGTCTTCTGGATGAAGGTCTGCGCAGCTGCGGGAAGCTGCTCTTTGGTGATGATCCTATCACTGGCGAAAGTTGATACTGCTTGCATCATCATGCACACGAGTGCTGCGAGGAAAAATACTGACTTTTTCATAATGGTTTTTTTTAGTTGTTATTATTATTTTTTGTTCTTTGTTCTTTCTTGTTTTTTGTCTTCAGGAGGTGTTTTGTTCCTTTTGACATTGCAAAGTTAAGTCGCGTTTTTCCTCATTCCTTATTTTTTCTTGTATTTCCTTCCTTTTCGTTACGACACGGTCTTAATATTGCGACACATAAGGGAAACCCCGTCATATCTGTCGCATCAAGGGCTGCTTATGCGGTTGAAGCCATCCCCCCAAGGGGCTAACAAAGGTCAATCAAGGGGACTGGGTCTTGACAGAATTCTCAAATTCCATCAAAAACCTGTCCCCTTGATTGACTGATGGCTTTCGAAATGCATTTTTTCGAACTCAATGGTAGGGTCTTAGCTCGTCTAAGACCGCTACACAATCGTGCCATTATCTCTCGTTTTTCATCGGCATTTCACAAACAAGATGCCCTAAAAATAAATTCGGACCGAAGGGTTTGGTCGATAGACATAAACAACTAACTATAAGGCTTTTGCCCCGTCGGGGCGACATAAAGTGCACGGATTTAAAACCCAGGGCGTTGCCCTGGGCTGAGAGCAGGTTGGCCTTTCAGGCCGCCGCCGCTTTCGGAAAGATTATTTTCGAAATGGATTTGTTTCGAACTCAATGGTAGGGTCTTAGCTCGTCTAAGACCGCTACACATTCGTGCTATTTCGCATGCTCAAAGCCCCGCGCTCCTACAGTATCTTTGTTGTCTTAGGAGCGTCTGCTATTAAGCACCTATTTGTTCTTCTTACGGAATTCCTCCAGTTGTTTGAAGCAGTGTTTGTCAATCAACTGCTCGAGATGGCGGTCGGGGTTCTTACGCACCACGCATTTATGGTCGAAAACCATCATGATGCCGTTTTCGGGTGTGTAAGGCTTCCACTTTGGCAGACCTTTGGTGTTGGGGTCGCCGGTATGGGCGAAAGCCGCCCAGGCACTGCTCATTAGGTCGGCCAACTTCAAGTCCTCTTTCGTCGGCTCGGGCAATTCGTTCTTGGAGTGATGGAGGGTGTTGAAGCAGAATTTCAGCTCGTGGCCGTGTACCGAACCCTTGTTCAGCGGGGAACGCCAAGTGAACATATAGGTGTAGGTCTTCGCCTTATGGTTGGTGGCGATATGGTCGGCGGTGATGAGTGTCTTGGGGCGGAAGAGCCAGTCGATGCTCACCAGGTCCTGTGGCACATAGCCGGGGTAGGCCTCGCCAAACGCTTGGATATACTCCTCGGTGTCGTCGCCGAAGACGGGCAGAAGGGCTTCACGGGCTTGGTCCATCGTCATCGGCTGACTGTACGCCAGGCGTTGCAACTCATTGAAGGTGGTGCCGATGAGAATGGGTATGCCGCTTGAGAAGTCGGCAAATCCCGGCTGGAAAGGTTGCTGAAGCAGTGTCTCACCGTCAGGCGTGGGACCGAAGCCCCACATCATCGGGGTGCCGGGCTTACGGGTGCCGATACTGGCGGCCATCGCTCGTTGACCGGCGGCGTAGAGCTCCTTGTAGGGCACATCCTTGATGCGGCTGATGTCCGACTTGCCGATACCTAATTCTTTCAGGACAGCGGTTCCTAATGCCTCGCTCATTGCCTTCGTGTTCACGTTGAGAATGGTCCCGCTAAGGATGATGGCCTTGTGGAACAGTCCCCGTGCCGGTGGCATGCAGAGCAGGGTGCCCACTTTGCCGCCACCCCCCGACTCTCCGAAGATGGTCACATTGCCGGGGTCGCCGCCGAAGGACATGATGTTGTCGCGAACCCAATTGAGGGCGGCTACGATGTCGAGCATTCCCACATTGGCAGAATGCTTGTACTGGTCGGAACAGGCCGAGAGGTCGAGGAAGCCGAGAATGTTGAGACGGTGGTTGACGCTCACCACCACCACGTCCTTTTTCGCCAATGCCATGCCGGGATTCCAAGCCGATGTGCCGGAGTCGAAACCTCCTCCGTGCAGCCACACCATCACCGGCTTCTTGGAGTTGCGGTCTGTCGTCCACACATTCAGCACACAACAGTTCTTTTCCGACATCTCTTCTTCGCTCAGTTCACGGCCGTGGGTGGGCTGCATGGCCTGAGGCCCCCAGTGGTCGCAGGCACGGATGCCATCCCACTTTTCTACTGGGAGTGGGGGCGTGAAGCGCTCCACCTTTGCGTAGGGAATGCCCAGAAAGGCAAGCGTGCCCTCCTGGTTGATGCCGCGCACCCACCCGGAACGGGTCTCCACCGTCAGCGGATTGGGCTCATCGCCGAAAACAACGGTTGACAGCGACAAAGCCAACAACAACAATGCTATTCTTGTCTTCATATTAATTAGTTTTATATTCACCAAATGATTTGCAAAGTTAGGCAATTCTTCGATTTGATGACAATGTCATTACAAAAAAAGGAAAGATTTTTTGTTTTTTTGAAAATTATTGTACTTTTGCAGATTGGAAACCGCTACTTGTCACCATCAGCCTGATGCGGCCATCCGGGAAACCGAATACACCTAAAAACAAATAGTATTATGAGACTGATTATTGAAAGCGACTACAGCAAAATGTCGAAATGGGCAGCAGAACACGTCATCGCACGAATCAATGCCGCCAATCCCACACCCGAGAAACCGTTTGTTCTCGGTCTTCCTACAGGCTCCTCGCCAGAGGGTATGTATGCCGAACTGGTGAAAGCCAACAAAGAGGGTAGGGTGTCGTTTAAAAACGTCCTCACCTTCAATATGGACGAGTATGTCAACTTGCCCGAGGAGCATCCCGAGAGTTACCACTCGTTCATGGCCCGCAACCTCTTCGACCATATCGACTGCCCGAAGGAGAACATCCACATCCTCAATGGCAACGCACCCGACCTCGCCGCTGAGTGTGCACACTACGAGGAGATGATTGCCGAGGCAGGTGGCATCGACCTCTTCATCGGAGGCATTGGCCCCGACGGTCATATCGCGTTCAATGAGCCGGGCTCGTCGCTCAGTTCCAAGACCCGTGTCAAGACACTTACCACCGACACCATCATCGCCAACTCACGCTTCTTCGACAACGACATCAACAAGGTGCCAAAACTGGCACTCACCGTGGGCGTGGGAACCGTCATGGCTGCTCGCGAGGTGATGATACTCGTCAATGGCCACCACAAGGCAAGGGCCCTGCAGGCTGCCGTCGAGGGTAGCGTCAACCATCTCTGGACCATCAGCGCCCTGCAGATGCACCAGCATGGCATCATCGTATGCGACGAGGCCGCTACCGACGAACTCCGCGTAGGTACCTATAGGTATTTCAAGGACATCGAGAAAGACAACATCATCTGAAAAGCATCATAAGCCCGTCTGCTGAAGGTGGGCGTCAGAAAAGAGCAGCTCCCTCCCCGTTGCGACGGGGAGGGAGCTGTGCGTTTGCGTCGGTGTGACTTAGGGCTTCCTACTCAAACTCAAACAAGTTGATGAAGCCGGTCAGCTTGAAGACGGTTTTGATGTCGTCGTTCATGTTGCGCATGATGACTTTGCTGCCGCTTGCCTTCGCACTCTTGAGGATGCTGATGAGGATACGCAGGCCGCTTGAGGCAATGTACTCCAGGCCGGTACAGTCGATGATGATGTCGCGGCCGTTGCTGTTGTGAAGGGGTTGAAGCGCATTTTCCACTTCCACTGCTGCTGCAGTGTCGAGCTCACCTTCAAGGGTGGCTACATACTTGTCTTCGAATTCTTGAACTGTTGTTTTCATTTTCTTATCTTGTTAGGTTCTTTTTCACGGTGAGTATGTTCTTTCCGTCGGCACGCTCATAATTGATGGAGTCCATGAGCTCCCGCACGAGCAGGATGCCGAGACCGCCTATCGGGCGGTCTTCTGCCGACAGCGTGGTGTCGGCTTGAGCGGCCTCTGTGGGATTGAACGGAGCGCCGCTGTCGATGATGACGATTTTCAGACACTTGCTGTTGGAGAATGCCTGCAGGTGGATGGTGCCTTCAACGCCGGGCGGATAGGCATAGCTGATGATGTTGACCACCGCCTCTTCTATCGCCAGGCGTATCTTGCGAGTCGTGGCATTGTCAATCTGGAGCTGGCCGGCGACTGATTTGATGAAGTCATGAAGGCTTTTCAGTTCACCGACATCATTCCTCATGGTCAGTTCCCCATGCAGGGTGTAGTCGTCGGTTTTGGGCGAATACTTGATGGCGAGCATGGTGAGGTCGTCGCTTTGCTCTTCCTCGCCTGAGAACTGCCGCACCAGTCGGGTCATCCCTTTGATGATTCCCTGTGGTGATGCTTCTTTTTGAAGATTGAGATACTGCATGACGCGCGACATGCCAAACTGCTTGTGGAATGTGTCTCTGGCTTCTGTAAGACCGTCGGTATAGAGGAACAGTGTGGAACCCTTGGGAAGGATGGTTTCCTGCATCTCGTATTCGAAGTCGTCAAACAAGCCTGTGGGAATGTTCGACTTCACCGGAAGAGGAGTGGCGCTTGTGCCGTCGATGACGACAGGGGCATCGTGCCCGGCATTGCAGTAACGCAAACGGCCTGTGGGGAGGTCGAGCACGCCGATGAAAAGCGTCACAAACATGTTCGTCTTGTTGTTCTGGCACGTCGTCTCGTTGATGGTCCTGACGATATGGGCGGGATTGCTCTCGTGTGCCGACACGGCCTTGATGAGCGCTTGGGTCATCGCCATAATCAGCGACGAGGGGATGCCCTTGCCGCTCACGTCGCCTATGCAGAAGAAGAGCTTCTCGTTGCGCACGAAATAGTTGTAAAGGTCGCCGCCAACCTCCTTTGCGGGCTGCAGCAAGGCGCTCACCGTGACACCGGGGTACTCTTCTGTCTCCTTGTCTTCCACCAGCATGGCCTTCTGAATCTTTGTCGCTATCTGAAGCTCGTTGTTGATGCGCTGCCTGTCGGCCTTGGCGAGTGAAAGCGTTTGCTCATTGCGCATGTAGCGGCGGATGAGGAACCCTAATATGCCTATCACAAGCAGCATCAGCAAGAGCATGTTGATGCCCATCCAGTGCAGGTTGCCATACACTTCGTGGTCGTAGCACACCACGGCAATCTGCCAAGAGGGCACCCCCCTCATGTTGGCATAGTAGATGCTTGCACCATGGTTGGTGTTGTCGTGGAAGCGGATGACTTTGCTCCTTCCGCTTTTGCTGTCGCTCCTATGCACTGTGCTGTCGTTAATCATGTTGAAGACCTTTTCCACATCATAACTCTTGACGTGTTCGTCATTGGGGCTTGAAATCATTTTGCCGTCCTCCGTCAGAAGCAGGATGAACGAAGACGGATAGATGTGGTGGGCGTTCAGCGTGTCGCCAAGCCAGTCGAGGGAGATGTCGATGCCACTGGCACCGATGAAACGGTCTTGGCTGTCGTGTAAAGGGTAAGAATAGGTGGTCAGTGGAAGGTAAACTCCATCATCAATATAATCATAGGGGTCGCTCCAGAAGGGGGCATCCTCCTTTAATATCTTCTTGTATATGGGATTGATGGTGTAATCTTTCAGTGTGTCATCTTGTGCCAAGTCTTTGACTTTAATCTGTCCATCGACCTTATAGGCGTAGGGCTCGAAAAGGCGGCCCTTTTCAGGATAATAGTTAGGGGCAAAAGCGATGAAACTGCCTTTCACCAGTTGGTTGTTAGCGATGATGCGCTTGGTGGCATAGAACATGGAGTCGGCATGACTGATGCTGCGGTGGATATCCCATTGGTGCTCTACCACCAAACTCTCCATCTGCTTGAGCATGCCACGGATGATGAGGGCTTTTGCCGTCAGTTCGCTCTCCGCACGCTTCCCCAACTCGTCCTCCAACATCTGCTGCGTATAAAAATATTGCAATGCGGAGAACAATTCCAGTAACAAGAAGGATATCACTATGATGACTCCTCCTTTGTTGTTTGAGAAAAAGTGGTTGATCTTCTTGAAAATAGTATTCATATTCAACCCGTTTGATGTCCTTTGGCTTCCTTTTAGGCAGATTGACCCTAATGGTGTGCAAATTTAGGTAATATTCCCGTATTTCACGCCTGTCCGTTAGATATTTTCACTTTTTTTGAATACGAAGGCCCTTCTTGTTTTCGTTTTCCGTATGCTGCGGTTTCGCCGCAGCAAAAAACCATGTGAGGTTTGAGGTTTGAGGTTTGCGATTTGAGGTTTGAGGTTTGAGGTTTGCGATTTGAGGTTTGAGGTTTGAGGTTTGAGGCCACTCGTTCCGTCTGTTGCGATGCCATCGCAACCAAAACCATGACCGCCCGCCAAGAGCATCCCCATCCTCTCCTTCTCAGTTCCAAAAAAGAGAAAAAGTTTTGATAGAAATGATTTTTTTTTATACTTTTGCAAAAACTTGCAAATATGAGAAACTCCATTTTAAAATATCTGCTGCTCGAATTGTTGTTGATGGGCTTCTGCCCTTCGAGTGCACAGGAAAAGAGTGATGAGGAGAAACCCAACCAACTGACAGTCGATGCGCAGTTGATGTCGAGAGGTGAGGTGAAAGAGGGCGGATTGCCCACGTCCTCTGAAGCAAAAGATGAAGAAAACAGGTCGGCTTATGTCTTCAACCGTGCACGGCTCTCCGTGGGGTTCGAGAGGGAGAAGTTGTCGCTGAAAATCACTGCCCGTCACCAAGGCGTCTGGGGCGCTGAGGGAGGGGGGACGTTCAATATCTCAGAAGCATGGGCGCAGATGAAAAGCAATAATGGACTGTTCGCACGGATAGGGCGACAAGAACTCGCCTATGATGATGAACGTATCCTTGGAAGCAACGACTGGGCCATGGCGGCACTCTATCACGACGCCCTGAAAGTGGGATATGAAGGCAAGGGACATCAACTGCATGGCATGCTGGCCTACAACCAGAATTCCAAGAATATCAATGGAGGAACATTCTATCAGAATGGCTCCCAACCTTACAAGACCATGCACACGGCGTGGTATCATTACGACTTTCCGAAAATACCTTTAGGCGTGTCGCTCATATTGATGAACATAGGCATGCAGTATGGCAATCCCGACGACCATACCACACTTTATCAGCAACTTGTGGGCGGATATGCAAAATACCATCCAAGGAAATTGACGGTGGAGGCGGCTTATTACCATCAGATGGGAAAAGCCAGCATCGACTACTCTTCTATCAAATCAATCCCCATCGATGCCTGGATGGCAAGTTTTAAAACCACATACAACATCTCAAGGCAACTCACTGGCTATGCCGGTTTCGACTACCTGAGCGGCGACAAGGAGTTCGTCGTACCCAAACATGGAAACTTAGGGCTGACGCAACATACCAAAATCACGGCCTTCACCTCTATCTTCGGTTCCACACACAAGTTCTATGGAGCCATGGACTTCTTCTATGTCAGTGCCTATTTCGGCACGTTCTCCCCTGGTCTGCAGAATGTCTTTGCCGGTGCCTCTTATGCCCCCTTCAAGGGATTTTCCTGCAATGCCTCCTACCATTACCTGGCCACAGCAACTCATTTGAAAAATCTGGACTGGACGTTGGGTCATGAGATAGAACTGGGTGCCTCATACCAGGTGATGAAAGATACCCGCTTGTCGATGGGCTTCTCGTTCATGAAGGGCACGGAGACCATGGAGGCTCTCAAACGAAGCACCGACAGACACAAACTGGTCTGGGGATGGCTCATGCTCAATATCTCACCCCGTGTGTTCTATAGCAAATGGTGAGGTGGACTGAGAGCAGAATAGTGAAAACCATCATGGCGGCTTGCTTCTCGATGGAGTGGGGGAGCCGGCGGCATGCTTCCCTCTGAGTGCCCTGCTATTCCAGAGGATAAGGGAACGTGTATCTTTCTATTCCGTTGGCACGGTATTCACCATTGATGAACGACACTCGCCAGGGATGATAGGCTTTCATCAGTGTTGCCATCTCTTCGGCAAGTTGCGGGTTGTCGTTAGGTTTCAGCACCTTCACCTCGCAATCCACCAAGTGGCCTGTCTCATCGACCTTGGCGCGACGGATGGAGAATACAATGCGCTTTTCATTCGCCAGTTCAGGATATCGTTCCACATGCAAGGGGAACATCTCCCTGAGTTGTGTCGGGCGCACTTTCAAAGCCTCTGCTTGCTTGGGCAATGACCTGTGTCCTTGGTCGAAAGAGAAACCATCCACGACATAGTTGTGAAAGGCTTTCGCACCTGTCACTTTCCCATGGTCGATGCTGATGATTTGCTCCTCTTCGTAGTTCCTTTCGTAGCCCATGTGCTCGTAGTAGAGCATCTTTCCGTTGGCCACACGGATGTCGCCTTTGAGCCATTTTGCCACAATCTGATTGCCTTCAAAGTACTTCTTGAACACACGTTTCAGAGTCTCTGTAGGGATACATTCCGGGCAGGTCTTTTTGTCGGCTGTAGCACGCAGATACTGTATGCTGTCCAAATAGAGCGTACCCTGCCTGATGCTCCAAAAGGCGGTGAAACCACTCCAGTTGGAGGAAAGTGTGACGTGCTGCTGAGGTAACGCAGCCCTCACCTCGCGCTGGAGTACAGTGTCTCTGCTGATGGGTTGGCCCAACAGCGTCCATTGTGTGCCGTCGATATAGATGACGTCGCCATCCTGACCGGTGGCAAAAGCAGCCAAACTCATGAGAATCAGGGCGAAGGTGAAAATAGTCTTCTTGTTCATATCTTTCATTGTTGATTACCTACTTATTATTCATGCTTATTATTCATATCTTGCTTTCCCTCGCCTTTCAATGATGGTGAGTGTTGTCGATTGTAGAGTTTGGAGTTTCAGTAGGCTTGAAATTGAAAGGCAAATTGTATTTCGTGCTAACTGCCTTGCCATATATCTTCTGTGGCGACCACCGTGGCATCATGGCAATGACGCGGGCACACTCTTCCTCCAACTGCTGGGCTATCTGCTCTTTCAATTCTGTTTGCCTCACTTCCGGCTCGCGGCTCAGGAGCAAGGTGTCATATTTTAGAATATGTTTGGCAGCCTTGATATCTGAAATGTATCCCAAACTGTCGATAACGAACTGCATCACTACCTTGCCGCTCACACCATAAGCCTGAGCCATTGGGGGGTATCTCAAATTCTGCTTGATAAATTCCTGCAAGGCGCTGTATCCGCCACGGAAAGATGGCTGTTGTGCCACCTTGCTGAAGACTCTAATGTTTTCTGTCTTGTTGTCCGCAGTGGGTGCTTGCTCTTCTTTCTTGTCGCTCGCTGGAGGAACTGTCTGAGTCAGAAGATGCTCTGAAGCCTTGTCTACCTCGTTTTTTTGTGCATGGTCCTTATCGGTTTTTGTGGCTGCGTCCTCCACGACACCCTGGGGGGTGCCTAAGGGCTCATGGCTTTGGCTGTTGCTGGCTGTGACTTCCTGGTCTCCTTCGCCATCGGGGGCAGTCTTTTTTTCTTGCTTTTGGACCTTTGTCTGCTTTTGGACCTTTGTCGTTTGTGCCAGTTGATTGTCGCTGTCAGTCTGTTGTCCTATATCATTTCCCCAGAGGAAAAAGCCTACCAAGAGGGCGATGGAGGCTGCGATGCCTGCAGTCCATCCTATAAAGACTCGTTTTCCCGTCTTTGGCTCTTCCTCGCCGATGACTTCGCGCTCAAATCTTGCCCACTCTTCGTCGACGTCGGGCATGCCTATCTTCTTGTCAATATCTTCGGTTTTCATCTTTATCTTGCTTTAGGTGTGTTCTATTAATTCTGAATTTTTGAGGTGGCATTTCTATACATTACATTTCGGTCGCTTTTCGCTTTTATTCGGTGCAAGGTGTCAAGCCTCATCGGTCGTGTAGCCCGCTACACTCCCTCTTCAGCTTACACTTTGCCCTCGACTAAAAGTCGAAAATCGCCTCGACATAATTAATAGAACCCACCTTTAAGGTACTTCCTGATTTTTGCCAATGAGCGGGTGATGTGCTTGTTGACTGCTGCTGCGCTGATGCCAAGCACCTTGGCTGTCTCGTTGTAGGTCATGTCCTCCTCATAGTGCAGACTCAGTACGCGCCGGTCTTGCTCCGTCAGATTCTCGTCGATGACCTGCCGCAACTGCTGAAGCAGCTCCTTGCGTTCGTCGCTCTCGCTGATGACCATGTCGTGCTGGAGGTCGTGCTCCATCTGCCTTTGCTGTTGCCGTGAGCGCAGCAGATGTAGGCATTGGTTACGGGTGGCAGCCAACAGATATCCTCTGGTGCTTTTCTCTGCCACCTGGGGCTTGCCTTTCCACATCTGAGTAAACACCTGGTGTACGGCATCCTTTGCATCGTCGGCATTCTCCACCATCGAGAAAGCCATGCGATACATGTGCGGATAATGTTCCTTGAACAGGCGTTCAAACTCTTGTTTGCTGTAATCCATAAATGCTTGTTTGGGATTTTTCAACAATAAGACCCTCATACGGCTTAATCAAATACCCCTTAGATGAAATTTTTTTTAATATTGAAAATTTTTTAATATTGAAAATTTTTTAATATTGAAGATTGAATATTGAAAATTGAAGATTATTAAATATTGAAAATTGAAGATTGAAAATTGAAGAATTGAAGCTTTCGACTTTTATCTTCGGAGTTTGTTCTCTCTATCTTCGTCATTTCAATTGCAAAGATAATATTTTTTGCTTAAAATTGGTTTTTTAAATTCTTTGAATCTCTCAGGGCGACTCAGAACAACTCGGAACATCTCAGGATCCCTCAGAATCTCTCATGAAAATTTTCCTCTGTCTCCTCTGTCCCTCTCAAGAAATAAAAAACTCTGTGTTTCTCTGTGTCTCTGTGTCTCTGTGTTGAAAATCTCTGAATCTCTAGGATCTCTCAGAGCATCTCGGAACACCTCAGGATTCCTCAGAATCTCTCATGAAAATTTCCCTCTGTTCCCTCTGTCCCCCTCAACAATGTTAAAACTCTGTGTTTCTTTGTGTCTCTGTGCCTCTGTGTTGAAAATCTCTGAAACTCTTGAATCTCTCAGAGCATCTCAGAGCATCTCAGAGCATCTCGGAACACCTCAGTATCTCTCAGGATCCCTCAGAATCTCTCATGAAAATTTCCCTCTGTTCCCTCTGTCCCCCTCAACAATGTTAAAACTCTGTGTTTCTTTGTGTCTCTGTGCCTCTGTGTTGAAAATCTCTGAAACTCTCGAATCTCTCAGAGCATCTCCAAGCACTTCAGGAACCCTCAAGTATTCCTCGAGGGATCCCTCAGGGACTGTGTCCTCTGTCCCCTCTGTGCCCTCAATTCATACAGGAATCCTTAGCTTTCATACAACGGCAGGTTCTTTATTTGGAATTATAGAAAAGCAGCATTATCTTTGCATCAAATTTAAAACAAATAATGATATGAAAAAGAGAGTAAAAAAAGTGGTGTTCAGCCTTTTGGCTTTGGTGTTGGTAGGTATTCTTTCCATGGGTTGTTGGATAT
>CAMHEL010000011.1 GCA_946184125.1 uncultured Prevotellaceae bacterium
GCCATAGAAATATTATATAAAGGAATAATTGAACATCCTTTCTCACAAGAACTAAAAGACACTTTTGCATTAGATTGCTTGGCGGCAAAATCTATTTCGAATATTTTAACTGAAGGAAAAAGTGTTGTGTCAGAAAATGATTATGTTCAGGTAGAAGAAGATGGAGAAACTAAAAATATTGATGCCACAAAAGGGTCTTTTTATGAGTCGCTCATTGGTAAAAATATAGGAGATGTCGTTAGAAT
Source organism: uncultured Prevotellaceae bacterium (assembly GCA_946184125.1). GTDB lineage: Bacteria > Bacteroidota > Bacteroidia > Bacteroidales > Bacteroidaceae > Prevotella. Next base: position 246 of record CAMHEL010000011.1, read on the forward strand.
AGAACAGTTCAATGGAATTTATAGGAGCATAAAGATAATCTTTGTATTCAACAAATATTATAAGTTGAGTCAAAAAATAATGGAAGAAAACGAGAAAGGGCAAAGTAAAGCTCTATTCGTTTTTAATGTTAAAGACATGGATGGCGGCCAGATATGGAATCTGATAATGAAGAATACAGGAGATCCTATTGCTAGAAAGAACAAACAAGAAGAAATAAAAAAAGGTTATGAAAGAGGAAACCTTTCCATCATAAATATGATGTCTCCCAATTCTACTGTTATTTCTTTTTATGATTTTATATTTGGCAATGAGCTAAAATATATTACACCGTTGGGGGATTATATGAATAGAATTGGAGATTATGACGTTATGAATAACGTTTTTGTATTAGACATTACTTCTTTAATTCTACTTTCTGAAATACAACAGAAATTTTCTCTATCTTTTTCAAATAAGTTTATAGTCCCTAATGGATTAGTGGATTATATAAAAATATCTATTGATAATGAAAAGATAAGACAAATCACTTCTTTTTCTCAAGAGGCAGTTAAAAATTTATTCGTATTAGATAATTTAGGAAACAATAAAGTTTCAAAAATGGAAGAATTATTGATATGGATAGACAAGTTCTGTATTACAGAAACAGCTGAAGAAATAACAAAAATACCTCAAACAAATATCAATCACCTTTTAATGGTTGAAAGTGAAAGCCTATTGTTGGCAAATATCCCCAATCGTATTTTAATATCCGAAGATAATGGAATTATTAATACTTTACCTCATTTAAGGATAATCTCATCTGAAACATTTTTCTCATTCCTTTTTCCTTTACAAAAAGACGAACTATCCCATTATTTAGCTAACCTTCATTTTATTAACGTTAGTTTGTCTTCAGATTATATTGTTTTGCAATATTGGAAGAAAATGGAGAATAATGAAAACACCTTTTCAGATTGTTTAAAAACAATAGAAGGAAATAAATATATAGTAGGAGAAGTTATTAGTGCAGCTACTCATATAGTTTTATCTGGTATTGTGTTGGAGTCAACGTTGATGACAATTCAAAATATGTTTATATGTATGTTTAAAGGTCTCTGTAAGGAAAATGCCCAAAACATCATAAAATCTTATCGATCCCTACCGCTTATCGTTCCGGCAATTCTAACAGCACTTAATGATGCATACATGATAGCATATCAAACCGTTTAGTTTTAATTGTGGATAATAGATATGTTTATGGGTAAAAGTGCTCTCTTCCTTAACCGAGCGAATGAAACCTTGCCAAAAATCATAATTGAAGATGAAATGGGATTACCTCTTCAACGACCTATCATCATCCTCATATCCACTACTACCAACTTCCCACTCCCAGTTGCTGTCACTTGCCCCGCCATGCTGCTTGGCAACTTTGTCGATAGCGCGACCGATACCAGGGCCGGAGATTTGTTGTCTCTGGTCTTGTTGTTTTTGAGCTTGTTTGGGCTGAAGCCGCTTTACATCGAGGCCATAGTCATTCAAATTGATAATGGTGCGGTTGGCGAAGTCGATGCAATAATACTGGTCATCGACATGGGTGATGAAATAGCCGTCCTCGTGAAGTTTGTCACGGAGGGCTTTGTCGGCGGTGCTGCCGAAAATGTGGTGCAGCTGTGACACTGTCTTGCTTACGTTCGGTTCAGAAGCTGTGCTCAGGGTGATTCGCTCAGGGTGATAGTATTTGCCGATTTGACAGAGGATGTTTCGTTCCAGTTCGTTGGTAGGACAGAAGGACTGGAGCCAGGCACGACGGTCGTTGGAACGCAATGTGGTCAGGATATACTCTGGAAGTCGATAGGTGGTGCCGGCATATTGGAAGCTGCCGTTCAACAGCTTGGTGCCAAACTGGCGACGAAGGAGCCGGTTGAGTTCCTTGGTGGTCAGGTTGATATTGTCATCCAACATCTGGTCAATGAAGGCATCAATCTGCCGGAAGCGGTCTTCCTTAGATTGGAATTGAAGGAGTTCTTTGATTTTCACCACGTCGCTGCCCTTGAAGACGGCCTTAGTATGATGGTCAACAATCATGTAGCCATAAGGGGCATCTTTTGAGCCAAGGAAAACAAGGCTAACGCCAAATTTGTCTTTCATGGTCGTCTACAGTTCCTGACGGTTGGCAGAAATGTCACGGTATTTTTTCAAGATGGCTCGCAGTTGGGCGATGCGCTTCTTGTCCGCTTTTTGTTGGGCCAACTTGCTCTCGACGAGTTGAATCTTCACCTTCTCCAGAATCTCGCCATTGCGTTTCAAGACGACATCCTCGTCCTCGGTATAGCATTCGTAGCCCATGGTTTCAAGGATGGCCATGAACTGCGGGACGGTGGAGAACTGATATTGGAAGGCTTGGGAAACGGCTTCACTCACCTGTTGGCCCTCATTGATACCCATGATGCGGTTGATAACCTCTTGGGAGCGGCGTTTTTCAAGACTGTCGCTGATTTTCTTCCCTTGTGGGTCAATCCTGCTGGTGATGACATGGATGTGGTTATTGTCGGTTCGTGGTGGCCAATCATAGGGAAGGTTCACTGGGTGGACGCTTTCTTCTATGACAAAGAGACTGGACAGTACGCCGTGCGTGTGTCGCCGGAGATTATGCCATATCTCATCAACCTCAACAAGAACTTCACCATCTTCGACTCTGGAGCGGCCATGAAGTTGCGTTCCAAATACTCGCAGAAGATGTATGAGCTGTGTTGCCGGTTTGGCGGTGACTACAGGCATTTTGACTTGAAGCAACAAGCTCAGGGACTTATGTACAAGAAGCGTGTCATCCCCATCACTATCAGCGACTTCAGGGCACGTTTCAACCTGGACGAGATACGTGACCCCAAGACGGGAAAAGTCCTGCAGCCCTCGGTTTACGAAAACTTCAAGGATGTGCGACGATACATCCTCAATCCCGCAATGGATGAACTGCTGACGATGTTCAGGTACAATGCCTCGGACGTTTGGTTCGAGTACGACACTCGGGACCAGAAGGGGAAAAACGGAAAGGTCAAATCCATAGTCATATACATCTATACCCGTGACAATCCCAAGAAAGGAGAGCAGCGGCCCTGGCAAAAGGGTGATGATGACTTATGGCCTTTCGAGTGTGTTCCCGACGCAGAGGCGGACAAAAGGACACCTGCCCAAAAGCTCCATGCCAGCGAATTCTATAAATATGACCCCCAATATCAGGAAGCAGTAGTACAGGCATTGCTTAACAGGTATCTCAACAAGAAGGAAGTGGCTTATTATATGACCCGTATAAGAAAAATGGCCCAACGTCACCCGGACACCCTGACACAGGTAATCATGGTGATTCAGGGCAAGGAGAAGCAGCCCAAGTTCATCAAGGGTACCAAGCAATACAAGCGCAATGCCATCATCGACTATGTACTGAAGGAAAACTTGAAGGAATTCGGGTGGTCTATAGAGCCGCCAGCATCAAGGAAGGAGAGGGCAAGAGACCTCATTGAAACTGTGTGACCATAATACAATTCAATATATCAATACTTATATAATGTAAATCAAGTCAAATTTTAAAGCGCGTTCAAATGAAGAGAAAAATCAATCATCTCCCATTCGTGGGACTGGAGGGGTTAACATCACCCCTTGCTTGCCATAGGCCAAAAATGTTCAAGATATTTGGTAGGTGTTTAACCCTGTCAAGCACACCCTTTGGACACCCCCTTTTGTGCAGGTTTTTAGAAAATTTGTGCAGAATTTGTGCAGAAAGCCTGTTAAAAAAAAAGGAAGTGCTTGAAAATCAAGCACTTCCGATTTGCATTTGTCGGGATTACTGGACTCGAACCAGCGACCTCGCGCCCCCCAGACGTGTGCGCTACCAACTGCGCTAAATCCCGATTTTGCGGTGCAAAGGTAGGCCATTTTTTTTAATCATGCAAATATTAAAGGCATTTTTTTCAAAAAAATCTGCTTTTTACTGGAAAATGCAAGAAAACGACAAACGACATTACCGAAAAAAACAAATTATCGGCATATCAGAAAAAATGAACTGCCGTGAAACGGGAATACCAACCATGAGACAAAAACCGATAACTGTGAGACGCGAACTGATTACCATGTGCCGCGAACACTAACCATAAGACCGGGAGCCGCTTACCGTAAGACGCAAACACTACCATAAGCTGGGAACTGCTAACCATAAGCCGGGAGCCACTAACCGTGACGACGGGATATGTGTAAGATGCTATTCGATTATCGTCATTTTCATTTTGATGTCCTCTTGCGGACGGTTGGCCGTTCCTGTTGCCACGGTCTGGATTTTCTCTACGACGTCGAGGCCCTCCACTACTTCCCCGAAGACGGTGTACTGCCCGTCAAGGTGTGGCGTGCCCCCGATGGTGGAGTATATTCTCTTCTGCTCGTCACTTAATCCCGTCAGCGGCACATTCTTCTCTGCCTCCTCCGCCAGTCTCGATTGCAGCCGTTCCAGTCCTGCGGCATTTCTGTCCCGCCGTAGCTGGGCGATTTCCGAGCGGTGCTCTTCTGCCAGTTGATGGAAAGCCTCCTGCACCTTTTTCTTCCTCTGCTGCTGTTCGAAAAGCTTCAGTTCCTCGTCATTAAACACCTGTCCATAGACGATATAGAACTGCGAGCCGCTGCTTTTCCGTTCCGGATTGACGTTGTCGCCCTGTCTTGCGGCAGCCAAAGCGCCTCGTTTATGATACATGCCGTCTTTGATTTCCGCGGCTATCTCATAGCCAGGTCCTCCTCCGCCCAGCAGTTTGTCGGCGGGAGCATCCTTCGACGCGGGGTCGCCCCCCTGAATCATAAAATCTTTGATTACGCGGTGAAACAACGTGCCATCATAGAAGCCTTCCCTGACCAATTTCAGGAAGTTGTCGCGGTGCAGCGGTGTCTCATCGTAAAGTCTGACGACGATGTCGCCCATTGGCGTTTGTATCCTCACCTTCGCTTGTTTTTTCACGTTTGTGGCGTTCGCGCCATTATTCACCTGAGCCATGACGGGAGCGCAGCAGAGTGTCCAGCATGCCAGCAAACAAGTAATATAAAGAATCTTTTTCATGATGTGATGCAGTTTTTGATGACAAAGATAGGCATAAAAAGCGAAACGGCGTGGTGGTCGGGCATTTTTAACCTTTTTTGCCCCTATTTTTTTTGCCATTCCCATAGATTGTGGTAATTTCGCCGCCATGTTAAGAATATGTCTGTTAATAGGCTTTTTTCTCACCCTCTCCCACCCTCTTTGTGCCCAGAACGACAGCACGTCGGTCGGCCAGGAGACGAAGAAGAAGAAAAAAGAGCGCAAGATAGAACTCGTGGGCGAGGTCTACGATTCATTCACGAAAGCGAAGGTAAAGGCCTTCATCACCCTTCTCCGCAGCGACTCCAGCATCGTCGACACCACCACGTGCATGACCTGGGGCACCTCGTCGTTTTACAGCGTTAAGGTTCCAGCTGTGCAGGAGAATTTCATTGTGAAAGCCACAGCCGACGGCTACGAGGACACCTATATGAATTACCAGCTTCGCCACATCGCCCGCAACTCCTATTTCAACCTCCCTCGCCTTCTGATGAAGAAGAAGCAAGACGACGTATGGCGCGAGAACGACCTCGATGGCGTCACCGTGACCGGCACCCGTGTGAAGATAGCCTATCGTGGCGACACGCTGGTATTCAACGCCTCCGCCTTCAATCTGCCCGAGGGTTCGATGCTCGATGGCCTCATCCGCCAGATGCCCGGTGCTGAGCTGAAGGACAACGGCGACATCTATATCAACGGCAAGAAAGTGGACTACCTCACGCTCAACGGGAAAGACTTCTTCAAGGGTCAGAACAAAGTGATGCTCGACAACCTGCCCTACTACACCGTTCGCAACATCAAGGTATACAACAAATCGACCAAGCAGAGCGAGCTTGTGGGCCGCGACATCGAGAAAAAGGACTATGTGATGGACGTGGAGCTGAAGCGAGAGTACAACAGGGGCTTCATGGGCAACGTTGAGGCTGGTGGCGGCACCGACGACCGCTACATGGCCCGTCTCTTCGGTCTCTACTACAGCGACCACTCCCGCATCTCGGTCTACGGCAATGCCAACAACGTGAACGAGACGCGGCGCCCTGGCGGCGACGGAGAATGGAGCCCCTCGCAGATGCCCCAGGGCCTTCACACCACGAAGGAGACGGGGTTCCATCTGAGCACCGAGGATGCCGACAAGAACTGGGAGGAGACCGCCGATGCCACCTTCACCTGGCGCGGCACCGACTACTGGAGCCGCACCGCCACCGAGCGTTTTGCCACCGGCGGCAACATCATGGGCGGCACAGAGAGTTGGAACAAGCAGAAGGACTTCAGCCTCAACCTCACCAACCAGTTCTCCCTCCAGAAACCCTTCACGCTCTTCAGCCGTATCAGCCTCGCCTACAACGACGGCCACAGCGACACCCACAGCCAGGACTCCACATGGCAGCAGTCTCCCATCAACCGCACCATCGACACCGGTCTGAACAAATACCGCCGCCTTTACTTCAACGGCATGCTGGTATGGTACAAGAAATTCGATTGGGGCGACTACCTCATGTTCAACGCCTTCGCCAACTTGAGCCACACAAAACCCAGCGACAATTTCTCTCGCAGCAATACCCACTACACGCAAGGCCTTGCCGATGACTTGCGCGACAAATACACCGACACGCGCCAGTACAATCGGCAGTACCAATTCCAAGGCCAATACGACCTGAAGTTGCCCAACCAATGGAGTCTCACGCCGCAAGTCTCCTTCCAGCACAGTCTCACCGACAGCCACAACGACCTCTACCGTCTTGACTGGCTCGCCAATGCCAGCAGCGACCCCCACGAGATAGGTTGGCTGCCCTCGGGACGAGACCAGCTGCTGCAAGTGATGGACACCGGCAACAGCGTGCGCCAGCGGCACCTCACCCGCAGCTACGGCGGCAGTCTGTCGGTCAACCGCTCCGACGACAACCAATACATCAGCATCGATTTGCCATTCAACTACATCTCCGAAAGGCTGAACTACGACGACCACCGTATAGACACCATCGCCCGCCGCCACTACACCCAGTTCACCCCCAGCATCGGCTACTACCAGTGGGGTAAGAGCAACGGCCTTGAGAACATCAGCTACAACATGAGCATCTCGCAGCCCGAGCTCTCCACGCTCATGCCTCACGACAACACCTCCAACCCCCTCTCTACCTGGTTGAGCAATCCCTCGCTGAAGCCCCTTGTCAGCCACAACCTCAACATGGCGCTCCGCTTCAACAACGACAGCATCAAGCGCTTCACCCGCATCTGGGGTTCCGCCAGCCTCACCCGCAACTCCTGGGGAACACGCACCAACTACGACCGCGAGACCGGAGCCTACACCTTCATCAACGACAACATCAACGGCAACTGGAACGCCAGCATGGGCGTATCCTATCAGATGCCCGTCGACCGGAAGAAGTTGCTCACGCTGAAGCAGCGCGCCGAGGCCACCTACACCCATTCGGTAGATTTCCCCGTCGTCTACACATCTTCGACAGTCCAGGAAGACAAGAGTGTGGTCAACAACTGGGTTCTGCACGAGCGGTTGGAGCTGGAGTTCCAGAAAGACAAGCTGACCGCCTCGGTCGTGGGCGATGTCAGTTGGCGCAGCAGCACGAGCACCCGGTTGGACTTCGAGCGCATCAGTGCCTTCGACTTCAGCTATGGCGGTCGCCTGCTGTATGTCATCCCATGGGTCAAGCTCTCCCTTGCCACCGACATCAAGATGTTCAGCCGCCGTGGATACAGCAGCGACATGATGAATACCGACGACTTGGTGTGGAACATCGAGCTCTCCCGCTCCATCCTCAAGGAGCGCCTCACCTTCAAGGCCACTGCTTTCGACCTTCTCCACCAGTTGTCGAACAAACAATACAGCGTGAATGCCCAGGGCCGCACAGAGACATGGAACAACTGCATCCCCCGCTATCTGATGCTCACATGCGCCTACAAGCTGAACAAGATGAAGTGATGACAAACTCCCGTCCGTAGGGCATGCAAAAAAAAAGCGTCAAACGATGGCACAGGCAGCAACGCTGTTGAGACCCGAAAGGCCAAAACGGCGACGGGAAAAAATACTGAAAAAACAAGTACCCAAAGCACAATAAGCGACATAAAATCACGTCTATATAGCAACCAAGAGAAACGTCAAAAGTAAAAACGAATTAAGGTGTGTTCTATTAATTAATAAATTCTCTATGAATTATCTTTGCTTGCTTTTGCCTCTTTCCGGCATCTTCCCTTCCAAGTCCTTGGAACGTAGCCCGCTACGCCCCTTCGGCCTTGAAAGTAAATCTGCTCGAAAATAGTCTAAAAGCAATGCAATGCTAATTTATAGAACCCACCTTAACAAAAAACACAGTATTATGGCTGAGGAATATGATTACATCGAGCTGACCATGGAGGATGGCACCACCTTGAATTGTGAGATTTTCGACACCTTCGCTTTTGAAGACAAGCACTATGCCCTACTCACACCCGTCGAAGATGACGAGAACGACGATGACGAAGGAGAAAAAGACGAAGAAGATACCTATTACTTCATCATGAGGTGCGAAGTGAGAGACGACGAGATGGAGCTCTTCGAAGTGGAAGACGACGAGGAATTCGAGCGCGTGGCTGCATACGTGCAAAGTCTGGAAGACGAAGAGGACGAAGAGGACAAAGAAGGCGATTGATACGGTGAATGCAAGGAGGAGTTTGCTGACGCTGCTCATCCTCGTGTCGCTGTCGGCGCATGCCCGTTTTTTCATCACGAAGACGACCTGCAACTACCGTCAGGGCAATATGGTTGTGGTGGAAGAAGGACGAATCCGTGTGGGCTGGCAATACGAAGACACGGGCAGTTGTCCTTATCAGCAGAATGTCTATCAGATAGAGGTCTGTGAGCGTGCCACCCGCCGTCGGGTCTACGACAGCGGTGTGGTGCATTCGGGCGAGAGCCAGCAGATAGAGCTGCCCAATCTCGCTCCGAATCCGCAGGGCTATCTCTGGCGGGTGAGGAACGGTTATCAGAGCCAGCGCGGCGAGCCATGCGACCATTGGTCGGAGTGGAGCCACCGCCAGTGCATCCTGGTGGTGCCGGCCGACATGTGGTCGTCTTCCGGCATGTCCACAAGTCAAGCCTCCTCTTCAGCACCGAAATGGATAGGTGCCATCACCAAACAATCAGCCCGCATCCCCGACGGCAGTTGGAGCAACGAGGTATTCCGCAAAGACACTTTCAAAGCCCGTTGGAATGACGTCGACACCCTCTCGTCGAGGAGCATCATCCTGAGGAAAAAATTCCATGTGCGGAGCGAAGTATCCTCAGCCATCGTACATGTCAGCGGCCTTGGACATTACGAGATGTCGGTCAACGGGATGCGCATCGGCAACAGCCAGTTTGCGCCACTGTGGAGCGACTACGACCATACGGTGTATTTCGACACCTACGAGGTGACCGACCAGTTGCTTCACGGAGGCAACGCCATAAGCGTCGTCTTGGGCAATGGCTTTTTCAATGTGCAGCGGGGCTCGCGTTACAGCAAGCTCCAGCGCAGCTATGGGCCACCCCAGTTGTTGCTGCTCATGGACATCTACTATGCCGACGGCACCTCCGACCGCATCGTCAGCGATGAGAGTTGGCGTTGGTGGCCCAGTCCCATCACCTTCAACAGCATCTACGGCGGCGAATCCTATGACGTGCGGTTGGAGCAATCGGGCTGTGAAAAGGCGGCATTCGACGACAGCCAGTGGCCGGCGGCCATCGCCGTTGAAGGTCCCAAAGGGCGCCTGCGCCCGGAATGCGCCCCACCGGTGGAAGTGGTGAACTATTTCTACCCGAGGTCGGTCAAGGCCATTGCCGAGGACTCGCTGGAGTCCGCCTCGCGTGCCACCAAGCGAACTGTGCGGCGTGGAGCCTTCGTCTGCGACATGGGGCAGAACCTCGCCGGCAACCCCGAGCTGACCGTCAGGGGCCGTCGCGGACAGAAAATCACCCTTCTGGTCAGCGAGCGCCTCACCCCCCAGGGAGCCTGCGACCAGTCGCAGACCGGCCGTCCGCATTACTATGAATACACGCTCAGCGGCGATGGCGAGGAGACCTGGCACCCCCGGTTCTCCTACTATGGTTTCAGATACATCCAAGTGGAGGGCGCGGTGATGGAGCATGAGAGCAACCCCGGCGGCCTGCCCGTCATCCATAGCCTCCGCAGCCGTTTTCTTTCCAATTCCACCCAGAGCACCTCAACGTTCTGGTGCGACAACGAGATTATGACGAAGACGCACCACCTGATAGAGATGGCCGAGCGTTCGAACATGCAGGCTGTGCTGACCGACTGTCCCCAGCGTGAGAAACTGGGCTGGCTGGAGCAGGACCACCTGTGCGGCCCCTCGCTGCTCTACAATTTCGACATGACGGCCCTCGTGCCCAAAATCATCCGCGACATCACCGATGCCCAGCGGCCCAACGGCATGGTGCCCACCACAGCGCCCCAATACGTCTCGTTCGGCAATCTCTTCGACGATTCCCCCGAGTGGGGCTCCACGCTTGTCATCCTTCCCTTCATGTATTACGACTTCTATGGCGACAGCACCCTCATCACCGACCATTACGATGCGATGCGCCGTTATGTGGACTATCTCACCAGCCGCTCCGACGACGGCATCGTCGACTTTGGCCTCGGCGACTGGTATGACTATGGTCCTCGCCGCCCCGGTTTCTCGCAGAACACCCCCGTCGCCCTTGTCGCCACCGCTCATTACATCTACGACCTGCAACTCATTGCCGAGGCCGCTCGGATGACAGGGCACCTTGACGACGAACAGAAATACAAAGCCCTGACAGACACGGTGGTGGCCTCATTCAACCGTCATTTTTACCATGCCGACTCATGCTATTACGGTTCTGGGAGCCAGACGAGCAACGCGCTGCCCCTGTTCCTCGGCATCACCGGCACACACAAAGAAGCCGTCATGCAGTCGCTCATCAGCGATATACATGCGCACGGCGACCGTCTCACCACGGGCGACGTGGGCAACCGTTATCTTTTCCGCGTTCTTGCCGACAATGGCCAGAGCGAATTGCTCTTCAAGATGCTCAACCACTACGAAACGCCAGGCTATGGTTTCCAGATTGCCCAGGGCGCCACGACGCTCACCGAGCAATGGGACCCCCGCCAGGGTGCCTCAGAGAACCATTTCATGCTGGGTCAGATTGACGAATGGCTGATGGGCACTGTGGCCGGCATCCGTCAGCAGCCCGGCACGCATGGCATGCGCCACCTGGTCATCGCGCCCCAGGCTGTGGGCGATATCACCAGCATCAAAGCCTCGTATCATACCCTTTACGGCAACATCCATGTGGAATTCGACAAAAGCAGCTCCACCCTCAACGTCGAAGCGCCCAAGGGATGCGATGTGATTGTGGCAAAGCCAAAATAATTGCTCGGGCGGCATCCCCACACCATTTACGGCGCTATTATCGGCATTCGGCATATTCCGAAATGAAATCGAAAGATGAAAAATACACGAAAAATTTGTCATTTCTTCCTATTATTTGTATTTTTGCATGTGATTTGCATTTGCATCCTTACCAAGGAACACACAAAGGGGAAAATATGACCAATTTTTTCAACTATCTTCGTAAAATCAAGCTTTTTCATATCGAACACATTTTTGTGTGTTTGCTGGTGTTGTTGTTCGGTGGCATTTTGGCCTTTCTTTCGCTTAATCTCACCTTGTTCAGTCCTTTCAAGCAGGCATTCGAGGATTTTTCCATCACTGATGTGTATTATGCCATCCAGAGGACGGGAGGAGAAACGGCATGGAGCGACGACATCGCATTGGTTGACATCACAAAGCAGCACAACCGTAGTGAAATTGCCCATACACTCGAGGAGGTGGCAAGTTGCCAACCAAGGACCATGCTCCTCGACATCATTTTCTCCCAACCAAGCAGCATCATCGAGGACGACGACAGTCTGATAAAGGTGCTGAGTGCCATTCCCAACAAAGTGTTCGGTTCGAAACTGACCGACTATTCGGAAAAAGAGAAAATGTTCAAGAACGAGGAGAAATCGTTCTTCTTCGATGAGACCAGCGACACACGTGGCTATGTGAATGTGACGAAGAACATCAACAACGGCGTCCTGCGGAAATACACCATTTCCCAGTGTCTCAACGGCGACACGGTGTTCTCCATCGCCTGGCAGGCTGCCAACCTTTATTCCGGGAAGAAGGCCGTCTGCTCGGAGCCCAACGAGCGGCTGATTGTCTACTCCGACACATCCTTTCCCATCATCCCCTTCGACTCGATTGAAACATTCAGTGGACTGTTGAAAGACAAGCTGGTCATCATCGGTGCTGTCAAGGAAGAATCCGACATGCACATCACCCCAATCAACAAGGTAGGCGGTCCCGAGGTGCAGGCCTACATTGCCCAGTCGTGCTTAGACCATCCCGATGTCACTACATCGAGCAAATGGTTCACCATTCTCCTTGCTTTCCTTCTCTGCTACTTATCGGTATGGATGGGCTATCTACTTGCGAAGAAATTCCCCTTGATGTATCTTTATTGGCTTCAGGGCTACTACTTTGTCATAGCCGCCCTGCTGGTTTGGGTGGGTTTCATCGCCTTCGTCAAATATGGCTATTTCATTAAGATGGCCCTGCCGTTCATCGGTGTCGCCCTCGTCGAGCAAGCACGTCTCCACTACAAATGGCTCATCTCGTATGGCAATGCCCATCCCAAGAAGAAATGGCTGCACAAACTGACCCAACGCTCCATCTACACCAGTTCCAAATCCAAATAACCACCCCGATGAAGAAAACGATAAAAGCCACCCTGACGTTATGTCTCGTGCTCTTTGGCTTCATGGAAGCCATTGCGCATCAGTCAGCAGCTTCACCCTGCATAGGTGTGGCGACAGAGACGGCAGACACCACTGCCGGTGAATGGCTGAGGATTGGCGACGAGAAGTACGACCAGAAGGACTACGCCGGGGCGGCTGCTTGTTATGGCAAGGGCGCCGAGCAAGGACTTGCAGAAGCACAGTTCAAATACGGATATGCTTTGTACTTCGGCGAGGGAATTGGTGTTGACTACACCACTGCCTCGATGTGGTTCAAGCGTGCCGCCTTGCAGGGGCATGGCAAAGCGATGAACAACCTGGCCTTTTGCTATATGTACGGCAAGGGCGTGCCAACCGATTACGACAAGGCCCTGCAGTATCTGAAAGATGCCGCCAACACGGGTTTCAAGGAAGCCCAGATTACGTTGGCAGAATGTTATGAGAAAGGGGTGTTGGTGGAGAAAGACGAGCAAGAAGCCCGTCGATGGTCTCAAATCGCCTCAGCCCCTCCCACCCCACCGGCCAATGACACTCATCCTGAGCCCGACACGTCAACGAACGATTCCTCTGGCAACATTCACATCGAGGAAGTATCCCCCGACACTCCGGTGATGCAGGCTCAGAACGAGCAACCAGACGGCACAATTCCCCACAATCCATCACAGGCCGGGAAGCCCACCATCCTGAGCAAGGAAGACATACTCAACAAGGGCAATCAGCCCAAGACAGAGCCCACGGCTCCAGCCACCGAGGAGCAGACCTCGCCAACGGCCGACGCATCGGCTACCGAGGAGCAAGCCTCGCCAATGATAGCTGTCTCAACCATAGCGGCCAAAGCCCCTGTGGTCAACATCCTCTTCCCCGTCGACAACGCTCCGTTCCACACCAATTCCATCAAAATCAAGTATCAGCTGATAGCCAAGGGCTTGGAAGACAAGACACGCATCACCGTGATGGTGGATGGTGTGAAACAACCTACCGACCGAACCGTCCGTGCGGCGAGCACGATCGACGTGGATCTCCCCGACCACGACTGCACGGTCATTCTCTACGCCCAAAACGAATACGGCAACAGCGAGCCAGCCAGCATCCGGCTGAAGAGGGAGAAAAGACAGGAGGAAAAGCCACGCCTCCTGGCTGTGGCCATTGGCGTAGGCCAATACAACGACCCTCAGTTGCCCTCCCTGAAATTCACCTGCAAGGATGCCCGCGACTTCTGCTCGGCCATCACGAAGAAGAAGAAATTCCCCTACAGCGAAGTACAAGTGAAGCTTCTATGCGACAGCATGGCCACCCGAGGTGAGATTTTCGAGGCCATGGAGTGGCTGAAGCAGGAAGCGACCCCCAACGACGTCTGCATGTTCTACTATGCCGGACATGGTTACCGTGATGAGAAAGACCGTTTCTACTTCATGTCCTATGGTGGTACGACCAACCGCCTTTACGACTGTTTCAGCAGTGCCGACTTCCGCCGCGTAGTGGAGGATGTGAACAGCAAGTTAGTGGTTTTCGTCGATGCCTGCTTCTCCGGTGCATTGATGGAAGGCAACCGGTCGGCATCGACAAATTTCATCGACCAGCTGCGCCGCACGAAAAACGGGATGGTGCTTTACGCCTCGAGCTCCTCGGACACCAAATCCAAAGAAGACTCGTCATGGGGAAATGGCGCATTCACCAAAGCCCTTGTCGAAGCCCTGAATGGTGCTGCACGAGGCGACGATAACGAAGGCCTGTCCACCCAGGTATTGGAACAATATCTCTACAAAGAAGTCAAGAGGCTGACTGACGCGAAGCAGATTCCCGTTTTCATGAATCCCAATGGTATCGAACATTTTTATCTATTCACCTATGAAGAAGACCAACCTTAGACTGAAGCGTGCCGCCGCTTTGTTGCTGACAGTGCTGTTGGCACAGATGAGCTATGCCGCCGATTATTTGGTGTACTCTGTGATTGGCGATGTAAAGCAACAGAAGGCGAACGAATTTGTCACGCTGAAGGCACGCAGCACGATACAATCGGGCACCCGCCTGTCGATAGGCAAAGAGAGCGTGGTAACGGTCATCGATGAGCGCTCCAACAAGCTCCACTCCTTGACCACAACAGGCATCAACAGCGTGCAGTCGCTGATAGCCAAGTCGAAGAGTTCGAAGAGCCTTTCCAAACAATATGTGAGCTATATGGTGAAACGTCTCTTCTCGAAAGAGAGCAACACGCTGTCGCATCCCAGCACCTACATGCA
The DNA here is from genome assembly GCA_946184125.1 of uncultured Prevotellaceae bacterium. Classification (GTDB taxonomy): domain Bacteria; phylum Bacteroidota; class Bacteroidia; order Bacteroidales; family Bacteroidaceae; genus Prevotella. The sequence goes on from CAMHEL010000011.1 coordinate 15,375, forward strand.
GACTGCAGCGGCAGCCTACCGCTCCACCACCACCGATTCACTCCTTCTCAACACATTGGCATGCCTGGCGACAGGGTCCACCACCGTCGAAAGGGCCGTCACCCTTCCCCAGACCCAAGTCAGCGGCGACTACGACGTCAGGTTCGAACTGATCTCATGCGCCACAGGTGAGCCCATCACGAAAGAGGTGCCCCCCAACACCAGCTGCTACGTGAGAGTGAGCAACGGCACGAAGCTGCCCTTGTATGTGAACGTGCTCGACATCGATGAGAACGGAGGGAAATACCTTGTCCTCCCCGTCGATGAAGCCGCCCTGTGTGCACACCTGCTGGTTCCTCCCGAAAGCACAGTGTCGTTCACATCCGAGCCCTTCGAGTTCATGGATGCCAAGTCGAAGGAAGCCTTCCTGCTGGTGGCAACAGAAGAGCCAGTGGATTTCAGCATTCTGATGAGCCCCATCCGTGGGAACGGCGGTAAGCCCTTAAAATCAGGACTTTACAGAAACATTTATGAAACCAAATAATTGTCAGTTGCACGACAGTCGGGCAATCCATAGGAAACCGACGGGGACGCCAGCGCTTCTCCGCCTCACACTGAGTCTCCTTCTGGCAATAACGGCTCTGACCGCCGCTGCCCAGCGTGTGGACAGAGACAAAGTAAGCGCCGACGAGACACTCTATGAACTGCTTACCTCCAACCACACAGCAATGGAAGCCACCCCCCGGCAGTTCACCGAGAAAGACCTGGAGAGCACCTACGATGTGAACCTATTCCTGGTCAAAGGCACTTACTACCAACAGGAAACCATCAACAACAGTTTCTACGTAAGGAAAGAAGGCAACGGCTATCAACCCGTCTTCGACGAAAGCTACCCTATGGAATCGTTTGTCAACCTCATGCTCAATCAAGTGGCAGGTCAAGACAAAAAGATTGCCATCACGCAGCATGTCTATAAAGGGAAGAAGACCATCAGCCCCATCCCGATGTCAAGCATCCACGATATGCTGCAATCGACCATGGACGTTTACTGCAGTGTGATGTCCATCAAGAAGAGCAACATGAAAGCCATGATGATATTCCATCACCGGAAACTCGACTTCATCCACATGTTCATTCTGGAAGCCACTCCCGAACAGCTCTTCTCACCCCAGTCGGTCATTGAGGCTGAGCTATATGGCAATATTCCCCAAAGCAACATCAAATCCCTTTTTAAGAAATACAATTAACTATGAAGACTTACCTTATCAGACTTGCATTTCTCCTCTGCATATCATTCACCGTACATGAAACCTCCGCCCAGGGCAACTTCTTTGAAATCAAAGACGGCATTAGCGATGAGGCACTGAAAAAGACGATGGAGACCAACGTCAACGAGCTCATCTCCTCATTCAAGGCTGCTGTCATCGACAACAAGAAGCCCAAACTGTCGAAAGACAATTTCACGGCCGACGTCATCAACGACATCCAGGAGATGTGGAAGAGCAGCGCCATGAATTTTCCCATCACCCACCTGAAAAGCCATTGCCTGAACACGCCTTCAGGTTTTCAGGTCCGTGGAATCCCGGTTGATGTACTTGAGGCCGACAAGGATGAGCAGCGTCAGGAACTGACCATAGACTTTCTTCGCAACGGCATGATCAACGGAGTGTCGATAGCTATTGAGATGAACCGCTACGACATGATTATGGCTGAAAAGAAAGACGACATCGATTTCGCCCGTCGTCAAATCATCATCAACTTCGTGGAGAATTTCCGCACGGCATACAACCGTAAGGATTTGAAATACCTCAACAGTGTATTCAGCGATGCGGCGCTGATTATCACGGGAAAAGTGATAAAGGAAAAGCCCAACAGCGACATCACCAAGATGACACTGAACAACAATCGCGTGGTGTATATCAAACAGTCGAAGACAGAATACCTTGCCAAACTTCAGCAGATATTCAAAAGAGCCAAGTTCCTCAACGTAAAATTTGAGGACGTGGAGTTGGTGAGGCATCCCAAATACAAAGACATCTACGGTGTCAACCTCAAGCAGTACTGGCACACCAACTATTACCAGGATGTGGGGTATCTGTTCCTGATGATAGACTTCCGCGACCCCGACAATCCCATTATTCATGTGCGTACCTGGCAGCCTGAGAAAGACGACCAAGGGCATGTGCTGACCAAAAAAGAAGACGCATACCACTTGGGTACATTCAGAATATGGAGATAAACGTGAAATCATTATTAACCATACCAATATGAGAAAAGCATTTATATTATTGGCCGTCTGCCTATTGGCATACACAGCCAAGGCTCAGCAAACCCTGCAAGTAGAAGACTTGTCGAACCCCCTCGATGTTTACACCAGCATAGAGGACCAAGCGGCTCTAAGGGTGCGCTGCCATCAAGACCTCTCGCTGAGTTTCTCGTCAACACACGACGAAAGTGTTATCCCATTCAAAAAGGATTTGGAGGGGAATGACTCCATTTACTATTTTGAATTCCCCACAGGAAAAGAATATCGAGGCCGCATTCTCACCATCGTGTCGCCTGGCTACACCTTCGTGGAAGTGCCTTTGGAACTCTCGCCCAAGCAGTTGGTGACACTTAGGGTGTTCGACCCCAACAGTCTGGTGGATGCCGGGTGCTACCGGAAGCACCGCAACCAAGGTATGGCCGAACTGAAAAAGGGCAACTACACCGAGGCACGCAACCAATTCGACCTCGCCTCGCAATGCTCCGACACCGACCCCGACGAGAACTTCGCCAATCTGAGGAAAGTCGACAGTCTGATCGTGCTGCGCCAGGAGGCCGACATCAATTATGACCTCAGCGACTACGCCAAGGCATCTGAAATCTATTCCCGCATCATCGGTCTGAACCCTTACGACGAATATGCAAAAGAGCGTCTCAACGAGTGCAACATCAAGTTTTCCTCGGAATGCACCATCACCTTCAAGAAAGCAGAGGCTTATTTCAACGAGCGTGAATACGAGAAGGCCAAAGAACTGTACGAGAAGATTATCAAGAAAGAATGCTTTCAGGCTCCCATGGCTGCCGACCGCATCACGTCTATCGACCGTTTCATGACGTCAAAGAAATATCATGCCACCGTGCTGACTTACGAATGGACCGACGGTGCCCCCATCGGTTTCCATATCGGTCGTTACAACATGCATAAAGCAGGTGGATATTTCCACATGAATATCAATCAGAAAATTTTTGACGCTTTACGTAATGCAGGCGAGATAGGCGACAATCCCGAAGCCCAGTTTGGTTTCGGATGGACCCTGAAGATTGCCAATCCCATTTGGATTCATTTCGGACCTGGACTGGGTGCGAAATTGTATTACGGCGATTACAAGAAAGACAAATATCCCGACAAGAAAGGCAAGCCCGTCGACCCTGAAGATGTGAAGGACGAAGACCGCGATAAGCTCAATGCATCCTTCTCTGTCAACCCCGAAATAGGTGTGACCATCAAGCACAGCTACTTCGCGATTCGCGCCACATATTTTTACCGTTTCGCGATGAAAAAAGAGCTTGAGGATTATATGGGCAGACACCATTTCATGTTGGGCATAGGTGTGGCATTCTGACACGCTGTGACAGTTTATACTCGAAAGGGCATAAGATATTGAAAATCCTTCTTATGCCCTTTCTTTTGTGATACTCTTTTCCACTTTTTCATCCACCAGGCCGAGTTCATTTGATGGACTGAATGTCTTTTAGTGAGATTTTACCTTTGACAGAGATGATGCTGATTTCATCGCTCTCTTCGGAGAGGAGCACGAATTCCGACTTATCCTTACTGATTTTTTTGTGGTAGATGGTGGTACGCTCCCCGCTGTCGTTGATTTGCATGGCCACCTCATATTTTCCGTTTCCGTAAACCTCGAGCGCTTGTTTTTTGACGGAAGGGATAAGTGATGGTCTTTCGCAGGTGAGCACCCTCAGTTGGTCGAGTTTCGCCGCGATGCTGCTGATGTCATGCTTACCGGTTTTCACATTGGGTATCATCTGCAGCATGGTTTTCGAGATGAATATGGTGGTGATGCCATCCATATCATTGAATTTTTCGAACAAAGCATCCTGTGCCATTGCCTTTTCCGATGCGAATGTTGCCATCAGAACGACGAGCAGCGTATATAGTAGTGATTTCATTGTCTATGTCTATAGAGTATAGTGTTTATTCTATGGCTTTGTTGATGGCCTCTGAGAATTTGAGCAGTGCCCGTTGAGCTTCCGCTGCCGCATCCTCAGGGTTGTCGAAAGTGTCTTCGGTCATTTGCAGTTGTGCGTACTCTTGCTCTTTGTAATGCTTATTGACTATCGACACCATGAGAATGAAGAGGAGTGATGCCGCCACTCCAGCGACCCATTTCATGGTAGAGCTGACAGACCTTCTCTGCGTGAGCTGTTCGACAGTTTCCCATTGGTCGATTTGTTTTTCCAGCCTTTGCTCCATGGTCTGGAGCAAGTTCTCAGCCTGTTCCATTTCCTCTTCTGTGGCCCTGTTGTGGCATACTTGCTCAAACAGGTGGTCGTGATTGCGAAATTGGTTGGTCGGTATCATAGTTTGTTGAATAGTGCCCGTAAGTTTTTTCTTGCTCGGCTCAGCAGCGTACGTATATTGACATGCGAGAGTCCTGTCTGGCGGTTGATTTCCTCATCAGAGAGTTGTTCGATGTCGTGCATGATGATGACCTGTTGCTGTTTCTGAGGCAGATGTCCAATGAGTCTTGTCACTTGTTCCACCTCGTCGTGAGTCTCCACCTGCTGCATGAGGTCATCGCCGTCCATCGGCGGCAAGTCCTCAGGAGCAGCATCGTCCATATCGATGTGTTTTCGTCTTCTCTGGTCGAGGAAAAGATGTCTGACAAGCGTGGTGAGATAAGCCTCATCGTTTTTGATGTCGCCAAGTTCCTCCCTTTTCATCCACAGTTTTAGGAACGCCTCCTGCACCAGGTCCTCCGCGTCCTGCGTGCTGTTGGTCAGTCGCCATGCCACCCAGAAGCAGTGACGCCAATGAGGCATGAATCGTTGTTTGAAGGCGACGGCATCCATTCTGCTAAGGTTATTTCATGACATCCACGATGGTGTCTATGTCCTTAGGGCTCACCTTGCCCTTGATTTGCACGAGAGAGCATTCCTCTTTTCCAGTGCTGAGCAGCAGCAACTCGCTGATGTTCTTGCCTTTTTGTCGGACGAGCACCCTTGTCCGCTCGCCCTTGTCGTACGAGCTGGCCAGTTCATGGTATCCCTTCACTTGCATGCTGTTTGCCATCGCCGCGAACTGTTTTCTGACTTCCGGCGCGCAATCCTCCAAGTCGAGTGTCCTCAGCGAGCGGACACAGCGCAGGGCAGTGCGTGCGGCAGGGTCATCAGCATGACGCATGACGAGGGGTCTGGCAACGGATAACAGCAGTCGTCCGATATGCACATACTCGGCATCTTTCATGCCTTTGAACTGTTGGAAGAGGTCGCTGGGAGTCTGCGCATGAGCCGACAGCCCAGCGACCATAATAATGAGAGAGATGATGATTGGTTTCATTGTTTGGAATTGATTACCAGACAGTTGTCAAAGGCCGACGCCCTTTAGTTTCTGCACATCCTCCGGGCTGATGTCGCCAGAGATTTGCACGAGTGCGCACTCATCGGCCTCGATGCTGATGATGAGCATCTCGGTGACTTTCTCTCCTTTTGTTTTGACGAGAATTTGTGCTTTCTCGCCGCCATCGTTGCTGTTCACCATCTGTTCATATCCCTTTTTCGAAAGGTCTTTCACTTTATTTTCAAACTGTGCTTTCAGTTGGCTGTCGTTTTCTATGGAGAGGATGCGAATGGAGTCGATTTTCTTCATCAAATCCCCACCTTTCCCTTCTTTGGCAGCACCTGCAGCAAGTCCCATCATGGTTTTGGGGATGTCGACGAACTCTACGTTGGGCTTGTCTTTGAACTCATTGAAGATGTCGTCGACCGACTGTGCCATTGCGCTGGTAGCCGTGGAGATGAGCAAAACCAGCATCAGAATCATGTTCTTTTTCATGTGATGTAATCGTTTAGTGGTTAAAATAATCATCAAAGACGGGCATTAATGCAAGCGCCTTCATTTATTCAGACGATAGAAAGGGTGGAAGTGTTGCAAGGAAGAGGGATTTTTTTTCGTTTCGGGGCGAGTTTACGACGGTCGACGCCAGCGTCCGGTCAGGCTGCATCGCGCTGGTGAAGGCGCCATCGCTCGACTGCTACGTCTCGTTGTAGCTGATGGCGGCGTCACGCCCTGCCACTCCTGGGTGGCGTTGGCGGCGGTCACCTCGTCGTCGCTCGACATACGGTCCTGGACAGCGGAGGCATACTCGGCGAACGACTCGTCGCTCATGTCCATCGACTCCTTCAGCGCGGTCATCATCCGCTGGCCCTCGATGTCCAGGCCGGCCTGCACCTCCACGCCGCTGCTGTTGAGCTTGCTGCCCTTCACACGTAGGTTCTTCGACAGCATGCGCTCGAGCTCCTTCAGCTGGTGGTCAACCATCATGTCAACCACCTTCTCGGCCTCCTTGGTGATGTCCTCACGCCCGGCGGCGCGGTTCACCATGCCCATCAGGCGGCTCACCTCGTAGGGCGAGAAACCGGTGTACAGGCCGCTGCCCATCATCAGGCGCGCCAGACGCACGATGCTGTCAACAGTCCCCCTGTCGTACTCACGCTGCAGCGCCATCGCCTGGCGCAGCTTCTGAAGGTTACCGCCGATGCTGCGCATGGCCTCCACACGGTGCGACACGTTGTCGCTGTTCTTCTGCGCCAGCTCCGTCAGTCCCTTCGATATCATCTCGTCAAGCGTCATGCGCCCTGCGTCGTAGTCCTCCGTTTCCTCTACATCGGGGTCGATGTCGAAACGCGGCGGGGCATCGTCCAGAACAGTGGTGTCGCCCTTTGCTGCCCTGTCATACCACTGGCGGGCGTAGTTGCAGTCATCAATCAGTTCCTCAAAGTACCTCCGTGCCTCTTCACTGGTGCTGTTGTCACGGGCTTCGTACAATTTCGGCTGCACAAAGTCAAGGTATTCGTTGACTCTGGCACTGCCGTATAAAGCATTCCTTAAGTCTATCTCCCTGCCCTGGTCGGAGTCAGTAGAGAGAATCCCCATCCTGAAGTCCTTGCTGCCAACATCTCCATACCATTTGTTGAGCGCTCCCCTGACCCTGCCGAGCACCTGGTACGTCCACATAGCGGCCTGCGCCTGCGACGTGAAACGTTCCGGCACCTTGATTGACTGCACGTACTTCTTCACGTCTGGCAGGTTTACACGTTCCCTATCGGCACCAGTGCCGAAGTTCAAGCCAACGGAATCAGACGCATTGTCCCCGTTCTCCTGATCGGGTTGGTTGTTCTGAATTTCGCCATTGTTGTTCTGTTCATCCAATTTGGCTGATTCTTCCAATAAAAACTTGTCTGGATATTTGGCTCTTTTAATTCCCTTTAGTAATTTTGTAATTGGAATAGTATTATCGGACAAGCGGGTAGGATCGGATTCAACGACCTCGTGATGACCATCCGATAGTGCTATTTCTTTTAGTTCATAGAAATGAGGATTATTTTTGTTTGATCCTTTCTGCTCTACAACAAACAATTTGACTCTGTAGTTTTTGTTATCGATATTTACTGCTCCATACATTATATGCATCAACGATGTAGGTGAAACCACGCTTATGTCCCTTTTCCCGTCTTCTTTCTTTACAATGAGATCTGGATAAATCTCTGTGTCAACAGAATTTTTTATTATGTCTTTTATTTTTAAGAGAGCCGAAACGTAAATGTCAGCACTAACTCCATTTAATACAGACTTCCTAATATGGCCTCTGTCTGCTAATTGTCCTATAGAGGACTTGCTAACATAAACAACACCGCCCTCTACATTTACATCTCCTGTCAAGCCATGCTCAACGGCATATTTCTCTATTGTGCGTTTCTTTTTAGTCTCAGGAAGCGACAAATCAAACGGATGCAATTTTCCATCTTCCATCCTTTCCACCTTCACTACAGTCACATTCTTCTCATTCAGGCCTGGCATAACAATGCCTTTTTCTTTTATGACTCTTGAGTGTACTTCATCAAACTCCTCATTTGTTTTGGCAAAAGCGAACTTCACCTGCCCGCTCTTCTTACCCTGGCTCTTCACCCACTCCTCATAGGCGGGAATGGCTGACTTGCCGGCATTGCCCTTCTCAGGCGGGCCAATCCTCACGCCAAGTTTCACAAGCTCTTCGCGCAGGCTCGGCGTCACCACGTTGAACGGAACCTCGATGTCGAGTCCATCCAACTGCTGGGCGATCATCCTGGCCACCTCAGAGTCATCCACCTTGCCTTTCACCTTCGCCCATCGGCTCAAGGTGACGGTGCGCTGGCGGTCAGCAGGAAGGGCGTTGTTCACCGTGCCCGACTTCCATGGGGTGTCGCCAACAGCGTCCTTCGCGTATGGCGCCTGGTATCCGTCGCTAAGCTCACTCTCGGGCACCTCCACCTCGACCACCACCAGGTTCGGGCGTTTCCAGGCGGAGGAGAACTGGTCGTTCATCCCGCTGGTCGACGTGTGGAAATACGGATTGTATGCAGCCCAGATATCATCGCCGTTGTCCTTCTTCAACCTGAATTTCAACGTTCCTGTGCCTGTCTCACTGTCTTTGATGTAGCGCACTTTGCCAGGAACGATTTCCACGGAACCCTTTCCTTTCTTCGCATCCAGCGCAGCCATGGCCGCCTTCTGCTCTTCGGTGAACTCAAACGGTGTCTCGTCGCTGCGTTCCCACACTCCGGGCTCGGTCGGCTCACGAAGCTTGCCGTCAACCTTCACCGACATCGGAGGATACAATTTGCCGTCTATCTCCACCATGGCGCGATAGCGTGTCACCTTCGGCCCCTTCTCCAGACGTTCTATCTCCTCAGGGTCCTCGACAATACTGAACTTGGCCTTCGAGGTCGAAAGCTCTTCCTCGCTCGCATCATCAAGCACTTTACTCTCTTCGGTTATTTCATCCTCACCCAACGAGAACTTCACGCCTCCGCCCTTCTTCGTAGGTTGCTGTCCTGCTTCAGTCCGCAGCGCCTGCTCCCTTGCCTCCCGCTCGGCCTTCAGTCTCTCCTTGGCCTCTTCCTGGGCACGGACCTTCTCCTCGTGCGCCTTCATCTGCGCCTTGTACATCGCATCGGTGGCAGCGGCAGTCTCCTTGTGGCGCTGCACGGCGCTGACCTTGCCCTCCTGCGGTTCCTCACCCTCGGCATAGTCGAGCACGAATCCCTCGTAGTCGGGCCTCGGTCGGATTTTTGCACTATCTTTGCATAAGATAGGCTGCACCTCGGGAATGAAAATAAAAACTTCCGTTTTTATTTTGCATTCCACTCGGTTTGGATAAAATCCTCACGCTCGAAAAAGCAAAATCATTTGCTTTTTGCTCACTTATTCGGATTTTTGCACTATCTTTGCATAAGATAGGCTGCACCTCGGGAATGAAAATAAAAACTTGCGTTTTTATTTTGCATTCCACTCGGTTTACACTATCTTTGCACTCGTTACCACCTTCTTCTGCGCTTTTGGGCGGGATTGAGGTGCGCTTTGGCTTGTCATTAGGCCATCTATTTTCCTTCTTTCTCAGATAGATAATCGAAAAAGCAACAAGATATGGAAAAATTTAAGAAATGTCTTCCCGACCTCATAGCAGTGCTGGTATTTGCAGTTATTGCATTTGCCTATTTCTTCCCTGCCGACTTCGAGGGTCGAATTCTTTATCAACATGACACCTCAGCTGGCCGTGGTGCTGGTCAGGAGGCCCGTGAATACTATCAGAGGACAGGCGAGCGCACCCGCTGGACCAACGCCCTTTTCGGTGGCATGCCCACCTACCAGACCTCCCCTTCCTACACGAGCACCGACGGCCTCACCCAGGTGGTCAACGCCTATCATCTGTGGCTGCCCGACAACGTCTGGTATGTGTTTGTCTATCTGCTGGGGTTCTACATTCTTCTGCGTGCCTTTGACTTCCGTCAGTCGCTCGCGGCCCTTGGCGCCATCGTCTGGGCATTCTCCAGTTATTTCTTCATCATCATCGCCGCCGGCCATATCTGGAAGGTGTGGGCCCTCGCCTACCTTCCTCCCATGATAGCGGGCCTGGTGTGGGCCTACCGAGGGAAGTATTTCTGGGGTTTTGCCGTCACCGCCCTTTTCACCGCCTTCGAGGTGAATGCCAACCATGTGCAGATGACCTATTATTACCTTTTTATAATAGTACTGATGATTGTGGCATTCTTTGTCGATGCCCTCCGCAAGCACGAGATGTTGCGTTTCCTCAAGGCCTCAGCCGTCTGCGCCGTAGCCGCCCTGATAGGCATCTGCGTCAACCTGTCGAATCTCTACCATACCTGGCAATACTCCAAGGAGACGATGCGTGGCAAGAGCGAGTTGGTGAAGGAGAACAGTTCCAACCAGACCGACAGCGGTCTGGAGCGCGACTACATCACCCAGTGGAGCTATGGAATAGGTGAGACATGGACGCTGCTCGTGCCCAATGCCAAGGGCGGAGCCTCAGTGCCTCTTGCCGCCAACCAGAAAGCCATGGAGAAAGCCAACCCGATGTACTATAACATCTTCGGCCAGATAAGCCAATACTGGGGCGAGCAGCCCGGCACCAGCGGTCCGGTATATGTCGGCGCCTTTGTCTGCCTGCTTTTCATCCTTGGTCTTTTCATCGTGCGCGGCCCCATGAAATGGGCTTTGTTGGCAGCCACGCTCATCTCCATACTCCTCTCTTGGGGCAAGAATTTCATGGGTCTCACCGATTTCTTCATCGACCACTTCCCCATGTATTCCAAATTCCGCACCGTAGCGTCGATTCTCGTCATCGCCGAGTTCACCATTCCTCTTCTCGCCATGCTTGCGTTGAAGAAGATTACCGACAGTCCCTACTTTCTCAAGAAGAACCTCAAAGCCCTCTACGCCAGTTTCATCCTTGTTGGCGGTGCCTGCCTTCTGATGGCCGTAGCGCCCGGTCTTTTCTTCAGCGACTTCGTCTCCTCGTCGGAAATGCAAGCCCTGAGCCAATTCCCCGCCGACCAGCTCAACCCCCTTTTGGGCAACCTTCGTGAAGTAAGGCAGTCCATTCTCACCTCCGATGCATGGCGCTCCTTCGCCATCGTCCTCATTGGTTTCATCGTCCTCCTCGTCTACCAGACGAAGAAGCTCAAGACCCTCTATATGGTCCTCGTCCTCGCCGCCCTCTGCCTGGTTGACATGTGGGCCGTCAACAAGCGTTACCTCTACGACGACATGTTCGTCGACAAGAGCCGGAAGGAGCTTCCCCAGCCGAAGACGGCAGCCGACGAGAGCATCCTCCAGGACAAGAGTCTGGACTACCGTGTGCTCAACTTCGCCACCAACACGTTCAATGAGAACGAGACCTCGTATTACCACAAGAGCGTGGGCGGCTACCATGCCGCAAAGCTACGCCGCTACCAGGAACTGATAGAGGCCCATATCATGCCCGAGATGCAAGCCGCCATGGGAGCCATTGCACAGACAGGCGGTAACTTTGAGACCATCGCCGGCGACAGCCTCTTCCCTGTCATCAACATGCTCAACGCCAAATATTTCATTCTCCCGCTTCAAGACAACCAGACGGCACCTTTGGCCAATCCCTTTGCTTTCGGCAATGCCTGGTTTGTCGACCAAGTGGCCTATGTGAGCAATGCCAACGAGGAGCTCGACGGCATGGGCAAGAACGACCTTCGCAAGACCGCCGTGGCAGGAGCCGACATGAAAGCCATTCTCGGCGAGAGCGTCGCCCAGGACAGTCTGTCGAAAGTCACCATCACCAGCTATGAGCCCAACCACCTCACCTATAATGTAGAATCATCGAAGGGCGGCGTCGTGGTGTTCAGCGAGATATACTATCCCGAGTGGACAGCCACCGTCGATGGCGAGAATGTTCCCATCGGCCGTGTCAACTATGTTCTCCGTGCCCTCAACCTAAAGCCCGGCAAGCACGAGGTGGTGTTCGACTTCCATCCTGCCTCTGTCGCCACCACCGAGACCATCGCCTACATCGCCCTCGCCATCCTTGTGCTCTCACTCATCGGCGGAGGCATCATGGAGTGGCGTGGCAGCAAGAAAAAAGACCTGACGCTATGATGCGGAAACTCCTCTCGCTGCCCCCCAACCTGGTGGACAGTTTCCATGCCATCACGGGGCTCTCCACCGACGAGTGGTTCTGCTCCCACGACCCTGTCGACAGCAAGCTCGGCAGTGGCGGTGGCACGGTATGGCTTCTCAGGCAGTGCCATCAGTCGATGGTCCCCGGCCTTCCCTTCGGCGAATGGTTGGCCACTGAGCGCCGCATCCTGCTTCATGCCGGCGGGCAGAGCCGACGGCTCCCCGCCTACGCCCCCTCGGGCAAGGTGCTCACCCCCATCCCCGTGTTCCGTTGGGAGCGTGGTCAGCGGCTCAGCCAAGACCTCCTGTCGCTGCAGGTTCCCCTCTACGAGCGCATCATGCAGATGGCTCCCGCCCGCCACCACACCATGGTGGTGAGCGGCGACGTGCTCATCCGCTCCACCCAGCCGCTGCCCGTCATCCCCGATGCCGACGTGGTGTGCTATGGTCTGTGGCTCAACGACGAGACCGCCTCGAAACATGGCGTCTTCGTTGCCGACCGCCAAAGCCCCACCACCCTCAAGATGATGGTGCAGAAGCCCAGCCTCGAGCAGCTCACCACCCTCCGCCATGCCCATTTCTATCTGGTCGACATCGGTGTGTGGCTGCTCAGCGACAAGGCCGTCAAACTCCTCGTCGAGCGCAGCGAGAAAGCCGGCGAGCCCACCTACTACGACCTCTATTCCACCTTCGGCTGCGCCCTGGGAACACACCCCACCATCGACGACAGCGACCTCAACGCCCTCAGCGTGGCCATCCTCCCCCTCCCCGGCGGCGAGTTCTATCACTTCGGCACCAGCCATGAGTTGGTATCCTCGACTCTGCGGATACAAAACCTCGTCAACGACCAGCGCGAGATCATGCACCGCTCCCGCAAGCCCCACCCCTCCATCTATGTGCAGAACTCAGAGACCAGGCTTCCCATCACCGAGTCCAACTGCAACCTATGGGTGGAGAACAGCTGCATCTCTGAGGGATGGACACTGACACACGACCACATCATCACCGGTGTGCCCGCCAACGACTGGCGTATCGCGCTGCAGCCAGGCCAGTGCATCGATATCGTGCCCTTGGGCGAACGCCAATGGGTGGTGCGCCCCTACGGTTACAACGATGCCTTCAGGGGAGCCCTCACCGATGCGGCCACCCTTTTCATCGGACAGAGCTTCGGGCAGTGGGCGGCACGCCGCCAAATCGACCCGTCGGCCATCACCGGAGCCGACGACATCCAGGAAGCCCACATCTTCCCCGTCGTCGACACCATCAACGACATGGGACTGGTGCTGCGGTGGATGCTCAACGAGCCAGAGCAGCAAGGCGGGCGCATGATATGGCAGAAGGCCCGGCTGATGAGCGCCGACGAGATATCGTCGGAAGCCAATCTGCTTCGCCTCCACGAGCAGCGCACCGACAACCGCCGGCAGAACTGGCCCTTCCTGGCCACCAACTACCAGCACAGCATCTTCTACCAAGTAGACCTCGACGATGCCGCCCATGAATTTGAGCGTTTCCACATCGCCGAGCCCCACCCCATCCCCGACAGCGAGCCGCTTCTCACGCGTATCAGCGATGCCATGTTCCGCTCGCGCCTCCGCACGCTCAAAGGGCTGCCCGATGGCGGCCAGGAGCAGCGTGCCTTCACCCTGCTCAAAGAAGGCCTCACCGCCTCTGCCCTCAGCGACACCCAGCAGCCCATGAAGTCGGTCTATGCCGACCAGATCGTGTGGGGCAGGTGCCCCGTCCGCATCGACATCGCCGGCGGTTGGACCGACACCCCACCCTTCTGTCTGATGGAGGGCGGACACGTGGTCAACCTTGCCATAGAGCTGAACGGCCAGCCCCCCATCCAGACCTACATCAAGCCCAGCGCTGAGCCTCAGATCACCCTGAGGAGCATCGACCTCGGTGCCTCCGAAGTGGTGACGAGCTACGAGCAACTCGCCGACTTCCACCATGTAGGGAGTCCGTTCTCCATCCCCAAGGCAGCGCTGGTGCTCGCCGGCTTCCAGCCCGGTTTCTCCAAGACCCGCTACGCCTCCCTTCGCGAGCAGCTCACCGACTTCGGGTGCGGCATCGAACTCACCCTTCTGTCGGCCATCCCCGCCGGCAGCGGTTTAGGCACCAGCAGCATCCTCGCCGCCACCGTCCTGGGTGCCCTCAACGACTTCTGCGGTCTGATGTGGGACAAGAATGAGATAGGTCACCGCACCCTTGTCCTCGAGCAGCTGCTCACCACTGGCGGCGGATGGCAAGACCAGTTTGGCGGACTGCTTCATGGTGTGAAACTGCTCCAGACCGACCGCGGCGTGGGCCAATGCCCCACCGTGAGATGGCTTCCCTCCGACATCTACACCCTCCCCGACTACAAGGCCTGCCACCTGCTCTTCTACACCGGCATCACCCGCACAGCGAAGAACATCCTTTCGGAGATCGTTCGGCGAATGTTCCTCAACGAGCACGACCAATTGCAGATGCTCCGTGAGATGAAGGAGCACGCCACCGACATGTATGAGGCCATCCAGCGCAACGACTTCGAGCGCATGGGGCATCTTGTCGCCAAGACCTGGCGTCAGAACCAGCGCCTCGACGGGGGGACCAATCCCTCAGAGGTCCGAGCCCTCACTGATATGGTCGACGACCTCTGTTTGGGTTATAAGCTGCCTGGCGCGGGTGGTGGCGGCTATCTCTACATGGTAGCCAAAGACCCCGAGGCAGCAGCCCGCATCCGCCAGGTTCTGCTCGCCAACCGCCTCAACACCAATGCCCGTTTCGTGGACATGTCGCTCAGCACCACCGGCCTACAAGTGAGCCGAAGCTGACACTTTAATATTGAAAATTGAAAATTAAAGATTGAAAATTGAAAATAATTAAATATTGAAAATTGAATATTGAAAATTGAATATTGAAAAATGAAAATTAGGCTACGCTTGAATGTCGGCTGCACCTCTCCAAACCTCCCTAACTCCAAACATAACCGCGCCCGCAAAGTATACGTCTGAACTCCTATACTCCTAGAAAAAGACTTTAGACACTAGACTTTAGACGTTAGTTGAGAGTTTTGATTACAAGAATTATGAATTTGTGTTGATGCCGTGTGCCCGCAAAGCATACGTCTAAACTCCTAAACTCCTAAACTCCCAAACTCCCTCAAAAAACTCCCAAACTCCTAAACTCCCCAAAAAACTCCTAAAAAAACATGACTCCATCAAGAACTTCCAGCATCATAGGCCGCCTTAGCCTTCTGCTCCTCACCTGTCTGAGCGTGGTTCCCCTCCGGGCTCAGTACGACATCTATGTGTCGGTGGGGCAAGCCGGCACGCTCGAACAGGCTCTGTCAGAGATTTCCGAGGACGCCCGTTATGGCACCACCTCGATGAAAGTCATCGGTTCGCTCAACGGCACGGACATGATGTTTCTCAGAGACATGTGCGGCGTTCGCGACCTCGACACACCCACCGCCGGACAGTTGCGCTTGCTCGACCTCAGCGAGTCCACCATCGAGCAGTCCAGCGACATCTATCTTTCCATCCTCGGCACGCCCCACACCACCACCGCCCAGCATTTCGGCAGCGGTTTTCTCTACAACTGCCCCATGCTCGAGGAACTGATACTGCCCATCGACATCGTCACCATCGACACCATGGCCCTTGCCGGTTGCCGGCATCTGCGCTACGTGGAGATACCCGCCATGGTCCACACCATCGGCTACGCCGCTTTCGTGGGCTGCGACAGTCTCACCTCACTTGAGGTGCCCCACTCGGTAACCACCATCGAAGAAGGCGCCTTCCAGCAGATGGCATCACTCGAAGAGCTCATCATCGGCAATGGCGTGACCACCATCGACAATTCCCTGGTGTTAGGCGACAACAAGCTGAAGTCCATCAACCTGGGCGACGCCTTCCAGACGTTCAACCCCGTCGTGTTCTACACGGCTCCCTCCCTTTCCGACATCAACATCAGCACGGGCAACCCCTACTACTTCTCGCTTGATGGCGTGGTGTTCTCCGAGGGCGGCGACACCCTGGTGTGCTACCCCCCCGCCTCCGAACTCACCGACTACGTCATACCCGACAGCGTGACCTACCTTGCCCCCTACTCCTTCTGCCAGGCCAGCCAACTCAAGAGCATATCGTTTCCCCTCACCGTGGAGCATATCGATTCGCTGGCGTTTTTCGGTTGCCGCTCACTCGCCGATGTCACACTCAACGAGGGTCTCCAGCATCTCTCCTTCGGGGCTTTCGGCATGAATCTGGGCACCGAGGGCATGCTGAAATCCATCACCCTGCCCTCGACGGTCAGCCGCGTGGATGGCGGCGCCTTCCTCTTCAACCGCAGTCTCACCACTGTTTCCGTCGAAGCCTCCAACCCCTATCTCACGACCGATGCCGATGGCCTGCTCTACGACAATGAGAAAGCCACCCTGCTCCATGTGCCCTGCCTCGCTCAGCCCGAAGACTTGCCTTCATCGCTGAGGGCCATCGCACCCTACGCCTTTGCCGGCAACGAGGCGATACCCCGCATTTACCTTCCCGACCCCGTGCAGTCTGTGGGCGACGGAGCCTTCGCCTTCTCGAAAGCCTTCCAGATCACCCTTGGCAAGGGCATCACATCGCTTGGCGGACGTCTGACAGAGGGCTGCCACCAGTTGGGCGAGCTCTACCTGTTCACCAACAGTCTCAGCGAGGAGCACACCGATGCCTCAGCCTTCCTCGACGAGGAGGGAGGCACCTCCGAGCACTGCACCCTCTTCGTGCTTCCTGGCCAGACCTCTGTCTATATGGAGAAGAAAGGCTTCGTGAACAGCGACACCCACCAGTCGTATTTCGCCCAAATCAGGGAGATGGAAGCCCTCGACCACATCGCTGACCCGACACTCGGGACAAAGCCCGTGGGTGAGGTCGGCATCGGCGGCCGTCGCGTCCTTCCCACCGAGCGCGGCATACACATCGTCACCATGCCTGGCGGCCAGTCGCTTAAACGCTTTGTTCACCCCGCCCCATGAAACGCCCATCGCCCATCACTGTGCCCGAAGGCATCAGCGAGGTGATGCTGCATGCCTGTTGCGCCCCCTGCTCCTCTGCCATCGTGGAGTGGATGCTCGCCCATGACATCCGCCCCGTGATATACTATTTCAACCCCAACATCCACCCCTTCAGGGAATATGAAATCCGCAAGGATGAGAGCAAGCGCCATGCCGACAGTTTGGGGCTGACATGGATTGACGGCGACTACGACCACGAGCACTGGCTGCACGAGATGTCGGGCCTCGAGCATGAGCCCGAGCGCGGCGCCCGCTGCCTTCGCTGCTTCACGACACGCCTCATCGCCACCGCCCGCCAGGCCTCCGCCTTGGGGCTTCGCTGTTTCACCACCACGCTGGCCTCCTCGCGCTGGAAAAGCCTGGAGCAAATCACCCAAGCGGGCATGACAGCGCAGCAACAAGTGCCGGGCACCCTCTTCTGGGCCCAGAACTGGCGCAAAGGCGGCCTCTATGAGCGGCGCAATGAGTTGCTCAAGGCCTATGCCTTCTACAACCAACAATACTGCGGCTGTGAGTTCAGCATGAGCCGGCTCACCGCCCATCATGCAGCCGACAGCTGCACCACCCCCAACCATCAACCAACACCCGACGAATCATGAAATATATCAGATGGGGATTTATCGGTTGCGGCGAGGTCACCGAGAAGAAAAGCGGTCCCGCCTTTGCCGATGTCGAAGGCTCGAGCGTCGTGGCCGTCATGAGCCGGAGCGAGCAACGTGCCCGCACCTATGCCGAACAGCACCATATCAGGAAATGGTACACCGACGCACAGCAGCTCATCGACGACCCCGACGTGAATGCCATCTATGTGGCCACCCCACCCTCGAGCCATGCCACCTACGCCATCATGGCCATGAAGGCCGGCAAGCCCGTTTATGTGGAGAAGCCCCTTGCGTCCAACTATGAAGACTGCGCCCGCGTCAACCGAGTGAGCGAACAGACCGGCGTTCCCTGTTTCGTGGCCTACTACCGCCGCTACCTTCCCTATTTCCAACGTGTGAAGGACATCATCAAAAACGGTGTGATAGGCAAGGTCATCAATGTTCAGGTGCGCTTCGCCTGTCCGCCACGCGAAATCGACTACGCCCCCCAGGGCGAGTTGCCATGGCGTCTCCAGCCCGATGTCTCGGGAGGAGGCTACTTCTACGACCTCGCTCCCCATCAGCTTGACCTGCTGCAGGATATTTTCGGCGTCATCACCGATGCGAAAGGCATCTGCGCCAACCGTGGTGGCCTTTACACAGCCGAGGACACCCTCAGTGCCTGTTTCAAATTCGAGAGCGGACTGCCTGGCAGCGGCTCCTGGTGCTTCGTGGGGCATGAGGCAGCCACCGAAGACTGCATCGAAGTCATCGGCGACAAAGGCATCATCAGCTTCTCCGTCTTCAAGTACGACCCCATCCAGCTCGTCACCAGCGAAGGCTCTACCAGCATCACCGTGCCCAACCCACCCTACGTCCAATTGCCTATCATCACATCAGTCATACACCATCTCCAGGGCTTCGGTGTCTGCACTTGCACCAGTGTGTCGGCCACACCAGCCAACTGGGTGCTCGACCGTATACTCGGGAAATTTTAGAGGTGCTCTAATCTTTCCTATTCTATGAAGTGGTATTTCAATACGTCATACCTCAAATGATAAGAAGACTGGTTATAGTCATATTACTGTTGGCTACCGCGGTCCCTATCTGGGCTACGGCCGACAGTATCATGGTCGATCGGCCAGCAATGAGCGAGACTCTTCCCCCCGACAGCATTGTCACACCCCAAACGGCCTTGCAGCCCACTGCCCCCGACTGTCTCGTCACTTCGGAAGCCACCGTGCCGACCGCCATGCCCGACAGTCTTCCGCAGAAGAAAGGGTTTCTGAAACGGCCGTTGGCATGGATTTCCAAAGTATTGAAGAATTTCAACGACCCCGACACCACATTCATTGAGCCTCAGCGCTATAAGTTCACCGCCACCCTCATGTCGACCTATAGTTTCGAGAACTACAGTATGAGGAGCAAATTGGGACAGGAAATCAATTTCTCCCCCGAGGCCCGCATCCAGTTTGGCCCCTATATAGGTTGGAGTTTTCTGTTCTGGGGTTACACCATCGACCTGGCCTATTTCGATTCAAGTAAGAAGAAGAGTTTCGACCTCAGCGTATACACCTCCCGCCTTGGTGCCGACTTTTTCCTCCGGCGTTCGGGCAAGGACTACAAAATCAGGTCGATAGACTTAGGTGAGGAAGAGGATTTCAAGCTCAAAGGCGACATCCCCTTCGATGGTCTTAGCGTGAGCATCACCGGCCTGAATGTCTATTACATCACCAACCACCACCGCTATTCCTACCCAGCTGCCTTCAACCAAAGCACATGCCAGCGACGGAGCGCCGGCTCCTTCATGTTTGGTGGAGGCTACACACGCCACTCCCTGGAGCTCAACCTCGACAAGTTGCTCAACACCCTGTCGGATGTCGGTTTCAAGCGCGTGGAACTCATCGACAGCGTATTGGGATTCGGCAAGGTGAAATACACCGACATCTCACTCTCTGCCGGCTATGGCTACAACTGGGTGTTCGCTCCCAACTGGGTGCTTGCGGCATCGCTGTCGCTGGCGCTCGGCTACAAGAGCACCACAGGCGACCACATCACCGACATAATGATGCTCCGCGACTTCTCGCTTCACAATTTCAACGTCGATGGCGTGGGGCGCTTTGGAGTGATATGGAACGACTCGAAATGGTATTTCGGTGCCTACAGTGTCATCCATTCCTACAACTACAGCAAGTCACGGTTTGAGACCACCAACTATTTCGGCAACGTCAAAGTCTACGTGGGCTTCAACTTCGGACGGAAGAAGTCGCACAAACATTAGAATTACAATACACTCACCGATAAAAACATCAACAGCGTAAGAAACGTCAGTTCAGGACATCACATCCATCACAAACCAAAACTATATGAAAAAGCCAACCATCGCCCTCCTCATCGCCACTGTGTTCTTCGCTATGGGCACCATGATGCACACCTCGTGCGACCGCCAGGCACAAGCCAAACCAACAGAAGCCCAAGAAACGACAGAAGCAGCAGAAACGACTGAAGCAGCAGAAGCAGCAGAAGCCACAGTGCCCAATCCACCCGCCCAATCCACCAGGCCCGCTCCAGCCATGGATTTTGAAATAAAATGCACCCATCCCAATGACAAGAGCCATATCGAGCAACTGCTCAAGGAAGGGCGCCAGCTCGGCGAAGGCACCAATGTGCCGCTCCATTTTGCCAGGCACTTCTTAGGCTATCCTTACGTAGCCTACACCCTCGACCAGGACCTCAGCGAGTCGCTGGTCATCAACACCGAGGGGCTCGACTGCACCACCTTTGTCGAAAATGTGCTTGCGCTGACCATCTGCACCCAGAAAGGCACCACCAGTTTCGATGACTTCTGCCGCACCCTCGCCATGGTGCGCTACATCGGCAGCAAGGTCTCCTATCCCACCCGCCAGCACTACTTCACCATCTGGCTGACCGACAACATCAGCGAGGGCCTTGTGGCCGATGTCGAGCTTCCCGCTTCTCCCATGAGCGCCAAGCGCAAGCCTCACGTCGATTACATGACCCAGCATGTGAGTTCCTACAAGATGCTCAACGCCCACAAGGAGTGGCTGCCCGACATCAAGAAGATGGAGGCGAAAGTCAACGCCACCGAGTTCACCTACATCCCCAAGGCCCAGCTGAAGACCTCCAACCGCTACCGCAAGTACATCCACGACGGCGACATCATCGGCATAGTCACCGACAAAGCCGGTCTCGACATCTCTCACGTGGGATTTGCCATCTGGCACGACGACGGCCTGCATCTGTTCAACGCCTCGTCGCTGCACAAGAAGGTGGTCGACGAGCCCATGACCCTCTACGAGTATCTTCAGCGCCAGACCAAGAGTGCAGGCATTAGGGTGGCACGAATCCTGTAATGCCGCAAACGATTTCGAAGAAAGATAGCAAGTAAATCCTCATATTCATTGCCTGAATGCAGATTTTTCACTATTTTTGCATCGTTAACAAGGAAAAATGCGGCACCATAGGCTTTGGAACCGTCTGTGGCCATTAACAGAATGAGCAAGATTTCACACATCGGCACGGTAGAATCCATTTCTGGCGACAGCATCACGGTGCGTTTCGTCCAGACTTCAGCCTGCGCGTCCTGCAAGGTCGCCGGCCATTGCAGCGCTGCTGAGAGCAAGGAGAAGACCGTGGTGGTGAGCGATGCCGACGCTGCCCGCCGCCATACCGTCGGCGACCAAGTGAAGGTGGCGATGACCGCCTCCAACGGCCGTCGTGCCGTGTTGCTCGCTTTCATTCTCCCCTTCCTCGTGCTGGTGGGCAGTCTCGGTCTGTGTTATTGGCTGACAGGGAGCGAGGGAGCATCGGCCCTGACAGGCCTCGCCAGCCTCATCCCCTACTACGCTGTCCTCTATCTATTCCGCGACCGGCTTGCCGAGCATTTCGCCTTCGTCATTGAGCAATGAACAAAACAATCAAATAACCAATAACAAAACAACATGGATTTCATTTTAAGTGCAGTGATCGTGCTTGGAAGTATCGCCCTCATCGCAGCGGTGATACTCTATGTATGTTCCAAGAAGTTTGCTGTCGAGGAAGATCCCCGTATAGCCCTTGTTCAGGAAGTACTCCCTGGCGCCAACTGCGGCGGTTGCGGCTTTGCGGGCTGTTCGGGTCTTGCCGACGCCCTTGTAAAAGGTGCCGATGCAGGTTCCCTCGACGGTCTCAACTGTCCTGTCGGTGGTGCCGATGTGATGAGCAAAGCCGCCGACCTACTTGGCATGGCTGTGGCCAACAGCGAGCCCCGTGTGGCCGTGGTGAGGTGCAACGGCAGTTGTGCCAACCGCCCCCGCACCGTCATCTACGATGGTCTGCGCACCTGCTCGGCAGTCAACTCAAGCAGTGCCGGCGAGACAGGGTGCGGCTATGGCTGCCTTGGCTGCGGCGACTGCGTGTCGGCCTGCCAGTTTGGTGCCATTGCCATCGACGAGACGACAGGCTTGCCCGTTGTCGACGAGGAGCTTTGCACCTCGTGCGGTGCCTGCGTCAAGGCCTGCCCCCGACACATCATCGAGCTTCGGAAGAAAGGCCCCAAGGGCCGCCGCGTGTATGTGCAGTGCGTGAACAAAGACAAAGGCGCCGTGGCTAAGAAGAACTGCCAGGCAGCGTGCATCGGTTGTGGCAAATGCGCCAAGGAGTGCAAGTTCGAGGCCATCACCGTGGCTTCGAACATCAGCTACATCGACCCCGACAAATGCCGTCTTTGCCGCAAGTGCGAAGGTGTCTGCCCCACGGGTGCCATCGCCGCCGTCAATTTCCCACCGCGTAAGGAGAAGCCCGCAGAGGCTCAGCCCGCCGCCACGCCCGTTCAACCCATCGTCAAACCCACAGAGAAGGAGGAGCAAGCATGAAACTAAGAACATTCAGCATGGGTGGTGTCCACCCTGAGGAGAACAAACTGTCGGCCGAGGTGAAAACCGTAGAGGCTGCCCTTCCTGTCCAGGCCGTCTTCCCCCTGTCGCAGCATATCGGCGCCCCCGCCAAACCCGTGGTGGCCCGTGGCGACAAGGTGAAAGTTGGCACGATGATAGCCGAGGCCGGCGGCTTCGTGTCGGCACCCATCTTCTCGTCGGTCTCGGGCACCGTGCTCAAGATAGACAATGCCATCGATGCCACCGGCTATCTCAAGCCCTCCATCATCATCAAGGTGGAAGGCGACGAATGGGAAGAAAGCATCGACCGCTCCGACAAGTTGGAGACACTCGCCGACCATCCCGAGCTCACTCCCGAGCAAATCGTGGAAAAAGTGAAGAACGCCGGCATCACCGGCATGGGTGGCGCCGGTTTCCCCACCTTCATCAAGCTCACGCCCCCACCCACCGCGAAAGCCGAGTGCGTCATCATCAATGCCGTGGAGTGTGAGCCCTACATCACCGCCGACTACCGCCTGCTGATGGAGCATGCCGACGAGATACTCGTAGGAACAGAACTGCTGATGAAAGCCGCCAAAGTGACCAAGGGCTATATCGGTATCGAGGACAACAAGCCCGCCGCCATCGCCCTCTTCGAGGAGAAGACCGCTGGGCGTAACGACATCGAGGTCGTTGCCCTCGCCAAGAAATACCCCCAGGGCGGTGAGAAGCAGCTTGTCGATGCCGTCATCTCACGCCAGGTGCCGGCCCCTCCCGCCATCCCCGTCAATGTGGGCGCCATCGTCCAGAACGTAGGCACCGCATTCGCCGTGTATGAGGCAGTGATGAAGAACAAGCCCCTCTTCGAGCGTTACACCACAGTGACCGGCAAGGAGCTGGCTCACCCCGGCAACTTCCTCGTGCGCATGGGAACGCCGATGCGCGAACTCATCGATGCCTGCGGCGGTCTGCCCGAAGGCGACATCAAGGTGCTTGCCGGTGGTCCGATGATGGGCCGTGCCCTCACCTCTGTCGAGGTGCCCATCTGCAAGGGCACCAACAGCGTGACCATCCTCAGTGGCGCCGATGCCCGCCGCCGTGAGCCCCAGCCGTGCATCCGCTGCGCGAAATGCGTCGGTGCCTGCCCCATGGGCCTTGAGCCCTACCTGCTGGCTCAGGTGTCGTCGCTCCATCTGTGGGAGCGTGCCGAGGCCGAGGACATCACCTCGTGCATCGAGTGCGGCTCGTGCATGTTCACCTGTCCCGCCCACCGTCCACTTCTCGACAACATCCGCTTGGGCAAGTCAACTGTAATGGGCATCATCAGAGCCCGGAATGCAAAGAAATAAAGTTTACGAAAATGTCAAAATTCATCGTTTCGCTATCCCCCCACGCCCATGGTTCCGACACCGTGGAGCGCAATATGTATGGCGTGATTATCGCACTGGTTCCTGCCCTGCTCGTGTCGTTCGTATACTTCGGCCTGGGCTCAGCTGTCGTCTGTGCCGTGAGTGTGGCATCGTGCGTCTTCTTCGAATGGGCCATCACCAAGTACATGCTGCACCGCGAGCCCAGCATCACCGATGGCTCCGCCATTCTCACCGGTCTGCTTCTGGGTTTCAACCTTCCCTCCAACCTTCCCTTGTGGATTATCCTCATCGGTGCCCTTGTAGCCATCGGCATCGGCAAGATGACCTTTGGCGGTCTGGGCTGCAACCCCTTCAACCCCGCCCTCGTAGGGCGCTGTTTCCTCTTGGTTTCCTTCCCAGCCCAGATGACCTCGTGGCCCGTCGTTGGTCAGTTGGCCAAATATACCGATGCCACCACCGGTGCGACGCCGCTGAGCCTGATGAAGACCGCCATCAAGACCGGTGACGTCTCTTATCTCGACCAACTTCCCGATTCGCTGACCTTGCTGTTGGGCAACGTCCCCGACGGCGCCGGCACCATCGGCGAGGTGTGCGCCCTGGCACTGCTCCTTGGCCTGGCCTACATGCTCTGGCGCAAGATCATCACGTGGCACATCCCCGTGAGCATCATCGCCACCGTCTTCGTGTTCTATGGCCTTCTGCACTTGGCCAACCCCATCTACGCCGACCCCCTGTCGGCCATCCTCAGCGGTGGTCTGATGCTGGGTGCCATCTTCATGGCCACCGACTATGTGACCTCGCCCATGACACACAAGGGCCAGCTCATCTACGGCGTGTGCATCGGCCTGCTCACCGTCATCATCCGCAACTGGGGCTCTTATCCCGAGGGAATGTCGTTCGCCATACTTATCATGAACGCATTCACCCCGCTGATTAACACATATGTCAAACCTAAACGTTTCGGGGAGGTAGTGAAGAAATGAAAAAAATGGAGTCAACATTAGTCAACATGGTTGTCGTGCTGGTGGGTGTGGCGCTGATCATGGGCGGCATCCTCGCCTACGTCAACCACATCACCGAGGGTCCCATCCACGAGCAGTCGGAGAAAGCGCTGGCCGACGGCATCAAAGCCGTGATGCAGAGCGATGCCCTCACCGTGACCGCCAACGACACGCTTGTCGAGACGATAGACGGCAAGGAGTGCCAGTTCATCGTCCACAAAGCCTCTGATGCCTCGGGCAAGGAACTTGGTGCTGCCGTGGAATCCACCACCTTGGGATTTGGCGGCAACCTGAAAGTCCTTGTGGGCTTCAACCCCGAAGGCGACATCTTGGGCTACACCCTGCTGGAGCACGCCGAGACACCCGGTTTAGGCGCCAAGGCCGACACCTGGTTCCAGAGCGACGGCAAGGCCAGCATCATCGGCAAGAACCCCTCTACGCCACTCACCGTGAGCAAGGATGGCGGCGACGTGGATGCCATCACCGCCTCCACCATCACATCGAGGGCTTTCCTGAAGGCCATCAACCAGGCCTACAACGTATACAAGCAGAAGGGTGCCGACGCTGAGAGCGGTGCCTCGAAGAAAGTAGCAGTCAATCAATGAAGGAGGAAGAAGAAATGAACAACATCAAAATCCTGACCAATGGTCTTCTGAAGGAGAACCCCATCTTCGTGCTCCTTCTTGGCATGTGCCCCACCCTCGCCACCACCACTTCTGCCATGAATGGTCTGTCGATGGGTCTGGCTACCACCTTTGTGCTCATCTGCTCCAATGTGGTCATCTCCTGCATCAAGCGCATCACGCCCGACAAGGTACGCATTCCCGTGTTCATCGTGGTGATAGCCTCGTTTGTCACCATTCTGCAAATGCTGATCAAGGCCTTCCTTCCCGAGATAGACAAGAATCTGGGCTTGTTCATCCCCCTGATTGTTGTCAACTGCATCATTCTGGGCCGTGCAGAGGCCTTCGCCTGCAAGAACAACCCCCTTCAGAGCATGTTCGACGGCATCGGCATCGGACTGGGCTTCACGTTTGCTCTGACTCTCTTGGGCATGGTCCGCGAACTACTCGGTGCCGGCTCGCTGTTCGGCATCGCCCTCTTGCCTGAAGTGACCAACACGCTCGTCTTCGTGCTTCCTCCGGGTGCCTTCATCACCCTGGGCTACATCATCGCCATCGTCAACAAACTCAAGAAAGGATAAGCCATGGAATATCTGTTAATTTTCATCTCTGCGATATTTGTCAACAACATCGTCCTGTCGCAGTTCTTGGGCATCTGCCCGTTCCTTGGAGTCTCAAAGAAAGTGGACACCGCCCTCGGAATGGGTGCCGCAGTGGCCTTTGTCATGACGCTTGCCACCATCGTCACCTGGCTTGTGCAGACCTACGTGCTCACCCCCATGGGCCTTCAATACTTGCAGACGCTGGCGTTCATCCTGGTCATCGCCTCCCTGGTTCAGATGGTTGAAATCGTGCTGAAGAAGGTGTCGCCCAGTCTCTACCAGGCTCTGGGAATCTTCCTCCCTCTGATTACCACCAACTGTGCCGTGCTGGGTGTGGCCATCCTCGTCATCCAGAAAGACTTCAGCCTGCTGCAGTCAGTGGTTTATGCCTTCTCCACCGCTCTTGGCTTCGCATTGGCCCTCACGGTCTTCGCCGGCCTTCGCGAGCAGTTGTCGCTTGTCAAGGTACCCAAGGGGATGAGCGGCATGGCCATCGTACTGGTGACCGCCGGTCTTCTCAGCCTCGCCTTCATGGGCTTCTCGGGTGTCGACGGTGGTTTGAAAGTTCTTTTCGGATTAGAATGATGTGAAATAAAAAAGTCAAATAAACTCATGAAAAAAACAATCCTTGTGACAGGTGGAACGGGTTTTATCGGCTCGCACACCACCGTTGAACTTCAAGAGGCTGGTTACGATGTCGTCATCGTCGACAACCTGTCGAACTCCAAGATTGAGGTGCTCGACGGCATAGAGAAAATCACAGGCATACGCCCGGCCTTCGAACAGGTCGACTGCTGCGACCGTCAAGGTCTTGAGGCCGTTTTCGCCAACTATCCTGGCATAGCCGGCATCATCCATTTCGCTGCGAGCAAAGCCGTTGGCGAGAGTGTGGAGAAGCCTCTTCTCTACTACCGCAACAACATCAACAGTCTGATTAACCTTCTGGAGCTGATGCCGAAGTATGACGTGAAAGGCATCATCTTCTCGTCGAGCTGCACCGTCTACGGTCAGCCTACCGCCGAGAACCTTCCTGTCACCGAGCAGGCTCCCATCCAGAAAGCGCTGAGCCCTTATGGCAACACCAAGCAGATTAACGAGGAGATTATCCAGGACTTCATCCATAGCGGTGCTCCCATCAAATCGGTGATTCTCCGCTACTTCAACCCCATCGGCGCACATCCCTCAGCCCTTATCGGCGAACTTCCCCTTGGTGTCCCGATGAACCTCATCCCCTTTGTCACCCAGACCGCCATCGGCATCCGCAAGGAGCTGAAGGTGTTCGGCAATGATTACAACACCCCCGACGGCACCTGCATCCGCGACTACATCTATGTGGTCGATTTGGCCAAGGCCCATGTGGCAGCCATGACCCGCGTTCTCGAGCAGGAGACCGATGCCGTTGAGGTGTTCAACATCGGCACAGGCCGTGGTCTGAGCACCCTCGAGGTGATCAAGGGCTTTGAGAAAGCCACTGGCGTGAAGCTCAACTGGTGCTTCGCCCCCCGCCGGGAAGGCGACATCGAGAAGGTGTGGGGCAATGTGGACAAAGCCAACAAAGTGCTTGGCTGGAAGGCAGAGACGCCCATAGAGGACGTGCTCGCCTCAGCCTGGAAATGGCAGGTCCGCCTCCGCGACGAGGGTGTGATGTAAGAATTTCACCTCATCGCTTTCTCCTATTGACAGACCGTCAAAGGATCATCAAGGCGACAGCAAAAATTATGTATTCTAAATTCTTAATTCTTAATTTTCTTAATTATGAATTATGAATTATGAATTTTAAATAGTCCTTCCTCATCGCCTGTTTTTCCCGCAAAACGAGGCGTAGGGGCATGAAGCACAGACTTTTTTATCGGTGGTGGGTGAGAATGGAACCTTCGGGTCGAGCATCTCACCCACCACTTTTGTCAGGTGCTCCTTGAAAGCGGGGGTATGTTCGGCGATGTCGGTGATTTCTCTTCTCGTGTTTTTCGAGCCGAAAGCGAGCACGGGGTTGTAGTCCTTCCCTCCCGAATGCTGGATGAAGAGCAGAGCGGGGCTGACGGGCAGGCCATGGGGGTTGACCTCGGCACTCTCCCTCACAATCATGGCATAGAGCATGGCCTGCAGGAAATAGTCGCTATGCTTGTGCACATTTTGGGGGTCGAACACATCGTCGACACCAGCCATCGTTCCCGCAGTTTTTCCTCCCGTCTTGTAATCTATCACACGTATTGTGCGACGACCACTGCTGTCGGTCACCTCGTCGAGGCGGTCGATGCGCCCCCCTACCTTCACCTTTCTCTTTCCCTCGCTGGTGACGATGTCGATGGTGGTGAAGACGTCGCCCTCATGCCCACGCAGGGTGAAGGGCGCCAGTTGCAGGTCGATGCTGAGCAACTGCGTGACATAGTGTTTGATGACCATCTTGTTGATGAGCTGCAGTCCGTCATAGTCGGGCTTGCCCTTGGTCCACTTGAAGACGTTCTCCTTGATGGCGGCATCGAGATGGCGCGAGATGAAACTGTCGTGCTTCAGCACATATTCCAACTGCGACTTGGTGATGGGATGTCCGCTTCCGGCGAACGGAGGAGCATCGGTCGTAGCGGTGGTGCCTGTCAGTTCATCGTAGATGGTCTGCATACAGTCGTGGAAGATGCTGCCAAACTTCCTGTTGTCGATTTCCTCGTCATCGCTCTCCGGTTCCTTGATGCCGGCCATGTAGCTGTAAAAGAATTGCATGGGGCAGCGGAGATAGCGGTTGATGGCCGTAGGCGAGAGTTTGCCGATGGCTCCAAGACGCTCCGCCACCGCCTGTGTTTTCTCTATGGGCAGATGGTCTCTGATAGACGGTTTCTGACCTACATGCAGTGTCTTGAGGTCGATGTGGAGCCCGCTCTCCACCATGAGCTGTATCATGAAGCGGCTTTTCTCGCCCGTGTTCTTGTTGTCGGGGGCATTGCCATAGACGATGGTCACATCGCCGGCGCGCTGCAGCATCCTGAGGAAATAATAGGCATAGATGCCCACTTTCTGTCGTATGGTGGTCATGCCGAAGGCGTCGCGTATGGACTGCGGGATGAAGGAGGGCTGGTCGAGGCCCTTGGGCATGTTCCCCTCGTTGCACGAGAGGACAATCAGATGTTCGAAGTCGAGGTTTCTGGTCTCGAGCACCCCCATGACCTGCAGTCCCACGGCGGGTTCTCCATGGAAAGGAATATTGGTGGCGGCGAGGGCCTGTTTGAGGAGCCGCTGATAGGTGGTGGGCTCCACACAGAGGTCGCCGCTGTCGATGAGGTTCTGCAGTCTGTTGATGAGCGTGTAGGTACGGAACACCGCCTCTTTGGCCATGGGGTCGGTGTCGGGTTGCTGCCGCATGCCGATGGCGACCCGCTTGAGCAGGTCGAGCATCCATAGGTTGAGGTTGCGGTTGAGGTCGAAGGAGTGGGTATCGCCCTCACGGTTGACATTGAGGTCGCTGAAAAGGAGCGTGAGCCCCTCGTCGATGGCCAGTTGCTGCCGTGTGGGGTGATGCAGGTGCTGACTGACGAGGTTTTCAGCCAGTTCGGTAACCTGTGGCGAGATATGGATGGCATAGGGATGCCTGAGCACGGCGAGGACGGGCTTCTGCCGGTAGGCCTGCGAACCGGAACGTCCATATTGCGTCAGTTCGATGAGCAGCGCGACGAGAGATGCTGCGGCAGTGTGCTGCAGCGGATACCCCGTGGTGATGTTCACCTCCTCCACGTCTTGCGGGATGCTGTGAACGACGGTGGGGAGTAGGCTTTCGTCGCATAGCACGACCGCCGTCCGGTTGCCGGCCTCGGTGCGCCGCTTGTCCTGCAGCCACTGTCCCACATAGCGAGCCTGCATGTTGCCCGTGGGCGAACCGATGAATGTGATGTGCTTGTTGTGGCGCAGGTTGTCGTAGAGTTGGTCGTCGCTGTCGTCGAGACTGTTGGGAAACAGGCTTTTGAACTTCCTCACCTGGTCGCCGGCCTCTTGCTGTGGCTCCTCCATACCTACATAATAGCGGTCGTAGTCCCAGAAGAACTCTGCCCGTCCCTCATCCTTGAGTTTCTGGAAGAGGAGGCGCTCCGTCTCATGGAGGGCGTTGAATCCCACGAAGAGGTAGGTGTTGCTGCCGAAGTCGGCCTGCTCGTCCTCGACCACGGCGCGTGCCAGCGCCCCCTCATAGGTGAGTCCCTGCTTTCTTAGCCGGTCGTTGAAGTCGTCGTATATGTTCTGGAACTGGTTCCACAACTGCAGGAACTTCTTCTTGAGGTAGGTGGTGTGGTTCTCGTCGAAGTTCTTGAAAAAGCGCTTGAGGACCTCCACCTGGTTATCACTGAGATAATCGACACTGTCGAAGGAATGAATGTCGCTGAGGTTGGAGAAGACGCCCTTGGCATTTGCCATGCAGTGGTCGATGTCGTTGAAATCGTCGAGCATGACGCTCCCCCAGCTGAAGAACTGGTCGAGCGTCTCGTTGCTTTCCGTACATGCGATATAGCTTTTGTAGAGGTCGCAGACGAGTTTGATATCATCGGCGACGGTCAGTCTGCTATGCCTTTGGAACAGTTCGCTGATGGTGATATACGTGGGGCACCAGATGGTGTGGTGCGTCATCTCGGCGAGATACTCGTTGAGAAACAGTGCCGCCCTCTTGTTGGGGAAGACGATGGTGAGCTGCGACAGGTCCTCTCCGTATTTGTCGAGGATATGCCGTGCCACATGTTTCAGGAATGGGATGGGCTTTTGTAAGTTATTGCTTTCCATTATCTTGCTTTTCTTTTCACCTACTTACTATCACTTACTCTTTCTATCTGGTTGCGGTCCACATACCAGAGGTAGCCTTCCACCTGCTGGTGCCCCATGGTCCGGAGGAGCCTCATATACTGCCTCACCTGTTCGTGATAGGCGTTCTTAGGCTTTCCGAATTTGAAATCGACGACGATGGTGTTTTTCCCGTCGCTCATCACCCTGTCGGGCCGGCATGTGCGTGCCTGCCCCGTATCGGGGTCTCTGAAGAGGATGGCACATTCGTTGTGCAGCGTCCATTTGGGGTCGAACCATTCTCTCACCTTGCTGTTCGACAGGGCTTGCTGCAATTGCTGCCTGAGGTCTTCTTCGGTCACCTCATCGCCGAGAACCCCAGTGAAGGAGAGCTGTCGCAGGGCTTTCTCCATATCGTCGATGCTGGCAAGCTGGGCGTAGAACTGATGGAGCAGGTTTCCCCGACGGATGTATCTGTCGCGCTCCTCGTGGGGCTCGGTGAAAATCTGGCTCTCGTTGCTCTGCCTGAAATGGGCGATGAGCGGATACGACTTCATGACAAAAGGCTCGCTCTCCTCGGGCAGGAGGAAGATGTTGCTGGTCTCGCTCTCCTTTTGGACTTTGGCGGCAGCGGTCGGTGGGAAACAGGTGCCATACTCGAAGATGTTCATCCCCTCTTTTTCTTCCACCGTGCAGCCATTGAGCTGACCGTCCATCAGCTTTATGGTCTCCTCGATGAGTTTGCTCCGGTATGCGCCCTCGTCATTTTCCTTTGCAGCCTTCTTTTTGCCGTCTTTTTTCTCCTCCGCTGCGAGCACGTAAAGCCTTGTCCTTGCTCTGGTGAAAGCCACATAGAGCAGGTTGAGGTTATCGACAACATTTTGCAGGTGCTCCTGCTTGTATTCCGCCTCATAGGTCGTATTGACCATCGTTTTCCGGCTGAAATTGATGGGGACGAGGGGCAGCTGTGCATAGGGCTGCTCCTGGGTTTCGCACCAGATGACATCGCTTTTTTCCAATTGCCAGTTGCAGAAGGGTATGATGACATTGTCGTACTCCAGTCCCTTGCTCTTGTGGATGGAGATGATGCGCACGCCGTCGACCTCGTCGCCATGGATGGTGGTGGTATGGTATTTATCGTCCCACACCTGAAGGAATCGGGCGATGTCGGAAGTATATTCAGTGAGGTGCTGTGCGATAATGTCGTAGAAGGTGCAGATATAGGCTTCCTGCCCTGGGGCGTGGTCAAGGTCGAAGATATGGTAAATGCTCTCCGTGAGGTCGTTGAGGGGTTTCTCCCTCAACTTGGCGAGGTCTGCAGCACACCGGAACCCCTCGGGCATCTTGCTCATCAAGTCGGTGAGGGGCTGGCTGTCGGCATCATGGAGCAGGATGTCGTCGCCGGGGATGTCGTGGCCGAGGATATCGATATGCCAGGCCTTGACAAGGAGGGCGCAACTTATGAGGTCTTGTTCGTCGTGGATGACTCTCAGGGCAGCGATGATGACGGTGACGGCGAGCGAGGCGTCGAGCCTGAAGGCTTCGTCGGAGACGATGTTGATGCCGGTGTCATGGCTCTGGAAATAGCTGGCGGTCTGCTCTATCTCGATGTTTGTCCTGGCGAGGATGGCGATTTTCCGCTGCTCCACACCATGGTCGAGTAGTTGGCGGATGATGTCCTCCATCCATGTCATGGTGGTGTCGCTGTCGGCGTCGTGTCCCATGAAACTCACCCTGATATACCCATCATCGGGTTTGTTGGCCGGCACTTTTTGCTCGACATCGGCATAGGCCGCCCGCATCTGTTCGGCTTCGTCGCCCACACTCCGCAACAAGTTCTGATATTCTATCTCCCTTGCCGTGGTGAAGAAGAGGTTGTTGAACTCCACCACTTTCCTTGTGGAGCGGTAGTTGGTGTCGAGTGGCAGCACCTCCACCTCCTGTCCGTAGGTGCTGTCGATGCTGTTGAGCAGTCGCCAGTCACCGGCGCGCCATCTGTAGATGCTCTGCTTTACATCGCCCACGATGAGGTTCTTCCCACCTTGAGCCATGCAGTTGTCGAGCAGGATTTTGAAGTTCTGCCACTGCAGTGCGCCGGT
Organism: uncultured Prevotellaceae bacterium; assembly: GCA_946184125.1. Taxonomy (GTDB): domain Bacteria; phylum Bacteroidota; class Bacteroidia; order Bacteroidales; family Bacteroidaceae; genus Prevotella. The sequence goes on from CAMHEL010000011.1 coordinate 48,508, forward strand.
GTCCTGAAACTCATCAATCATGATGTTTCTCAGGGGTGCGCCAATCCGCTCGAAGACGAATGGGGTGTCGCTCTCGTCGATGAGGCCGTGAAGGAGTCCCTGTGTGTCGCTGAGCAGGAGCCGGTTGCCCTCGGTGTTGATTTCCCTGACGATGGTTTCTATCTTGCTGAGCAGCCGCAAAGGGCTGAGGTGGCTCAGCGCCAGCTTGGCACTCTGGGCATGATGGTAGCACTCCATGCGGTGGCTCTCGACCTCGATGAGGAGGGGCAACAGTTCTTTCTTGGCGAGGGCGTCAATCTGATGGGCGTAAGCGGTCTTGCCACTATACCATTTCTGTGATGGCTCCAAACATTTCTGGCAGTTGGAGTTCAACGGCCCTCCGTCGAAGATGCCATTACTGAGTTTCAGGAAAAAGTTGTAGATGCCTCTGGTACTTTGGTAGAAGTCTTCGGCGGTGTAACCCTGAGTCAGTTGGAGGAAGCGCTGGCCGTAGGATGTCATCTGCTGGATGCTGTCCTCGCGTATTTTCTTGAGCTGTGCGGTGAAACGGTCGAAGAAGTGGGGCTCATTGATGACCTGGAGGTCGTCATACCGCTTCTTGTAGGTGTCTTTGAAGATGTTCATGCTGAACGACTTCAACTGTCTGACAACGTTCCACGACTTGTCGTCGCCTATCTTATCGAGGATGAACTGCATCATCCATTTGAGCAATTCATCTTTTTCCTGCAGACTCTCTATCATGCTGTCGACGGCCAGCTGCGCTGTCTGCTCATCATTGAGCTCCACGTGGAGGTTGGCGGTGAGGTCGAGTTCGTGTGCGAGGTTTTTCAATACGCGCTGGAAGAACTTGTCGATGGTCTCCACTCGGAAGGCGGTGTAGTCGTGTATGATAAAGCTCAGTGCCCTGGCGGCATGGCTTTTCACCACGGCCTCTTCGCAGTGCATCTCCTCGGTGATTTTCCGCATGTAGTCGGCCGAATCGGCATAACCGTGGGCCAGGCCATACAGTTGGCTGAGAATGCGCAACTTCATCTCCTCGGTGGCCTTGTTGGTGAAGGTCACGGCGAGGGTGCTGCGGTAGGCAGTGAGATTATCGATGAGCAGTTTGATATATTCCACAGCCAGGGTGAAAGTCTTACCACTCCCGGCGCTGGCTTTGTATACTTTTAATGGGTATTTCTTTTCCATGTGTCACACTTGATGTTGCAAAGTTAGTGTTTTTTCATCCATTTCCAAAACGATTTTCACTTCTTCGGAGCCTTCGGGTGCAAAGGTAAGACATACTTGTCTCATTTTGTGGCACAAGAAGAACTTTTTTTATATTAAACGACATTAATATTTTCTTTTAAAAGTACAAAGAGAGCATAGTTGG
>CAMHEL010000012.1 GCA_946184125.1 uncultured Prevotellaceae bacterium
TGGGCATCTACCCCGACATCGAGCACTCGTATGTGCTGGAACTGAAATACCTCCCATCGAAAGCCACCGACGCCGAGGTGGCGGCAGCCCGCGAGAAGGCCATCGGCCAGATTACGCGCTACGCCGGGAGCGTCGGCGTGGAGCGCACCATCGGGCACACCCGTCTCCACCGCCTCATCATCCTCTGGCGCGGCATGGACATCGCCGTGGCGGAAGAGCTGAAACAAAATCTCACCTATAACAGTCAACCATCATGAAACCCATTCTCATCGCCGGTCCTTGCGTGATAGAGTCAGCCTCCCTCCTTTCCACGGTGGGCGAGGAACTTGTACGCCTGAATGCCTTGTTAGGCACCGACATCATCTTCAAGTCATCCTTCGACAAAGCCAACCGCACGTCGGTGGCGTCCTTCCGTGGTCCTGGGCTGGACCGTGGCCTGCAGATGCTCGCCGATGTGAAATCGAGCTTTGGATTGAGAATACTCACCGACATCCATGAGAGTTGGCAGGCCGCTCCTGCCGGCGAGGTGGCCGACGTGCTCCAAATCCCGGCATTCCTCTGTCGCCAGACCGACCTGCTGGCCGCAGCAGCTCGCACGGGCCGAGTGGTGAACATCAAGAAGGCACAGTTTCTGAGCGGGCGCGACATGCGCTACCCCGTGGAGAAAGCCCTTGATGCCGGCGCGAGCGAGGTGTGGCTCACCGAACGTGGCACTACCTTCGGCTACAACAACCTTGTGGTGGACTTCCGCAACATCCCCGACATGCTCGACATCGTGCCACGCGTGGTGATGGACTGCACCCACAGCGTTCAGCGCCCGGGCGGTGGCGGCGGCCATACGAGCGGCGACCGCCGCTTTGTCCCGCAGATGGCCTTGGCAGCCAAGGCCTTCGGTGCCACAGGCTTTTTCTTCGAAGTTCACCCCGACCCCGACCATGCACTGAGCGACGGCCCCAACATGCTTCCCCTCGACCAGTTGGAGACCGTGCTGCGCTCACTGCTGTAACATCTACCGACAATGACAACAAAAGAAGAAGACCGGCTGTCGAGAGCCCGAGACTACGCGGCCCAATGCCTGCGCGACGAGGCAAAGGCCGTGAACGACCTCATCGGTCAGCTTGACGAGAATTTCGACCGCGCCGTAGAGATGATTTTCCACTGCCACGGCAAAGTCATCGTTACTGGTGTGGGAAAGAGCGGCAACGTAGGGGCGAAAATCGCCGCCACGCTGTCGAGCACCGGCACACCCGCTTTTTTCATCAACCCCCTTGACATCTACCATGGCGATCTCGGTGTGATGACGGGCGACGACGTGGTGCTTGCACTGAGCAACTCCGGCCAGACCGACGAGCTGCTGCGCTTCATCCCCATCGTGCTCCACCAGCACATCCCCATCATCGCCATGACGGGCAATGCCTCATCGCTCTTGGCGAAATATGCCGACGCCCACATCCTCGTCCGTGTGGCGAAAGAAGCATGCCCGCTCAACCTCGCCCCCACGAGCAGCACGACGGCCGCCCTCGCCATGGGCGACGCCCTCGCCGTGGCACTGATGGAAGTGCGCGACTTCAAACCCCGCGACTTCGCACAGTTCCACCCCGGTGGTGAGTTGGGAAAGCGCCTCCTCACCACCGCTGCCGACGTGATGAAGACAGACGACCTGCCCATCATCCCCGCCGAGATGCACCTCGGCGAGGCCATCATCCATGTGAGCAAGGGCAAGCTGGGGCTCGGCGTGTCGCTGCGCAACGAACGGGTGGAAGGCATCATCACCGACGGCGACATCCGCCGTGCCATGGAGCGCTGGCAGTCGCAATTCTTCGACCACACCGTGCGTGACATCATGACCACCCACCCCAAATGCGTCGCACCCACCACAAAAGTGACCGAAATCCAGCGCATCATGAACCGGCACAAGGTGCACTCCGTGCTGGTAACCGACCAAGAGGGGCATCTCCTGGGCATTGTCGACCACTACAGGTGCTTCTTCAATTAGTTCATGGTTAAACCGACACAATGAAACCAACAACAAGACTATTACGGAAAATGCTGTGCCTCATCGCGCTGACAGCGTCTCTGCCCGGATGGTGCCAAAGCAGCGACTCGTTGGTCATGGCCGCCCTGCACGCCAGAGGCGTGACGTTCTCAAGCGACAACAGCGTGACGCTCCTCACCAGTGGGCAGGAGAAGTTCGACGACATGTTCAAGGCCATCCGGCAGGCGCGCAGCAGCGTCCATCTGGAATATTTCAATTTCCGCAACGACTCCATCGCACATCTCCTCTTCGACCTGTTGGGTGAGAAGGCAAAAGAAGGCGTGGAGGTGCGCGCCCTCTTCGACGGCTTTGGCAACGACTCCAACAACCAGCCGCTGCTCAAGAAACACCTGAAGGAAATCCGTGCCACCGGCGTTCAAATCCATGAGTTCGACCCCATCCGCTTCCCCTGGATTAATCACGTCTTCTCGCGCGACCATCGCAAAATCGTGGTCATCGACGGAAAGATAGCCTATACGGGCGGAATGAACGTGGCCGACTACTACATCAACGGCACGGAACAAGTGGGCAGTTGGCGCGACATGCACTGCCGCATCGAGGGCGAAGAGGTGAACACCCTCCAGCGCATCTTCATGAAGCTGTGGCTCAAGGTGACAGGCGAGGACCTGGCCAGCGAACCGAAATATTTCCGCCTGGCTCATGGCGCCGGCGACTACTTCGTGGGACTGAAGCCCGACACCACAGCCACCGCTCATCACAAGACTGTGGGCATCATCAACCGTGAGCCCCGCATCAGCAATGAAATCATCCGGCGCTTTTATGTCAGCGCCATCGACAACGCCCGCGACAGCATCAAGATTGTCAATCCCTACTTCACGCTGAACCACAGTGTGAAGAAAGCCCTCTTCCGCGCCTTGAAACGCGGCGTGAAAATGCAGATCATGGTGTCGGAGAAAAGCGACATCCCGCTCACTCCCGACTGTGTGTTCTACAATGTGCACAAACTGATGAAGCGCGGCGCTCAAGTATGGATTTACAAGCCAGGCTTCCACCACACAAAAATCATCATGGTCGATGGCAAAATATGCACCGTGGGCAGCGCCAACCTCAACTGCCGCAGCCTACGCTGGGACTATGAAGCCAACGCCGTGATTATCGACCCGCACACCACACGCGAGCTGAACGACATTTTCGAGCGCGACAAGGCCGACAGTTTCTACCTCACCCCCGAGACATGGGACGCCTTCCGCACGCCCTGGCAGAAAACAAGGGGATGGCTGGCACACCTTTTCACCATTTGGATTTGAAAGACTTGCGGCTGCGCGGTGGCGGGATCTTCCCCCTCCCACCCTATCAGACGGCGGCAGGACGCCCGGGATTCCGATGACCATTCTCGGTCATCGGGGAAAAATAAGGGCGGTGGCGGGATTTTCGTTATCCGCAGTGGAAATACCGGTCGACCAATTTCTGCACTTCGTCCTGGTATTTCTCCACGTTCTGGCGAAGCGTGACGTCGTCGAAAGCCCTGAGCTGACTGATGATACTGTCAATCATCGCCTTGCTAAACACCCCGTAACGCTCGTAATAAGCCCTTTGCTCCTCCAATCGGCCAGCAGAAGCCACGCAACTGTCGGGCAGTTCATCGAGCTGGCTCAACCGTTCCTTGCTTGCCTTGTCGTGGATATTGACATTGACGTAGGTCCGCTCCGCCAGTTCAAGGGCGCCGTCCATTTCGAAACCGGTGCGGCACGCCACGCACAGTCCGGCAATGAGCTGGTAGAGGTCGGCAGAGCCATCGGGCGAGCGCATCTCCACCGTCTGCTTCATCGAGGTGTCGGTGACCGTTGGCGGTTCGCAGGGGTTGGCCTCACGGCACATGTCGGCATCCGATGTCCATCCCAGAGGCACGCGCACCAGCACCGAGCGGTTGCGGTCGCCCCAGCACACGTTGGTGGGAGCCTCCTGATGTGGCACCAGCCTGAAATACGACATGGGGTTCTTGTTGCCGAAAGCCGTGATGCTCGGCGCCAGCAGCATCATGCCAGCAATCATCTTCCGCGCCTCGTCGGAGAGGTGACCTTCGTGAAGCATCATGTTCTTCCCGTCGCGCATGATTCGCAGATGGATATGCAGCCCCGAGCCCGCCTTACCTGTGGTGATTTTCGGTGCGAAGGTGACGTCGAGCTGCATGCGGTATGCCAAGTTGCGTATGACCCATTTGGCGAGCATCAGCTGGTCGGCAGCCTGCAGAGCCGGCACCGGAAGGAACTCTATCTCATTCTGCTCATACACCTTGCCGTCGAGATGGAAGTTGCCCACCTCGGAGTGTCCGTATTTGATTTGGCCCCCCGTCTGTGCGATGCAGCACATGCAGCGCGCCCTGAAATCAGCCGCCTTGGCATAGGGTGCCGACTCATGGTATCCACGTTGGTCGATGGCCGGGAAGCGGTGGTCGTCGTCGAAAATGACATAGAACTCCAGTTCGCCCATGGCCTGGAACTCCATGCCAGTGACACGCTCGAAGGCCCGGCACGCCTTCTCAAGCGTCTGTTCGGGAGCGCTCTCGAGCCGTTTGCCGTCCTTGTCGAAGAAGGAGCAAAGCATGGAGAGGGTGGGCACCTCGGCGAAGGGGTCGAGGAAAGCCGTGCAGAAACGGGGCACGACATATAGGTCGCTGCTGCCCGCCTCGACAAAAGAGAAGAGGCTGCTGCCATCGACACGCTCGCCACAGGTGAGGATGGTGTCGAGATAAGCCTTATGGGTGATGACGAAGCTGAGCGTCTTTAATTTGCCATCGCCGCCAGGGTACATGAAATTGACCATCCGTATGCCTTGCTCCTCGGCATAGCGCATGATATCGGCCTTGGTGAATTGCGTAGCGGGTTTCTGGAGATATGCCACCAATGGGTTGGCATTCATTGCAAGTGTCATGTCATTCATAAGTTTTATGTTGTTTTAGCCATCCGAGGGTGGCGGTTTTGCAAATTTTGTGCAAATATAAGCAATTATCTTGAATAAAGCATACAAAATGCAAATGGATATTTTGAAATTCCAGCAAATTGCCTTACCTTTGCAGTGCAGGCACCGTCGCGGTGGCAGTGCCTCTTACCATTCCATCCCTACTATGAGTCAGAACAGCCAGAAACAAATAGCAGAATATATCAGGGCCCGCTATGCCCTGCTTGTCATCGAGTCGTTTGAGGAAGAGCGCGTGTTGTCGGAGTTACAGCGCATCTCCTCCGAACTCGGCCATGATTTCTATGTATGGAACTCCACCCTCGGCATCTGCTCTGGTGGCAAGGCCCTCGACAAGAAGACCGCCGACTTCCAGGCTGCCATCGACTTCTGCGAGGGCAAGGCTCAGGAGCAAGGGCACAAATGCCTCTTCGTGTTCTGCGACGCCCATCCCCACCTGTCGGAAAAGAACAATGCCAATGCCGTTTCGCGCCGCCGCCTGAAAGACTTCGCCATCAACATCCGCAACAAGGGCTATCTTTGCAACTGCATCATCATCTCCCCCACCTTTGAGGTCAGCAACGACCTGCAGAAAGAAGTCACCATCCTCGACTTCCCCCTGCCGACGAAGGATGAGGTGCGCGGCATCATCACCCGGTTCGTTGATTCTTACCGCGGTGTCCGTGGCGTGACCATCGATGTGGACGACGCCCTCATCGACAAATATGTGGATGCCAGCCTTGGCCTCACCAGTCTTGAGATAGAGAACTGCCTCTCGCGCTCGCTGGTCAACGACCGCCGCCTCGACGAAAAGGACCTGAAGAGCATCCTCAACGAGAAGAAGCAGATTATCCGCAAGACCGGTATTCTGGAGTATGTGGACAGCCATCTTGACCTCAACGACGTGGGTGGCCTCCAGACGCTGAAGAAATGGCTTGAGCTTCGGAGCCACTGTTTCGACGACAAAGCATGGTCGTTCGGTGTTCACCCTCCCAAGGGTGTGCTGCTCACCGGCGTCCCCGGCTGCGGCAAGTCGCTCACGGCGAAATGTGTGGCGTCGGCATGGAACATGCCTCTGCTCCGTCTCGACATGGGAAAGATTTTCCAGGGGCTGGTGGGCTCATCGGAAGCCAACATCCGCGTGGCGCTGAAGACGGCCGAGGCCGTGGCACCATCCATCCTGTGGATTGACGAGATAGAGAAGGGACTCTCCGGCTCAAGCGGCCACGGTGGCGACGGAGGCACCTCAACACGTGTCTTCGGCACGCTGCTCACCTGGATGCAGGAGAAGACGAGCCCCGTCTTTGTCTTCGCCACCGCCAACAACATCAACGGCCTTCCTCCGGAGCTGCTGCGCAAGGGCCGCTTCGACGAAATTTTCTTCGTCGACTTCCCCTCCAAGGAGGAGCGGAAGAAAATCCTCGAGATTCACATCTCCAAACTCAAGAGAGACCTCGGGAAGTTTGACACCGACCGTCTGGCCGACCTCTGCGGCGAGAAGACATTCGGTAAAGATGTCGTCCTCTCGGGTGCGGAAATCGAGGCCTGGGTGGGCGACGCCCTCATCGACGCCTTCACACGGCGTATGAACGGCGACCAGACCGCCGACTTGGAGATGTCGGACTTCGAGAACACCATCCGCCGTATCGTGCCCATGGGACAGATGCGCAAGGACGAGTTCGCCCGGCTGCGCAAATGGGCCAACGAGAACGCAGTCAGCGCGTCGCTCTCAGCCACCCCCACCGCTGCCATCTCGCAAAACGACAACAACGAGCAGTTCATGGCAGGAAGGAAAATCGACTTTTAGGATTCAGAACCTCTAAAGCATGTAAGGAAAAACCTTAATCCCCTCAGCGCGATGAAAAAGAAGCAGATACAAATCAGGATTTTCCCTGATGGCCATGTGGAGAGCATCACCCTCCAGATGAAGGGCAAGGAATGCCTGAAGCACCTCAAGACTCTGGAGACCCTCATGGAAGCAAGAGTGGTGGACTCGGAATTCACCAGCGAATATTATGAGCAGGCTGTGACACAGGAGACAGAGAACGAAAACCTCGTCGACCAAGCCACCAACTGATTTTGCAGATACCACCGACGAACAGAAACAGAACAAACAAATAAACCATCAACTGACTATGAGCCCCACCCCCCGCCGCTCCGAGCCGAAAGGATGTTCCTGGGAACTGTCGCACTCTCTTTGGGTGTTATGGACCTTTTTTCTCATGCCCTGTGTCGGTTTCTTCATCATCGGCCGTAGGATGAGATACAAGCCATGGCTGATTGCCGGTGCCCTTTACCTTGTTGCCCTTGCCATTATATTCAGCATGCTCGACGAGACAGGCCAAAGCAAATCGGAAACAGCAGGAGGGCTTGAAACCCTCTACTATTTGGTCAGCATCGTCCACACCTTCATCGCACGAAGCAAATACCTGAAGATGCTGAATGAAGAGGAGGAAGGGGACATGGAGTACACCCGCCATCAACAGACCGACGACCAGCGTGCCGCAGCCTTCGCCCAGCAGTACAACATGCACACCCAGCAGAAGGAGGGTCCCCGTCAGCAAACCACGCCGCGGCACCCGGCCAACGACTCCCCCCACCACCAGCAAGCCCCGACCGACAACACAGGCGCGACGACATCGGCTGCCGGCACGGCAGGACTATCGGTCGTCAACATCAACACCGCCTCGAAGACTCAACTGGAATCGCTGCCCGGCATCAGCGCCGTTATGGCCCTTCAGGCCATCAAATACCGCCATGCCCACCAAGGCTTCAGTTCCGTCGAGGAGTTCTTTGAAGTCACCAAGCTGAAGCCCCATTTCATCATCCAGCTGCAAGACCGCCTTGTCTGCCAACCGGCAACATCGCCCTATTCCGGCAGCACTGGCGGCCGCCCTGCCTCTGGTGAGCAACCCATGGGCACATCTTCGACAGGCAGCGGAAGTCAGCCGTCGGGCGACGACGACAATCCCGCCACGCCCCGCGGCCGCCAACTTGACTTATGACCACGCCTCTGCTCAACGTCAACCGTCTGTTGTCAAAGACCAGGGCCGAGGGACCGGGGCTGCGCACCTGCGTATGGGTGCAGGGCTGCAACCGTCGCTGCCCGGGGTGCATGGCATCGCATATGTGGGACCCCTCGCCCCATCAGTTGCTTTCAACCGCCGGCATCATCGACACCGCCCTGGCAGCCGGCAGCGAGGGCTTGACCATTCTCGGCGGCGAGCCTTTCGAGCAGCCAGCCGCCCTCGCCACACTGCTGCGCCAGGCATGGGATGCGGGGCTGTCGACCATTGTCTTCACAGGCTTCACTCATGCTGAGCTACAGTCATCGACCGACAGCGACATCCATGCCGCCCTTGCCTCGACCGACGTGCTCATCGACGGGCCCTACATCGCCTCCCAGCGCGACTTCAGCCGCCCGCTTGTGGGTTCAGCCAACCAGCAGTTCGTGTTCCTCACCCACCGCTACAGCCTGTCGGACTTCAGCCGCAACCGCATAGAAATAAGAATAGGGCGCGACGGCACCGCCATGGCCAACGGCATGGGCCAAATGGAGCAACTGCTTGCCGCCCTCTCCCCTACGAATAAGAAAAAGAAAAGATAACCCACTCAACCTTTTTACGACATGTCCATATCAGCCACCCTTATTCCCCTTGCCATCTCGCTTATCGCCTTATCGGTAAAGCCTTCACAAGCAAGGAAAAGCCCCGCATCAAAAGTGCAGCAGGACGACACCGTAATCCTGGAAACCAAGTTCTGCGACGCCGGTCTGCTGATGAAGACCTTGCAGGAGCACGGCATCCGCGTGGCACAGCCCGATGCCGACCACATCGTCACCGAATTTGACGAGGCGGTCATCACCTATTCGCGTGCCAGCGAGGGCGCACCCTTCATGATGGAAGTTCGCGCGATAGGCGACACCGAGTGCCTCCTCTCAGAGCTGGACGCCATCGAGAATGAATACGAGGGAAACGTGCAGTCGTATGTCTATGACCGCGTAATCAACAACCTTCCCAAGAACATGAGCATCGAGAGCGAGGAAGTGATGGACGACGACTCCATCGTCATCACGGTGAATGTGGGCTGATGCCGCTTATTGGATGAGTTTCTTGAGGTCGTCCTCCTCGCCGACGACCCAGAGGATATCGCCCTCTGCCAACTCGTGTGACGGCTTGACAGCGGAGAGCTGCTCCTCGCCCTCCTCTATTCCCACAATCATACAGTTGTAGTCGTGCCTGATGCCGCTCTCCTGTATGGTTTTTCCCACGAAGCTGCTGTTGGCCGCAATCACCATTCGCCGCAATTTCATCTCCCTCTTCTCCATTTCCAAGTCCTCGCCGAAGACCTCTCCTGCGAGCGCCTTTCCGAAAAGGGTAAGCTGGTCATCGCTTCCAATCACCTGAAGCCTGTCGCCAGGGAAGAGCACCGAGTCGCCCTCGGGAATGTTGTAACGACGGTTGGCACGTAAGATGCTGCTCACATGAACCCCATATTTCTTGCGCAGTTCAAGTTGCATTAGCGACTTTCCCGCCCACATCGAGTCGGCAGGCACTTCGAAGTCGGCGATGTGGATGTTGCGGTCGAGCAATTTCTCGCTGAAGTGCGGCTTGCGCTGCCCGCTCACCACCTCCTCGATGTCGCGCGAGTTCAGGTTTTTCAGAAAGATTTCCTCGAGCTTGATACTTCTCAGTTTAAGGACCTTCGACTGCATCATGATGACGACGGCAGCCACTCCCACAAAGATGAGCACTGCTGTGGAGAAGCTGAAGAGATAGTGGCAGACGTAGAAGACGAAAGCCACAGCGATGGCAATCCTCACAACGATGGTGAAGATGAGTGAGGGCTGGTTGATGCGGTTCTCCAGCCACAAAGCCTTGAAATCCTCGCCGTTGTTGTGCTTCATGACGATGGACCTGAGGAAGGGCGAGATGCTACCAACGGTGAGCACTCCACAGAGCAGCCTCGCCCAACTCTGAGCCATGCACCCCTCGAGTAGAGGGAGGACAGCCAGCAACATCAGCGCTATGACAGCAGCGGAAAGGATGCTGTAGACGACGGTGTCGATAGCCATTGCCGTGAGCAGACTCCGCCATCTCCCTGTCTCACTCTCTGTGGTAGAGCCACTTATGGTGACTCGGTTGAACCTATCAATCCAAGATTTTGGCAAATGGCGCTCCAGCAAGTTATATGCCGGTAGCGCCGCCTTCATCATATAGGGTGTGAGGAAGGTGGTGATGACTGATACGGCAACCACCACGGGATAGAGGAAACCGGAAATGACCCCAAGTCCGAGACCGAGTGTGGCAATGATGAATGAGAACTCACCAATCTGCGCCATGGAGAATCCGCATCGCATGGCCGACTTGAGTGTCTGACCGCTGAAAAGGAAACCCATGGTTCCGAAGAGGGCCTGCCCGATGATGATGAGCAAGACAAGCGTGATAATAGGCCCGGCGAACTCGACGAGTACGGACGGTTTCACGAGCATACCCACCGAAACGAAGAAGATGGCTCCGAAGAGGTTCTTCACTGGCTCGACGAGCTTGATAATCTTCTCTGCCTCAATGGTCTCTGCCAGGATGGACCCCATGACGAAAGCGCCGAAGGCACTGCTGAAACCCACCTTGGTTGAGATGACGGCCATGAGGCAACACAGGCCGAGCGACACGATGAGCAACGTCTCGGAGTTGATGAGATTGCGCACCATCCTCAGGAACTGCGGCAGGACCAATATTCCCACGATGAACCACAGCACGAGGAAGAAGACGATGCGCAGGATGCTCATCACAATATCTCCACCGCTGGCTCCCTCTCCACTGGCGATGGCGGAAAGCATCACCATCATGACGATGGCGAGGATGTCTTCAAGAATAAGGACGCTCATCACCAGTCCGGCAAAATTCTGCTGTCGCAGCCCGAGGTCGTCGAAGGCCTTGTAGATGATGGTGGTGGAGCTCATGGCGAGCATACCGCCGAGAAAGATGCAGTTCATCTTGCTCCATCCAAAAACATACCCCGTAAGCACACCCAAAGTCATCATGCAGAACACGATGGTGATGGTGGCAATGAACGGTGCAGCCCCCATCTTCAGGATTTTCTTGAACGAGAAGTCAAGTCCCAAAGAGAAGAGGGTGAACATGACTCCGATGCTGGCCCAGTTCTCGATATCCTGATGGTCGACCACAGAATAGGTGTAGGGCATGTTGGGTCCCACGAGGAATCCCGCCACCAGATATCCCAGCACAAGCGGCTGCTTAAGACGCTTGAAAACGATGGTGACGATACCTGCGACAATGAGTATGTACGCCAGGTCTTTGACAAGTTCGGGCAGTTCGGCCATGGAGATGCTTTTTTGGGGAGTTTTGTTTGGAGATTTTTTTGAGGGAGTTTTGGAGATGCAGAGGGAGTTTTGGAGATTCTGAGGGAGTTTGGGAGTTTGGTAGTTTAGGAGTTTAGACGTATGATTTTATATTTTGGGGAGTTTCGGAGTTTGGGAGTTTAGACATATGCTTTGTGGGCGCATGGTTGTTTGCTGCGGCGAAACCGCAGCATACGGAAAAACGAAAATTGGAAGGGCTTAATTCCTCATTCCTAATTCCTAATTCCTAATTCCTAACGAGCGTCTAAAGTTTAGAAGGTGACCAAAATAATCTATGACTATATTATTATAGGTATTTTATTTTGGTCACCTGCTCTACTCCTTAATGTCTCGAAGCGGTCAATGATTTGACCATCAACACTACTACTTATTTCTATCAGCGGTCAATTCACAGATTTTGACAATCACCTCCATGGCCTTTTCCATGACCTGCACGGAGACGAACTCATAAGGGCCGTGGAAGTTGACCCCGCCGGCGAAGATATTGGGGCAAGGCAGTCCCTTGAACGACAGTTGTGCGCCATCGGTTCCTCCCCTGATAGGCTGCACCTTAGGTGTGACACCGCTCAGCTGCATGGCATTGAGCACGATGTCGATGACGTGCATATTGGGGTCTATCTTCTCCTTCATGTTGTAATACTGGTCGTTGACCTCTACGAGGCAGGTTCCCTCGCCGTAACGGCTGTTGATGAGGTCGGCACACTGTGCGAAATAACGCTTACGGGTCTCGAAGCGCTGGCGGTCGTGGTCGCGGATGATGTAGGAAAGCTGTGCCCGCTCAATGTTTGACTGAATGCCGAGTAGGTGGTAGAATCCCTGATAGCCATCAGTTCCCTCGGGTGTCTCAAGTGGTGGCATGAGTGCAGCGAATTCGGCCGCGAGCCGGTTGGCATTGACCATCTTTCCACGTGCATATCCTGGATGCACGCTTACGCCCTTGAGTGTCACCTTCGCCGATGCAGCGTTGAAGTTCTCGTACTCGAGTTCACCGAGGTCGCCTCCGTCGATGGTGTAAGCCCACTCACATCCGAAGCGCTCCACGTCGAAATGGTGCGCGCCCATGCCAATCTCCTCATCGGGGTTGAACGCCACCCTGATGTCGCCGTGGAGTATTTCAGGATGGTCGCGCAGGTAGCACATGGCCTGCACAATCTCTGCGATTCCCGCCTTGTCGTCGGCGCCGAGCAAGGTGGTGCCGTCGGTGACAATCAGGTCCTCGCCCACATGTTCGAGCAGTTCGGGAAATTTCGCCGGCGAAGAGACGATGCCTTCTGATAGTATGATGTCCTTTCCGTCGTAGTTTTTCACGATACGCGGCTTGATGCCTGCGCCACTGCAGTCGGGGCTGGTATCGTAGTGTGAGATGAAGCCGATGACGGGAATGTCTTTCTTGGTGTTCGCCTTTAGTGTGGCATAGATATAGCCTTTCTCATCCATGAAGACATCGGCGAGTTTCTCCTCGATGAGTTCATTTTTGAGATATTGAGCGAAAGTGAGTTGTTTTGCGGTGCTGGGCACAGTCTGTGCGTCCTCGCTCGACTGCGTGTCGAAAGCCGTGTAGGCCAGGAAGCGCTCCGTCAATGTCTTTCCCATGTTACTGCTCCTTTCTGTCGTCGATGTTGTCGCCCTCGGTAGGTTGCAAGTCATCTTCGAAGTCGGTGACTCCATTCTCAACGAGGATGTTGTACCACTGCAGGAGTTTACGGATATCGCTGTCGTGCACCCTGTCGCGGTCGAAATCGGGGAGCACCTCTGCGAAATAGTCCCTCAGCTCGGCAGAAGAGGCTTTCTTATAATGTATGGAGGTCGACTTTCCTTCCTCCTTGTCTCGGATGGCAATGAGCACCTTCATGAGAGGCACATCGTCGCCATTGGTGTACATGGCGATGTCGGCGAGGCTGGTCACGCGGTCGCTGTTGAATACAGGCAGTCGCTTGTGTGTGGGGTCGATGCTCTCGACGACAAGGTTGTTCTTTCCTCTTTTCACCAGTTTGTAAAGCCCTGGCTTGCCGGCTATGGATAGGATGGTTTCTTTCATTTTGTTAAGATTAAGATGATGTTTGAAATAATCTATGTTTTCTTTTTGTTATACAAATAGTTTTGTTGTCACGGGTGGTTCATTATTTGATTCAGCCCTCGTAGAGTTGTTGGAGTATGCGGTCAACCTGTGGGCCGATGTCCTGTCCATCGTTGACGATTTCGAAATCGCTCCTGCTGCGCACCAGCTCCTGTGGCCACTGCTTGCCCATCCATTCCAAGACTTTGTCTCGGGTGATGGCGTCGCGCTCCATGACCCGCTGTATGCGTGTCTCGAGTGGCGCGGTGACACATACCACCTTGTCGACGTATCGGTCGAATCCACAATCGAAGAGGATGGCCGACTCAATCCAGGTGAGTCCGGACTGTAGGAAGTCTTCTGCGACTGCGGGATGGACGATATCATTGACCTGCTGGGTATGTTGTGGTGCCTCCATCATGAATCTCGCCACGGCAGCCTTGTTGAGTGCCTCGCCGTCGTAAGCCTTTGGCCCGATAAGCGCTATCAGCCTTTGCCTGATGTCTTGGGAATGCCGCATGAGTCTTTTTGCTGCAGCATCGCAGTCGTAGACCTCGATGCCCCTGAATGCGAGCGCCTTGCATACGAAGGACTTTCCGCTGCCAATGCCTCCAGTGATGGCCACCCTCAAGGTGTCATTCCTTCTCATTGCTGATGTCGATGGTAAAGGGCACACTATCTATTGACAGGACAGCTTTCTTGATAAAGTCAGGCATATCCTTGATTTTCACCGGCAAGGTGTATTGTGATTGGGTGGTACTGGTGTCAACATCTTTGTAATCGACATAGACAGAGAACATATCTTTGTTGACGAGCTTCAGTTTTGAGGAAGGTCCGGTGAACTTGACTTTCACCTTACTCGGATGTGTGACGAGATGCTTTCCTTGTGGCTCATTGATGGGAATGATAGGCACAGTGATAGAATCCATACCTATGATATCGACCGACACTTCAACAGTGACAGAATCGGGTATGGCCTTCATGTAATAAAAGTCTAATTGGGTGAGGTCCAATGGTACGACAACACTCGTCGTTTTATCGATGCCTTCGATGGAGATGGACTTGGTCTTTACCGATGGTATGGAAGATAAAGAGTTCAACTTCGACGCAAAATAGATTTTCACACTGTCAGGTATAGTACGTATGTTTGTGACGAAATATCTATCTTTTGGCTTCCCTATGGTATCGGGCAGCACCGGCATATTCTTGTAGTCCTCTTTATGATAATAATTTATACTTATAAAATCGGGCTTGATGGAAGCCACCACCGTCGATTTCTCGAGCTCGGCCTTGATCAGTTTTGTCAATTCTGCTTTATCGACCCTGAAGACCTGGTTGCTTTCATCTTTATATTCTTTTTTCTGCAAATCCACCTTCACAGGCTGTACTTTATTGAGGAAGGTGAGGTAGCTGAAGATGTTATATCCATTATCGCGCACCGTGACCCTTATGGGCTCAATGTCATCTTTGGATAAGATATATTTTTCAGGCTTATTGATTAATTCTACTTTGACATATATATCTTTTTCTGTAACATCCTTCACAGCGAGCATCACCCAGAAGAAAGCGCTTATGAAGAAGAAGAACAAAAAAACGAGAAACTCCTTGCTTTTCACCCAAGACAAGAAGTTTCTGAGCCTCTGCGAGGAAAGGATATTTCTCCCAATCATTGACGGTAAGTTGTGCACTCGACCTTATTTAGCAGGCATTGATGCGGCCAGGTCGGATGTATCGGCGAAGACTACACTTTTGTCGACAGAGACGACCACTCCTTTTGCGATTTCCACATCGACCCTGTTTTTTTCGATATCGATATGCTTGATGACGCCATAGATGCCACCTCCCGTAAGCACCTTAGTGCCCACTTCCAGGGAGTTTTGGAAATTTCTTATTTCCTTCTGCTTTTTCTGCTGTGGCCTCAACATGAAGAAATACATGATGGCGAAAATGGCGAGCATCATGATGAGCATCGACAGTCCTCCGCCGTCGCCCTGTGCCTGGGCTGCCAAAATAAAGGTTGTTTTCATCGATTATTCGTTTCTTTTATTATTAAAATGTATGTTTCGTTCTTGCTGCCCCTCCCGAAGGCTCTGTTCTCAGTATCTCTTTTTCTGTGGCTCGATTTCCTTGAGCAGCTCGCCTGTCTCGACAAGGTATCTGGCAATGGCATCAAGCATGCCATTGATATACCCTCCGCTCTTGGATGTACTGTAGAGCTTGGCGAGGTCGACATATTCGTTGATGGTGACGCTGATGGGAATATTTGGGAACGTCATCATCTCGGCGATTGCGATTTGCATGATGACAACATCCATATAAGCCAGTCGCGAGAAATCCCAGTTGCGTGAGGCATCGCTCATGTATCTCTGATACTGGTCTGCATTAAGTATGGTAGCCCTGAAGAGTTTGCAGGCGAAGATTTTGTCTTCCTCGTCGTCGTACTCTGGCAGCAGCTCCTGCTTTTTCCCATTAGCCATGTCGAATCGCTTGATGGTTTTCAGCACGAAAGTGTCGACCACCTCCTTGTCGTCATTCCAGTAGAGGCTCTTCTCCTCGAGCACGGCATCGAGCTCCTCATTCTCCTGGATAATGGCTTTGTAAAGTTTCCTCCACACTTCCCTATCGGCCTCGTAGGAGTCCTCCTCGTCGTCCATGTATTCGCGGTAAATCTGGCTGTTTTCGATGATGCTGCACAGTTTCCTTATGAATTCGATGTCATCGCTCCACGAGAGTTTCTGCTCGTCGGCGAAATCGGCGAGCATCTGGTTGTCCTCGAGCTGCTTAGCGAACCTGTTGTCGATGAACTTGGTGCTTGGCGGTGCCGTTCCCTCACGCTGTGCCCTTGTCGTGAGCACCTCCACCCTGTGCCTCATCTCCTGTGAGATGGACACGATGAGCAGCAGAAGGTAATTGTAGAGAGAATACGCCATGGACAGGCTGTACACCACCTCATTCTCGGCCTTACTCAGGTTGTTGTCGCCATTCTGATAGTATGCGTAGGTTAACTGTACGATCTTTATTCTTATAAGTTCCCTATTGATCATGTGATATCGATAATTGTTGTTGTGTTTTTTTCGGATTTTCGATTCGATGATGCAAAAATACGTCTTTTCCTTGTGATTTGCAAGAAATCGGCTCAAAATATGGCTATTTTTGTGAAAAAAGGGGAAATCCTTTTTGAATTATGATTTAAATGCGTACCTTTGCACCGCTTTTTCAGCGCCTGGGCTCCTCGAGAGCTTCCGTGTGATGGTGAATTAAGCATCCTTAATTTAGAGTAACACATTAAAAATTTAGAACGACAATGAAAGAAATGAATGTCAAGGCCGTGAACCGCACGGCTACAGGCAAGAAGGCCACGAAGGAGCTTCGCAAGGCCGGTTATGTTCCCTGCAACCTTTACGGCGACGCCAAGGACAGCGACGGCAAGCCCCTCGCCCGTTCCATCGCCATCCTTGCCACCGACCTTCGCAAGGTGATTTACACTCCCCATGTTTACGTCATCAGCCTCGACATCGAGGGTGAGCATCATGTAGCCGTGATGAAGGAGCTTCAGTTCCATCCCACGACAGACGCCGTTCTTCACATCGACTTCTACGAGGTGAATGAGGAGAAGCCGGTGACCATCGGCATCCCCGTCCACTTGGTGGGTCTTGCTCAGGGTATCCGCGACGGTGGCCGTATGAACCTGTCAATCCGTAAGATTGAGGTGACCGCTCCTTATCATCAGATTCCCGAGCAGCTCGACATCGACGTGACCAATCTTCGCATCGGCAAGAGCATCAAGGTGGGTGACCTGAAATTCGAGGGCATCGACCTTGCCACGAGCAAAGAGGTTGTGGTGTGCTCCATCAAGATGACCCGTGCCGCCTCGAAGAACGCTGCCGCAAGCGACGAGGAGGCTGCTGCCGAGTAATCATCCTCTTGCCCATGGACAAATATCTGATTGTGGGCTTAGGCAACCCCGGAGCGGAATATGCCGAGACCCGACACAACATTGGATACATGGTATTGGACGCCTTCGCCAAGGCGTCCAATATTGTTTTCGACGACCGCCGTTACGGCTATGTGGCAGAGACCTCCCTGCGTGGTCGCAAGCTGTTCCTTCTGAAGCCGACGACGTATATGAACCTGAGCGGCAATGCCGTGCGCTACTGGCTCAACAAGGAGAACATCGACGAGGCTCGCTTGCTGGTGGTGGTCGACGACCTGTCGCTGCCCCTTGGCGCCCTTCGCCTGAGAGCCAATGGCAGCGCCGGGACGCACAATGGGCTTGGGCACATCCAGCAACTCATAGGCCAGCAGTATGCCCGTTTGCGCGTGGGCATCGGCAGCGAATTCGCGCGCGGCGCCCAGGTGAACTATGTGCTTGGCCGCTTCGACCCCGATGAGCTGGAAGTGCTCGAGCCACAGATAGCCACCGCTGTGGACATCATCAAGAGTTTCGTGCTTGCTGGTGTCGACATCACGATGAACCAATTCAACAAGCGTAAGTATTCACCCCCTAAAAAACCTACCGATGGCGAGCAACAATGAGGCAAGGATAGACAAATGGCTGTGGGCAGCGCGGATATTCAAGACGCGCTCGATAGCCGCCGATGCGTGCAAGAATGGCCGTGTGTCGGTGGGAGGCGTCAGCGTGAAGCCCTCGCGCATGGTGAAGGAAGGCGAGGTGGTGGCTGTCAGGAAGCCCCCCGTCACTTACTCCTTCCGCATTCTCAAATGCATCGAGAACCGTGTTGGTGCGAAACTTCTCCCTGAGGTGTATGAGAATGTCACCGACCCCCAGCAATACGAGTTGCTGGAGATGAGCCGCATCAGCGGCTTCGTGGACCGTGCCCGTGGCACAGGCCGCCCGACGAAGAAAGACCGCCGGCAAATGGACGCCTTCATCGACCCAGTCCTCTTCGGTTTCGACGACGACCCCGAAGAGGATTGATGAAAAGAAGATATTGGTGTCCGCCAGTTTTTTTTGACCGACATACAAATCAAGGCCGAGTTCCTCGCTTGGAACTCGGCCTTTTTTTTCATTAAAGTAGGTCATCAAAATGATCTGTAACTATCATCCGATTTTTTATCACCTACTTTCTTACATTTACATCACCATGGATGGTCCTCCGAAGCCACCGCCGGGCCGTCCGCCGCCAAAGCCGCCGCCGCCGAAGCCGCCGGGTCTGCCGCCGCCGAAGCCACCGGGCCGTCCACCGCCCTGACCGCCGGGCCTGCCGCCACCGAAGCCACCCGGAGGCATTGGACCGTCGAAGCCGCGACGCCCACCGAAGCCACCCATGCCATTTCTTCCACCGAAGGCATTGAAGCGGTAGATGGCGTGGAGCATGGCATAGCTGCTGATGTTGTTGTACTCCGTATCGCTGCGCTGCATGGCATTGATGACACGGCTGAAGTTGCTCTGCTCGTGGAGGATGTCATAGAACTGCAAGCTGATGGTGAGAGCGTTGCCCTTGAGGAATGAGTGGCTGATCTGGGCATTCCAGATGAGCTCGTTGGTGTTCATCGAAGAGTCGTTGTAACCTCTTCTGGAATTCTCGCTGATGCTGGTGCTGAGTGATGAGCCCCAAGGCATATAGAGGTTGACGTTGACTCCGTAAGAGAACATCCAAGTGTCGAGGTCGCTGCTGCTCTGCAGTTTGTTGCGTGCATGGGTATAAGTGAGCGAGCCGTTGGGCTCCACCTCGAGCCATGAGTTGCGGTAAGAGAGCGAGAGGCGCTCCATCACGGTTGTGGTGCGGGTAGTGTTCTTCTCCGAGATATTTTTCTCGTTGTTGAAGAGGTAGCTCACATTGTTGGTATATCCCAGGTTGGTGAAGGTGTTGATGTTCCAGTTGCCAATGGAGTCGATGGCAGTGTTGAACATGAATACGCCGTTGAAGTTCCAGTTGCCGTTGATGTTCTCAGGCCTTGTGATACGTCCACCAGTAGCCTCATTGTATCTCACCATGTTGCTGATGCTGTTGCGCGTGGTGCTGAAGTTGGCGAATGTCATGACCGAGCGCTGATGGCTCTGAATATAGGTGTTGTAGAAGAGCTGGAAGCTGTTGGTGAACGAGGGTTTCAGTCCCGGGTTACCCATAGTGATGTTGAGCGGTCTGCTGTCGTCGACAATGTCGAGCAGGTCAGACATACTTGGCTGCGATGTAGTGCCTCGGTACTGGATGCGGAGGTTGCTCATTTGCGAGAAGCGATAGCGGAAGTCGAGAGTCGGGGACATGTTGGTGACGGTTCTGACGGTATCTGCAAAAACACCCTGGAAGTCCTGCACGTAATGCGAGCGCTGTGGCTGCACCATGAATCCGGCATTGAGCTGGAACTTGGGCTGTATCCATCTGTAGGTGACCTGGATGTCGTGGATATAGTTGGTGTACTCCGAATAGCGGCTCTGGTTCTTGTCCTTATGTGGCTCTAAGCCATCGGTCACTTTGTTAAGATATGGGGCCCAGTTGCGGTACTTGGGCACGATGCCATCAGAGAAGCCGGTGCCTAAATAGCTGAAGTCGTAGGTGGAGCGGTCGCTCTCATTGTAGCTGTAGTTGTAGCGGTAGCTCAGTTGCAGGAACATGGTCCTTGAGAGCGGCTCGGTATATGCGGTCTGAAGTGAGTATCCTTTCCTTGTGGATGGTGTCAGACTGTATCGGTTGGTCTGATAGGTGGAGTCGAGTCCGAGAGTGCTCAGGGTCTGGTAGAGCGTGGTGGTGTTGATGGAGAGGCTGGTGTTGTCGTTGTCGCTGTAGTTGCCATCGACGCGGAAGGTGATGTTTCTCCCCCGGTTGTTGAGCTTGCGGTTGAACTGCAGCATGCCATTGAGCGAGTTCGACTTGCCGTATGTGAGAGTGACCTCTCCCTGCTGGTTGACGATGACCCTTGTGCTGTCGGCTTTGTATTCTGCGAGTTTCTTCAGTCCTTCCTCCGTGAGTGGGTCGACGACATAGAGATATGGGTCATCGTTGAAGGTGGCAGAACGCGACGACTGGTTGCCGTCGTTGGATGAGACGGTGAAACTCGGGCGGAACATGATGTTCGTCATGGAATCGGGTGTCCACTCCAGTCTCATCTGTCCATTCCACGAGTTTCTTCTCGTGTAGTTCTGGTTGAGGCTGTTGGAGAACGACTTTGTTTTTCCCACGAAGCTCTCGACAGACTGTTTCGACCATATGTCGCCGTTGCTATGGTTCCACCTGACACTTGCGTCAGCCTTGAGGGTCTTGGAGTTGTCATAGTTCACCTGCAGTCCAATCATCTTCGAGGAGTTAAGGCCGTTGGTGTTGCCGCCCATTCCACGACGTCCACCACCTCCACCTGGGAATCCCATGTCGTTGGTGTTGTTGGCACTACCCATGAGCATGATTCTATAATTATTTTTGAACAGGGCAGCCATGACACGCTCTGCATATCGGTCATGCGTTCCGATGGCGAGGTCGATGTTGCTGAAGAATCCCTTGTTCATACCGGCCTTCAGTGCGAAGTCAAGGACGGTCTGCTCCTCGCCATCGTCGATGCCAGTGATACGTGCGAGGTCGCTCTTCTCGTCGAATGCCTTGATGCGGTCGACGATAGACGTGGGGAGGTTCTTGAGGGCGGTCTGTGTGTCACCGGTCATGAACTCCTTTCCGTCGACGAGGATTTTCTTCACCTGCTTGCCGTTAATGGTGATTTGTCCACCTTCATCGACCTGTGCTCCAGGTATTTTCCTGACGAGCTCTTCGACGACAGAACCCTCGGGCACGCGGTATGCAGCCGCATTATAGACGAAGGTGTCTTCTTTGACCACCACCTTCGAGGCCATACCTGTGGCGGTTACCTCCTTGAGGAGGATGGCATCGGTAGCCATGTTCATGGTGCCGAGCTCCACATCCCTGCCTTTAGCGACGGTGACGTTCTTGAAAAGCGTGACATAGCCCACGCTTGTGGCTTTGACAATGTAGTTTCCAGTCTTTTCCACTGGGAGTTTGAAGTAGCCCTCATCGTCGGAGAGCACACCGGAAACAAACGTGCTGTCACTCTTGAGCAGTGAGATGGTCACCTGGAAGATGCCTTCCTTGGATTCCTTATCCACAATTCTGCCGTTGATGTTCTGCTGGGCGTATGCCGTGGCGTTGAAAGAGAGCCAAAGGCATAGGCAAGTCAAAAAATATTTCATCTGCTAAATTTGTAATAAAAAAAATCGGCAACTGCCGGCGTTGTTTTACCTTTTGACGCATCTTCTACGCCAAAGTTTAAAAGCGGAGAGAAAAAATCTATTTTGGGGAGAGGAGACGATAGACTTTAGACGATAGACTTTAGACGATAGACTTTAGACGCTGAAAATAGGAAATTCCAGGAAACTATAGGAAATTCTAGGAAAACGACCAGAGGCTGACCCCTCTAATCATACGTCTAAACTCCTAAACTCCCAAACTCCCTCAAGAATCTCCCAAACTCCCTCAAGAACTTATATTTCCACAAAAATGTCGAAAAGCATGGATAAAATTTGTATTTTCGACAAAAAGGAAGTATTTTTGCATTTTAAAAGACAAACAGCATCCTAAAAACGTTTATAACTTCAATTTTAAAACTTCATAAAACAAAGGTAAAAAGTCCATGCCAGCAAGAGTCATTTTGTCATCATCCCTTCACGAGGATCTTGCCATCGCCCTGTCGGAATGCAGCCATGACAAGTTGTTCGTTCTCACCGACACCACCACCCATCAATTATGCTGGCCCTTGCTGAGCCGCCATGTCGGCCTTCGCCATGCCCTCCCCATCACAATTGGAGCTACCGACACTCACAAGACGCTCGACACCGCGTCGCAGGTGTGGCGTGCACTGGGTGATGGCGGTGCATCGCGCCATTCCTGCCTCATCTGTCTCGGCGGCGGGATGGTGACCGACTTAGGTGGCTTCACCGCCTCCACTTTCAAGCGAGGCATCAACTATGTGAATATCCCCACGACGCTGCTCTCGATGGTCGATGCGTCGGTAGGCGGCAAGACAGGCATCAACTTCAACGGCCTCAAGAACGAGGTGGGTGTATTCTCCGACCCCACCTTCGTGCTCATCAGCACCCAATTCCTCCGGACCCTCGACAATGCGAACCTCTGCTCTGGCTATGCCGAAATGCTCAAGCATGGTCTTATCGCCGACGACGCCACGTGGGGTGAGCTCCTCGCCTTCGACATCCTCTCTCCCGACCTTCCACTCCTCCAGCGGATGGTGGGGCAGTCGGTATCAGTGAAGGAGCGCATCGTCGAAGAAGACCCCTATGAGCACGGCATCCGCAAGGCGCTCAACCTGGGCCACACCATAGGCCACGCCTTCGAATCGTGGGCTTTGCGGCAGAACCAGCCCATCCTCCATGGCTATGCCGTGGCCTTCGGTCTGGTGTGCGAACTCTATCTGAGCGCCGTGAAATGCGGCTTCCCCACCACGAAACTCCGCGCCACCGTCGATTACATCCGGAGCCATTACGGCACCCTTCCCATCACGTGCGACGACTACCCCACCCTTCTTGAACTGATGACCCACGACAAGAAGAATATGGGCGGCGTGATCAATTTCACACTTCTTGGCGACGTGGGCGACATCCGCATCAACCAGACAGCCACCCAAAGCGATATCGAGGAGTCGATGGACTTTCTCAGAGAGGGCTGAAGCCCTTGGCGCTTTCCTCTCACACACCCCCAAAAAATGGCATTAAGCGAGAAAAACTGCACGGCATCGACCACCATCCAACTTTTATGATTTTTTAAGAAATTAAAACGTCATTTTTCTTTGCCAATTCGGGGAAAGTTTGTAAATTTGCACCAAAATTGTAGCGTAGAGAGACAGCATGAAAAAAAACTGAGACTAAAAACTATCTATTCCTTTTCTGGTTGCCACTCCGCAAAACAGCATTGGAATTACTTTAATTAGGAATACATTATATTTATCACTTAAATATTTATGATTATGAGAAAATTTACAAAAGGTTTGTTAATGACGATTGCCGCTTCGGCAATTAGCCTTGGTGCATTCGCTCAGAGCGAGGCATTCAGCGGCTACTTCCGCGTGATCAACGCCGGCTACCTGAACAATGGCGGCAAGGGCGTTGTGACAGTGTCATCCCCCTCTACCGCACAGCCCACGGCTACCATGGAGGAGGCTATCTTCGACCCCGGTACAGTGATGTACATCAACGCTGAGCAGGTTGGCAACAGAGCCGAGACCAGCGCTCCCTACATCAACATCAGCCCCAATGACCTCGAGGTCACTCTTCTCCGCTCGCAGGCTGTCGACGCAGCTCAGGCTGTGTATGGTGAAGTTGTCAACGACGTGAAGGAGTTGTTCGCCACTGCCATTACGAAATTCGGTCTGGATGAAGCTACTCAGGCACAGGTACTTGAGGACATGTTCGTCAACATGAAGATGTACCTTGAGCCCAACGAAGACGGCACTTGGTATCTGAAGAGCTCGACTCCCGACCTCACTCCTCTTGCTAATGCCATCGGCATGGACCCCAAGGAGTACACTCCTGACCTGATGGTTGCCTTTATCATCAACAAGCTCCGCGCTGAGGGACAGGAAGAAGCAGCTGCTCAGTTCGAATACTTCACCGCACGTATCCACATGAGCCACACCTACTACCTCATCGGTGGCGAGGTGAAGACCCCCATTACCGACAAGAACTTGACCGAGCAGGCACACGACGCAGGCACTGAGCCCTTCATCGGCTTCGCCAACAACACCAACTACGGTGCTGGCAGCGGTCTGTATCCTGAGATCCAGGTTGCCGGCGACTATGCCAAGTGGATCCTCGTTCCCGTTGACGCACAGAACCCGTTCAAGGTAGAGGCTTCCCTCGAGGGCTTCCAGGACAAGCACCACTACACCACTGGTTACTTCGACTTCCCCTTCACCTATTCTGGTCAGACCAAGGCCTACAAGATTGTTGAGCAGCCCGTGCTCGGCGAGTTCAAGACCGCTGACGATGGTTCAAATCCCGTGGCTTACGTGACTCTCGAGGAGTGCGGTGGCACCGTTGCTGCCCACACCCCCGTCATCATCGAGACCGCTCTCCCCACCACCGCAGTGCTGACTCCGGAGGGTGAGCCCGCTGACGAAGGCGACGCCACCATCATGAAGGGTATCTTCTTCCCCCAGGACTTCAACGACACTGGCGACCTCGACGCTGATGAATTCGAATACTTTGCAATGCCTCTCGGCGACTCAGAATTCATCGCAAGGAAGCTCATCCGCGTCTTCAACACTGGCAAGCAGAGCGTCAACCCCCTCGGCTTCTTCAAGTTCAACGGCACCACCATCAAGGCCAACAAGGGCTTCATCGTTCTTAGCGAGGAATTGGCAAACGCCAACGTCGCCATCGTCGACGCACAGACCTATGCCGACGGCATCAGCGAGATTGCTACCGAGACCAAGAGCAACGTCGTCTACGACATCCAGGGCCGCATCGTCGCCAACCCGACCAAGGGTCTCTACATCGTGAACGGCAAGAAAGTCATCAAATAACATTAAACGCATTTACTGAATTATGAAGAAACAATATACAAGCCCGGTTTGCAAGGTCATGACCTTGAGCCTGAAGCACAATGTGCTCAATGAGCTTCTCGGAAACGTCTCATTCGTGCCCGTCGGTGATATCGAGGGTGACGGCCAGTACGAGGATGCAGTTGGTGACATGTTCAGCAACAAGAGCGTTTGGGAGTAATAAAATCTCAAATATAAAAAAGGTGGTGGGCCATGCTCACCACCTTTTTTATATTTGAGGTTTGAGATTTGAGGTTTGAGATTTAGGATTAGACCCCAAAGCTCAATTCTCAAAACTAATCAAAAACCTCAAATCTCAGACCAAAACGCTGTTCCTGGATAAGAAATCATGAAAAAGCGTAAGAAAAAATATATTTTTAAAATTTATTATCAATTTTCTTTGTCAATTCAGAAAGAGTTTATAAATTTGCAACGGATTTGGTGCAAACCTATCCTGTCGAAAGATTCTATCTTTTCAATTAATCATAACCATTTCATTTAAAATCATGAGAAAATTTACAAAAGGTTTGTTAATGACGATTGCCGCTTCGGCAATTAGCCTTGGTGCATTCGCTCAGAGCGAGGCATTCAGCGGCTACTTCCGCGTGATCAACGCCGGCTACCTGAACAATGGCGGCAAGGGCGTTGTGACAGTGTCATCCCCCTCTACCGCACAGCCCACGGCTACCATGGAGGAGGCTATCTTCGACCCCGGTACAGTGATGTACATCAACGCTGAGCAGGTTGGCAACAGAGCCGAGACCAGCGCTCCCTACATCAACATCAGCCCCAATGACCTCGAGGTCACTCTTCTCCGCTCGCAGGCTGTCGACGCAGCTCAGGCTGTGTATGGTGAAGTTGTCAACGACGTGAAGGAGTTGTTCGCCACTGCCATTACGAAATTCGGTCTGGATGAAGCTACTCAGGCACAGGTACTTGAGGACATGTTCGTCAACATGAAGATGTACCTTGAGCCCAACGAAGACGGCACTTGGTATCTGAAGAGCTCGACTCCCGACCTCACTCCTCTTGCTAATGCCATCGGCATGGACCCCAAGGAGTACACTCCTGACCTGATGGTTGCCTTTATCATCAACAAGCTCCGCGCTGAGGGACAGGAAGAAGCAGCTGCTCAGTTCGAATACTTCACCGCACGTATCCACATGAGCCACACCTACTACCTCATCGGTGGCGAGGTGAAGACCCCCATTACCGACAAGAACTTGACCGAGCAGGCACACGACGCAGGCACTGAGCCCTTCATCGGCTTCGCCAACAACACCAACTACGGTGCTGGCAGCGGTCTGTATCCTGAGATCCAGGTTGCCGGCGACTATGCCAAGTGGATCCTCGTTCCCGTTGACGCACAGAACCCGTTCAAGGTAGAGGCTTCCCTCGAGGGCTTCCAGGACAAGCACCACTACACCACTGGTTACTTCGACTTCCCCTTCACCTATTCTGGTCAGACCAAGGCCTACAAGATTGTTGAGCAGCCCGTGCTCGGCGAGTTCAAGACCGCTGACGATGGTTCAAATCCCGTGGCTTACGTGACTCTCGAGGAGTGCGGTGGCACCGTTGCTGCCCACACCCCCGTCATCATCGAGACCGCTCTCCCCACCACCGCAGTGCTGACTCCGGAGGGTGAGCCCGCTGACGAAGGCGACGCCACCATCATGAAGGGTATCTTCTTCCCCCAGGACTTCAACGACACTGGCGACCTCGACGCTGATGAATTCGAATACTTTGCAATGCCTCTCGGCGACTCAGAATTCATCGCAAGGAAGCTCATCCGCGTCTTCAACACTGGCAAGCAGAGCGTCAACCCCCTCGGCTTCTTCAAGTTCAACGGCACCACCATCAAGGCCAACAAGGGCTTCATCGTTCTTAGCGAGGAATTGGCAAACGCCAACGTCGCCATCGTCGACGCACAGACCTATGCCGACGGCATCAGCGAGATTGCTACCGAGACCAAGAGCAACGTCGTCTACGACATCCAGGGCCGCATCGTCGCCAACCCGACCAAGGGTCTCTACATCGTGAACGGCAAGAAAGTCATCAAATAACATTAAACGCATTTACTGAATTATGAAGAAACAATATACAAGCCCGGTTTGCAAGGTCATGACCTTGAGCCTGAAGCACAATGTGCTCAATGAGCTTCTCGGAAACGTCTCATTCGTGCCCGTCGGTGATATCGAGGGTGACGGCCAGTACGAGGATGCAGTTGGTGACATGTTCAGCAACAAGAGCGTTTGGGAGTAATAAAAGACTCTAAACAATCCTACTATAAAAAAGGTGGTGAGCATGGCTCACCACCTTTTTTAGACGAGGAGGCGTTAGGCGTTAGACTTTAGACTTTAGACTCTAGACTCTAGACTTTAGACTTTAGACTCTAGACTTTAGACTATAGATTCCGACGGCCGAGATCGGCCATCGATGGGGATTTAGACGATGTCCATAGTCCGAATCCTCCTAATCATACGTCTAAACTCCCAAACTCCTAAACTCCTAAACTCCCTCAAAAAAAATCTCCTTCAAAAAACTCTCCCTCAAAAAAACTCCTAAAAAAACATATCCATGCCCAAACGCCTATTATTCCTGTTGGCCCTGCTCCCATGCTTCATTTCGGTGCATGGCAAGGATGGTTATGTACTCCAGCCCGACAGCAGCAATTTCGTCATCGCCAGTTTGGTGACCGCCACCCCATCCGATGCCATTTACTCCTCACTCGGGCACTGCGCCCTCCGCATGGAGTGCCCCACAGCCGGCCTCGATTATTGTTTCTCGCTTGAGATGGCCGCAGAGGCGAAGCATTATGCGCAGTTTTTCGCCGGAGACCTGAAAGTGGCTGTCGTGGCCGTTCCCACCGCCGAGTTCATGAAAGTCTATAGCAGCGAGGGACGTGGCATGACCCAGTATGAGCTCAATCTGACCCATCACGAGAAGCAGAATCTGTGGCGCCTTCTCGACGAGGAGTTGATGAAGCCCCCCCATCTGACGTTCAATTTCCTCAACACCAACTGCGTGATGATGGCCATCACAATGATAGAGAACTGCCTCATCGGTGAGCGTTTGGACTTCGGACAATTGCCCGCCGCCTTGCAGTTGGACAACGGCGACCTCATCCGCTATCACTCTCAAGCGACGCCCTGGGCACAGTTTCTCTACATCACCCTCAGCGGTTCTGCCTGCGACGGTCACTACGCCACCGAATACCGCCTCTCGCCCAAGATGATTGTCGAAGTGCTCGAACAGTCGGTCATCAGAGGCGACAGCACTGCTGCTCGGCCCGCCCTGACCGGCACCCGCACGCAGTTGCTTCCAGTGGTCACCCCTCTCACCCCCTCTCGCACCACCCCCACCATCCTCTTCGGCAGTCTCCTGGCTCTCGTCATCCTTATCACCGCCGCCGAATGGCTGTTCCACGCACGCCGCACGGCCAAGGTCCTCGATATCATCCTACTCACACTACAGACCATCGCCGGCATCATCCTGTTCTACACCTCTGCCGTCGCCTGTCTCTTCGGCACACACTGGAACTGGTATCTCATCATCGCCAACCCCATCCCTATTCTGTGCTGGCTCCTTTTCCGGCGCAAGCCATGGTATCCGAAGCTGTACCTGCTCTACACCATTGTGCTCGTCGGCTTCATCCTCGCCACTCCCCTCTCATCGCAGCTCGACCTTCCCCACCAACTTATCACAGCGAGTTTTGCCGTTCGTACACTCAGCCACTACATGAGATGGAAGAGACAAACAAATTAGCCTTCGGCCAAAGTTAATAAACCCAAAAGACTTCCTCAAGTCAAGCATTTTTCGTACCTTTGCAGCCAAATTGCAAGCAATCATCTATATAAGAATCATCATATTACAATGAGCAGGAAAATCATCCTTTTGTTTACGCTAATTGCCACCAGCATCATGCCAGTTGTGGCAGGTCCTACGTTCTACTACAAGTTCGTAGCCGATGCGACCCCTACAGGCCAGGGAAAAGTCTATGTATCCAACGAGGATGCGACCACCGACAACATGAAATATTATGACCACTACGGTACCCCTGTCTTCACCCAGTCGACACAGAGCGAGGTGGAGGCCGTGACGGTGACCGCCTTCCTCTTTGCCCAACCCAGCGACGGTTATATGTTCACCCACTGGAGCCGTGTCTATGAGGACGGCAAGGAAGTGGAGTTCAGCAATGCCAAGAACTGCACCGACTTGGTGACGACTACAGCCACGACACGTCAGGAAGCCACCGTGACCAATTACAAGGCCCATTTTGCCAAAATAGGATTGGTTCACCCTGTCTCCTCCGACGAGGAATTAGGCACCGTCTATATCGATGTCCCCTCCAACAAAGTGGGCGATGTGGTGACGTTGACCACCATCCCCGATATGTTCAACGGCGTTTTCAAGGGGTGGCAGCGCAACAACTCCACCCGCCTTATTCCCGACAACCCCTTGAAACTCACCGTGTCGGATGCCAACAAAGGCATTTACACCGCAGTCTATGAATCGAAGAATACCCCCACAAAAGGTCAATATGTCTTCCTCGAGAATTTGGAATCGAAGACCTACTTAGGTGTCTGCGGCAGTTCAGAGAACACCCTTGAGAACGAGCAACGCTATTTCAAGAACTCACTTTTCCTTGTGAGCAAGAACAATGCCGAAGTGCACTCCATGCCTTCGCTTATCATCAGGCTCAAGGGCAATCCAACGGGCACAGCCGGCCTGAGTCATGTGGAAATGACCGCCCAGGGAATGTCCACCTACAAAATCAGCAATGAATACTTCCGCGTGGAGAAATATCTGGATAACGACTATTTCATCTTCGGCATCCACAATGGCTTCAGCGGCTACATCAAGGACAACGGCGGCGACAAATACTATATGGAGTGTGTGGGCAATGTCCACAGCCCGAGTCTTTACAACCGTGGCAACGACAACCCCCGCTACCGCTGGGCCTTCCACATCATCGACGAGGAGAACTTCGACGAGAACTATTTCGGAGCCAAGCCTTCAGCCAAGACGACTCAGGACGGCAAGTACTACACCACGATGTACACCTCCTTCCCCTACCAATGCCGTGACGGAGTGAAGGCCTACGTTATCGACCAGATTATGTCGAACGGCAAAGCCCACTTGGTACCCCTTCGTGAGAACATCGTCCCTCCCTACACCGCGGTCATACTGGAGTGCCTCACTACCGAGCCCATCACCAACCGCCTCATGCCGTTGCTGGAGGACGTATCCCCCATCGGCACGACCAACCTTCTGAAAGGCGAGCTCTGGCTCAATGATGAGAGCGGCGACGAAGCCAACTACCGCACGCTGTTCGACCCGAGCACGATGCGTGTGCTGAGCAACGGCAAGGCCGTCTTTGCAAGCACCAACAACCTCGACCCTCACCAGAAAAAAAACCGCCTTACCTATATCGCCAACAACACCTGCTACCTCGATGTGAGCGGTGTTGCCAATCCCAAGAAGGAAATCGAGTTCACCACCGAGGAGGCCCTGTCGAAACTGCTGGGCGATGCCAATGGCGACGGCAAAGTCGATGTGGTTGATGTCATGCACTGCGTGAGCTACGTGCTTCACAAGGAACTCAAGGTATTCATCTTCAATAATGCCGACACCGACAAGAACGGCCTCATCAACGTGACCGACATCATGTGGATTGTCAACTATATCCTGCACCGCAATTGATGCTAAATCAGCATTGAATTTGTCACAAGTAGTCTTCAGAAGCCACAAAAAAGAAAAAAATCACGTTTTTGAGCAAAATTAATCGACAATTCTTTGCAGCAAACGTAATTTTTCTTAAATTTGCAGAGCAAAACGACAATAGAAACGAGAAACGAGGTCACCATTTCACGAAACGACATATATAACAACAGGAACATACAACAATTAATAGAATATTCGTCATGAAAAAGATTTATTCGACACCCGAATCACGGTTCGTGAACATCAATTTTAGCGGCTCCCTCCTGAATCCCCCCATTGAGCATTCTGAGAGCAATGAGAGCCGTGTATGGGACGAGGACAGCGACCGCCTTCCGACCGCCAAGAGCGTCTGGGGCGATGAAGAAGAGGAAGTCCAGTAATCCCCTTAACATTGTGAGGGCGACAGCATCAGATGCCATCGCCCTCACAATGTTCTGCCACATCACATCATTGTATAAGCCGAAGCGGTTTACCTGTGGCAGTCCTTGGTAGTTGGGTTACTATCAAGATTTTACGTGGAACCCAATATTTGGGGAGAACGCGCTGAGCGATTTCCTCCCATTTTTTGTTATCCCCTCCCTCCACTACCAGCACAGCGATTTCTCCATATTTCTCATCTTTTTCCTTGGCGATGAGAAAGGGAAAGGGGATATAAGGTCTTAGTTTGTCCTCCACTTCCTCTGCCTGCAACTTGATTCCCCCGCTGCAGATGACATGGTCTTTTCTGCCCACGACCCTGAAGCGTCTTCCGTCGTCGTGGAAGGAGACGATATCGTTTGTTTCAAGGCGCTGTGTGCAAATGCGGGGAGCCTCTATCACCAGGCACTCCTCCTCGTTCTGCGAGAGTGCGACACCCGGCAACGGTTCATACCACGGTGATGCCTGTTCGCCATTGATGCGCCTCATGGCAATGTGCGAGAGCGTCTCTGTCATGCCGTAGGTGCCCCACACGGCATTCGGGAAGGAGGCCAGTTGCCGCTCCAGTCTGTCGTCCACCGCACCGCCACCAATGATGAGATGCCTCACCTCGCGCAGTTTCTGGCGCTCACGCTCCACCTGGAGTGTGTTATACACCTGCAAGGGCACCATGGCAGCGAAATCGATAGTCTCCCCCTCAAGGCCAGGGTCGGCCAAGGGATGTCCGGAAGGTTTCACATCAATCAGCCGCAGTTCTCCGACAATCGCCCTGACCACCATCATCTTTCCTGCGATGAAGTCGAGCGGCATGCAAAGCAATGCAGTGTCACCAGGCTGAAGTCCGAGGAAGCGAAGCGTCATCCTGGCACTCTCCTCCATCCGCTTTTTCTCGGCGAGCATCAACTTGGGCTTTCCCGTCGAGCCACTGGTATGCACCCTCACGGTAGGCTCACTGCTCCACCATTCGCTGTAGAACTCATCAAGTGTCATGTGGCATGATGCTTGGGGTGATAGACGAGTTTGTCGGCCTCGATGCTGATGGGACTCTCCACATTGTCGGTGAAGAGGAGTCCTGTGCCGAGTCCCTGTGGCATGGGTGTGGGACAGCCATAGACATGTGCGGCGAATTGGGCGATGGCATTGAGCCCCACATTACTTTCAAGGGCACTTGTCACCCATGAGCCGATATTTCTTTGTTCAGCCATGCCAATCCATTCACGTGCGCCGTGCATCCCTCCGTGCAGCGAAGGTTTGAGTATGATGTATGCCGGCTTGATTTCGTCGAGCAACTGGCACTTCATCCCGGCGATGTTCACCCCTATCAGTTCCTCATCAAGGGCGATGGGTATGGGCGAGCGCCTGCATAGCCCGGCCATCTCCCACCATTGCCCACGCCTTATGGGCTGTTCGATGGAATGTACCTGAAACGTCTCAAGACTTGCAAGTATTTTCAGCGCCTCATCAGGTTGGAAAGCGCCATTGGCATCGAGGCGCAGCTCCATCACCTGTGGTGAGAACCGCTTCCTCAGCCGCCTCATCAGGTCGAGCTCCTCATCCAGTCCGATGGCTCCTATTTTCAGTTTCACACACGAGAATCCCTGCTCGACTTTCTCCTCCATGCGCCTGAGCATCTCATCGTGCCTTCCCATCCACACCAGTCCGTTGATGGGAATGCCCACCTCTCCTTTTGTGAATGGTGTGTCGAAAATCACCCCATTTTCGGCGTGGAGCATCATCAGTGCCGTCTCTATGCCAAAGAGCATCGACGGATAGGGCCTCATAAGCGCGTAGTCCACCCCACCCTTCCGCTCCACCAGCCGGCAGAGTGCCTCCAGCACATGGGCATAATCAGGCAAGTCGTCGCAGCTGAGCTGGGGAAGAGGGGCACACTCGCCCACGCCCACCTTTCCGGGCAGGGCGTCGTCGGTAGCAGTGACGAACCAGGAGCGCCTTGTGAGATAGACGCCCCTTGATGTGCCTGCCGGCTGTTTGAAATGAAAGAGCCGGCTGGAAACCTCCAGTCTGAGACTCATGGCAAGTTGGGATACTGCGAGAAGTCGGGTTTCCGTTTCTCCAGGAACGCTTTACCACCCTCCTGCGCCTCATCGAGGAAATAATAGAGCATGGTGCAGTCGCCTGCCAGTTGCTGAATGCCCGCCTGCCCGTCGAGCTCGGCGTTGAGTCCGGCCTTGATCATGCGCAACGCGAGGGGACTTCTCTCCATCATGGTCTCAGCCCACTCCACGCACTCGTCCTCGAGTTTATCGAAAGGCACCACCTTGTTGACCATGCCCATTCGCTCAGCCTCCTGAGCGGTGTACTGCCGGCAGAGGAACCAGATCTCGCGTGCCTTTTTCTGTCCGACGATACGCGCGAGATAGGATGCGCCGAATCCCGCATCAAAAGACCCCACCTTGGGACCTGTCTGTCCGAAGATGGCATTCTCGCTGGCAATGGTGAGGTCGCACACGAGGTGCAGCACATGCCCACCACCGATGGCATAGCCATTGACCATGGCGATGACAGGTTTGGGCAGCCTTCTGATTTGCATCTGCACATCGAGGACGCTGAGTCGTGGCACGCCCTCCTCGTCGACATATCCACCACGCCCTTTGACGTTCATGTCGCCGCCCGAGCAGAAAGCCTTGTCGCCCGCCCCGGTGAGGATGACCACATAGATGTCCTGTGCTTCACGGCAATAGGCGAAAGCCTGCGATAGTTCGAGGGTGGTACGGGGAGTGAAGGCGTTGCGGTAGCGAGGCCTGTTGATGGTGATTTTGGCAATACCGTTGTACTGTTCGAAAATCAGGTCCTGGAAATCCCTGATTTTTTTCCATTCTCTTTTATTCATGATGTGATGTTTGTGATGACAGTGTTGTAGTAATCTCTTATGGCTTTGCCGTCGGCAGTGGCATCGGTGAACACCTCGAGCAGCACCGGACGCGTATGGTGAGTGGTGAGCAGGCTTACGACACCCATCTTCATGGATCGCAAGTCCGTTGCCTTCAGGTATCCCACATCGTTCTGTGTGCAGATGCCCTGCGCCGATGTGTGATGCGCCCCGCTCACGAGTTTGTCGTATGCCGGACTCTGCCCGAGGCCTGGAAGTTGTGCGAAGATGCCCCCTCTCCCGTTGTTGAGCAATATGATTCGCAGGTTGCCCCTGAGGTTGCTGTTCCACAGTGCATTCTGGTCGTAGAAGAAGCTCAGGTCGCCAATGACGCAAATCACGAGGTCGTCGGTGGCAACCGAGAAGCCCGCGGCAGTGGACAGCGAGCCTTCTATGCCATTGACCCCCCTGTTGCACCACACGGGATGCCTCGCATAGATGTTGGCCAGCCTGACGGGTGAGCTGTTGGCATAGTGAACGGCACAGCCGACCTCCATGTCATCGACCTGCTGTTCGAGGTATCTTACGACCGCCATCTGCGAGAACGGCGGCTCATAGCCTTCGGCGACGGCATACACCTTATTTAATAAGTCATTCCACCGGCGCACATAGCCTGCAGCTGCCGAAGTTTCCGAAGTCGCCTCCACGCTATCGAAGGCATGCGACAGGCGGGGCACCACATCGGCTGGTTCGGCACTCATCACCCAATTGGCGTGCATGGTGGGGTCGTGCAGTTCCCCATCGCTGCTGACCATCACCACAGTGGCATCTGAGGCTTTCCTCAGGAAATGCCGCAGGCGCTTGCTGACCAGCGTGTCGCCAAGATAAACGATGAAGTCGGGCAAGAGGGTGTCGTCGTCGGCCATGGCTGCAAGCACCTCATCGAACGGCACCGGTCCGTCGGCCATCCGGCACAAAGCCTCGCGGAGCACGACGGTCCGCTGCCCAATCCGCCGCCACACATCGCCCGGGGCATTCATGCACCCACTGGCAGCGGCACACTGTCCAAGCACCATCATGGGACGGCGGGCCTGGGCAATCATGGACGCCAACCTGCACACCACATTCTCGTGTGGTGCCCTGTCGTCCATCCATCGCACCACCCGCTCCTCCTTCAGCTGCGGCACATCGAAGACGAAGAGAGGTTCCGACAGCGGCACGTTGATTTGAACGGGCGCCGCCTGACCGACAGCGACAAGAAGCGCTTCGTTGACAAGTCGGTTGGCATGCCAATGGTCTTCGTCGGTGTCAATCCTGCCGGGCATCATCACCGTTTTCCGCACAAAGGGGCACAGAGCCTCCTGTTGCGGCATGGTCTGCCCGTCGAGCTGACCAATCCACGCCTGAGGCCTGTCGGCAGAAATGACGACAAGCGGGACGTGCTGGTGGAAGGCCTCTGCCACGGCTGGTGCGAGGTTGAGCAGCGCCGTCCCCGAGGTGACACACACAGCCACCGCTCTCTGTGTGGCCTGTGCGATGCCCAGGGCATAGAATCCTGCGCTGCGCTCATCGGTGACGGGGTGACAGCATATATCGGGATGCTCGTTGAGGTTGTGGACGATGGGCGCATTGCGGCTGCCCGGGCACACCACAGCATGGCACACGCCATGCTCAACAAGCAATGCGGTGAGTATATTGACGTTGGCTTGATGAGCGAACATGTTGCCTTCCTCCTACTTGAGCAGCAGCCTCATGGTGTCCATCTTGTCCTCGGTCTCCCTCCACTCGGTATTGAGGTCGCTGTCGGCCAGCAACCCTCCTCCGGCATAAAGAGAGCATACCTGGCGGCGAATGCGCATGCACCTCAGCGACACAAAGAGATGTGTTTCGGCATCAGGGCAGAGCATTCCCGTGAAGCCACTATAGTAGCCTCTGGGCGAATGCTCGTTGCGCACGATGAAGTCGCGTGCGGCATCCTTGGGCAGTCCGCATACCGCCGGTGTGGGATAGAGCGCACTGAGCAGGTCGCCAATCCTCTGCGTGGTGGGCAGGGTGAAGAAGAAGTCGCTCCTGAGGTGCACCAGTTTCCCGGCTCTCACGGTATACGGTCCTTTCTCCTCGATGTCGGATGCCACTTGCTCGAGACACTCGGTGATATAGGTGGAGACAAAGCGCTGCTCCTGTATGTTCTTCCGCCCCCATGTGATGCTTCCCATCTCTTGCCGGTGTGGCGAAGGCGGTTCGTCGAAGTCCATCTGCTCCTGGGTGAGCGCCATGGTCCCTGCGAGCGACATGGTGCTCCATCGCTGCTGTCCTCCCTCGAGCAGCATCTCGGGGGTGGACATCAGCCAGGTGCCACAGCGCTTGGCCGACACCAGTGCCACGAAGAGCCGTGGATACTCGTGACACGCCTTGGCATAGAGCTGGAGTGGCGACAGTCGCTGCGGGTTCTCCTCGACACAGCACCGTGCGAGGACGATTTTCGAGAAGTCGCCCTCCATGATATGGGCATGGAAGTTGGCGAAATCGATGGCATAGTGCGCGAACGTGCCCTGTCGTGCGGGCTTTCCCTCCATATTATCGTTGAGCATCCGGTGCAAAAGTTCTGCCACTGTGGTGGGCAGTCCTTCCGGCCGCACCAGGTCGTCGGGCTCGAGGATGTGGTCGGCATCGGGATGGAAGAGCAGCACGGGGTGCTTGGTGTCAACGGCGAAGGGTGCCATGACAAAGCCCTCCTTCCCACTGAGTGCCGACACAGAAGGCAGTTCTTCGGGCTCTCCTTTTGTCTGTATCACCAGCCGGCACTGACGGCTGTAGGGCAGTCGGTATAGAGCAAATGCAGGCATATCAACTCTTGGTGTTTTTGGGTGAGATGACATAGTTGGTCACGGTGACGGTGGAAATCATCTCCCCTGCGGAATTGTTGATTTCCACATTCCACACGTGCAGCCTTTTTCCTTTCTGCACGAGGTGTGCGAGAGCAGTGACGGTGTCGCCCTCGAGTACGGCTTTCACATGGCTTCCACTGACGTTGATGCCGACGCATATTTTCCCCGGGCAGAGGGCTGAGGAGCCCACTCCAGCCAGGTTCTCGGCCAGTGCGAGCGTAGCGCCCCCGCTGAGGAATCCGAAAGGCTGCCGGTTTCGCTCGTCCACCTTCATAGTGGCCATGCAGAGGTCGTCGTCGGGCGTGGAGATGAAATTCATGCCCAGCGCCGTCGAGAGGTTGGGCTGACTCTCTATGATTTGTTTGATTTTCTCAACATCCATGATGACTGTTTTGAATCCTTGTTGTTGTGTGGTTTTGTTGTGGCAAAATTACAAATTCATTTTCAATTATCCGTTCTTATCCGATGAAAAACGGCATGGTGTGATGAAAAAAGCCAAAAAGGTGCTCCACTTCACAAAAAATGATTAAATTTGCAGCTGCTAACAGCTAAAACGAAAATCAGCATGATGAATATCTTAGAACTCAGTGAGCAAGAGATAGGCAGGCGGCAGAGCCTGCAAGAGCTTCGGGCATTGGGCATCGACCCCTATCCCGCAGCCGAATACCCCACCACAGCCTTCTCGACGGACATCCGCTCCGCCTTCGAAGCCGACGGCGTAGAGCGCGAGGTGACCATAGCAGGGCGCATGATGAGCCGACGCGTCATGGGCAAGGCCAGTTTCGCCGAACTGCAGGACTCGAAGGGCCGCATACAGGTGTACGTCACCCGCGATGACATCTGCCCCGGCGAAGACAAGACAATGTACAACACTGTGTTCAAGAAACTTCTCGATATCGGCGACTTCATCGGCGTGCGCGGCAAGGTGTTCCGCACCCAGACCGGCGAGGTGAGCGTGCATGCCTACGAGCTGACGCTGCTGTCGAAGAGCCTGAAGCCCCTGCCCATCGTGAAATATAAGGACGGCGTGGCCTACGACAAATTCGAGGACCCGGAGCTCCGTTACCGCCAGCGTTATGTCGACCTGGTGGTGAACGAGGGAGTGAAGGAGACCTTCGAACAGCGAGCCACCGTCATCCGCACCATGCGCCGTGTGCTCGACGAAGCGGGCTACACCGAAGTGGAGACCCCCACGCTGCAGTCGATTGCCGGCGGTGCCAGCGCACGTCCCTTCATCACGCATTTCAATGCCCTCGACCAGGACATGTACATGCGCATCGCCACAGAGCTCTACCTCAAGCGTCTCATCGTGGGTGGCTTCGAGGGCGTCTACGAGATTGGCAAGAATTTCCGCAACGAGGGGATGGACCGCAACCACAACCCCGAGTTCACCTGCATGGAACTATATGTGCAGTACAAGGACTACAACTGGATGATGTCGTTCACCGAGCGTCTGCTCGAGACCATCTGCATCGCCGTGAACGGCACCGCAGAGCGCGAGATTGACGGCCACATGGTGAGTTTCAAGGCCCCCTACCGCCGTCTTCCCATCCTCGACGCCATCAAGGAGAAGACCGGCTACGACCTGAGCGGCATGAGCGAGGAGGAAATCCGCAAGGTGGCACTCACGTTGGGCATCGAGGTCGACGAGAGCATGGGGAAGGGAAAACTCATCGACGAGATTTTCGGCGAGACCTGCGAGGGCTCCTTCATCCAGCCCACCTTCATCATCGACTATCCCGTGGAGATGTCGCCACTGACGAAGATGCACCGCTCGAAGCCAGGGCTCACGGAGCGTTTCGAACTGATGGTGAACGGCAAGGAGCTTGCCAACGCCTACTCCGAGCTCAACGACCCCATCGACCAGGAGGAGCGTTTCAAGGAGCAGATGCGTCTTGCCGACAAAGGCGACGACGAGGCGATGATTATCGACCAGGACTTCCTCCGCGCCCTTCAATATGGCATGCCTCCGACGAGCGGCATCGGTATCGGCATCGACCGCCTGGTGATGCTCATGACAGGTAAGACCTACATCCAGGAGGTGCTCTTCTTCCCCCAGATGCGCCCTGAGAAGAAGGCCCCGCGCAGCAGC
This sequence comes from uncultured Prevotellaceae bacterium, assembly GCA_946184125.1. Lineage (GTDB taxonomy): Bacteria > Bacteroidota > Bacteroidia > Bacteroidales > Bacteroidaceae > Prevotella. Next base: position 38,858 of record CAMHEL010000012.1, read on the forward strand.
GTGACGGAATGGGCTGCCCTGGGCGTGGATGAGCTATGGGTGCCTGTACTGAACAAATGCGGCTACTACCTCACCTCCGACATCCGCGAGGTGAACCCCCAGAAGCTCCAGATGGACTTGGTGGGAGTGAACAAGAAATACAAGCTTGGCTACGAAGTGCCGAAGGTGGACGAGGCAGCCAAGTGGATAGAGGCCTCACGCCAGGCCATGGACAACTGAGTTGACTGACCTATGGACGACTGCGGAAGAATAGCCATCATCGGTGGTGGCAGCTGGGCCACCGCCATCGCCAAAATAGTGGTGGGCCATACCCATCACCTGGGATGGTATATGAGGCGCGACGACCGCATCGCCGACTTCAAGCGCATGGGGCACAACCCAGCCTATCTCACCAGCGTGCATTTCGATACGTCGGAGCTGTTTTTCTCAAGCGATATCAACAAGGTGGTCGACAGTTACGACACCTTGGTGTTCGTCACACCGTCACCTTATCTTAAGAATCACCTCAAGAAGCTCAAGACACGCATCCGCGACAAATTCATCGTCACGGCCATCAAGGGCATCGTTCCCGACGAGAACCTTGTCTGCTCGGAATATTTCCACGAGGTGTATGACGTTCCCTACGAGAACCTGGCATGCATCGGCGGCCCCTCGCATGCCGAGGAGGTGGCTCTTGAGCGGCTCTCCTACCTCACGGTGGGCTGCGCCGACACTGCGAAGGCCCAGGCCTTCACCCGCGTGCTGTCGAGCAACTACATCAAGACCAAGACGAGCAGCGACGTGATAGGCATCGAGTACTCCTCGGTGCTCAAGAACGTCTATGCCATCGCCGCAGGCATCTGCAGCGGCCTCAAATACGGCGACAACTTCCTCGCCGTGCTGCTCTCGAACGCCGTGCAGGAGATGTCGCGTTTCCTGACCACCATCAGCCCCATCGAGCGCAACGTCTACGACTCGGTCTACCTGGGCGACCTGCTGGTGACTGGTTACTCCAACTTCTCCCGCAACCGTGTCTTCGGCACCATGATAGGCAAGGGCTACAGCGTGAAGAGTGCCCAGATAGAGATGGAAATGATAGCGGAGGGCTTCTTCGGCACCAAATGCATGAAGGAAATCAACCGCCGCCTCCATGTCAACATGCCCATCCTCGATGCCGTCTACAATATCCTCTACGAGCGCATCAGCCCACAGATAGAAATCAAACTGCTCACCGACAGTTTCAGATAAGCCAACACCCTCACATCATGGACAATCCTATCACCACACCGGCTACCGACGCACCATCCGACCGCCAGAAGACCTACCAGGAACTCATTGCCCAAATACGGGCTCTTGTGGAAGGTGAGACCGGGCTTGTAGGCATTCTCGCCAACGTCACAGCGGCCCTGCGAACTGCCATGGGCGAGCGCTTCTTCTGGGTGGGTTTCTACACGGTGAGCGGCAACGAACTGCTCCTCGGTCCGTTTCAAGGCACCGTGGCATGCTACCGCATCCCCTACGGACGAGGGGTGTGTGGCACCGCATGGGCACGGGGCACGACACTTATCGTCGACGACGTGGAACTCTTCGAGGGACACATCGCCTGCTCATCGCTCTCACGTTCCGAAATCGTCGTGCCTGTGAACGACACAGAGGGCAAGACCGTGGCCGTGCTTGACATCGACTCCACCGCCCTCGCCGCCTTCGACGAAACCGACAAGCAGGGGCTTGAGGAAATATGCCGCATCGTAGGTTTAGGCTTTAGACCTTAGACTTTAGACGCTAGACTTTAGACGATAGACTTTAGACGATAGACGATAGGCCGTGCCCACAAAGCATATGTCTAAACTCCTAAACTCCCAAACTCCTAAACTCCCAAACTCCAAAACTCCCAAACTCCAAAACTCCAAAACTCCTAACATAGTAGTACATAGAACAAAAAAAAGAAACGTAAAAGGGCATGACACATAAGATATTAAGGTGCCAGCCCATAAAAATATTTGCTTAAAAATGCTTCTACACATTCTTCTTATCGTGGTGGGCATCGTTCTGGTCATCAAAGGTGCTGACTGGATGACCGACGGTGCAGTGTCTATTGCCCGTCGAATGAAAATTCCCGCCATCATCATCGGTCTGACCATCGTTGCCATGGGCACGTCGATGCCCGAATTCTTCGTCAGCCTCATGTCCGCCCTCAAGGGCACTCCCGACCTTGCCGTAGGCAACGTGGTGGGCAGCAACATCTTCAACACCCTGCTCATCGTGGGTGTGGCAGCCATGGTCACCCCCATCGTCGTGTCGCGCTCCACCGTTCGGAAAGACATGCCCTGGTCGATGCTCGCCGCCTTAATGCTCACGCTGATGTGCCTCGACTCACGCATCTCGTTAGTCGATGGCATCATTCTGCTGGCCGCCTTCATCACCTTCGTGCTCTACACCCTCTATGAGGCCAAAAAGGGGAAGAACAAAGAGGAGGAGGACAACAATGGCAAGAACTATTCGCCACTCGTGGCGTGCGCCCTTATCGTTGTGGGGCTGGCAAGCCTTGTCATAGGCAGTAACGTGTTCGTCGACCATGCCACCGCCGTCGCCCAACAACTGGGCGTGTCGGAAGCCGTCATCGGCCTCACCATCGTGGCAGGCGGCACCTCCCTGCCCGAACTCGCCACCAGCGTGGTGGCGGCACGAAAGGGTCAGAGCGCCATCGCCATCGGCAATGTCATCGGAAGCAACGTCTATAATGTGCTGATGATTATCGGTGTTACCGGCATCATCCACCCCATGCAAATCACCGGCATCACCCTCGTCGATTTGCTCACAATGGCTGGCAGCATGGTCATCCTGTGGCTCTTCTCCTTCACGAAATTCAAAGTCGAGCGCTGGGAAGGTGCCGTCCTCACGGCTATATTCGCCGCATACATGGGATGGCTGCTGGCACAAGTCATTTAAAATTGAAGATTGAAAATTGAAAATTGAAAATCAAGCTTCGCTTGAATGTCGGCGGCACCTCAAGGTATCTTGCATGTCAAAATACAGAGGTGCAGCGGGTTTGTTGGCCATCCCCCACCCCAAGGAACGCTACCGATGATCCTCAGTATCCGTAGATTTCCCTGAGTTTTGCGAGGAGTTTGTCGCCCCGCAGGTCATTGGCGACAATGTGGCCAGTGCCGTCGAGGAGGACATTCGAGGGTATGGCATTGACCCCGTATGCCTCTGAAGCCGCCGATTCCCACCCCTTGAGGTCGGACATCTGTGGCCAATCCATGCCGAGCTGCTTGACCGCCGCCTTCCACGCATCGGCCTTGTTGTCGAAGGAGACGCCGACAATCTCATATCCTTTGGCGTGATACTTCACATAACTTTCCACGACATGGGGCATCTCCTGTCTGCACGGTCCACACCAACTCGCCCAGAAATCGACAAGGACATAATTTCCCTTTCCGCACCAGTCGCTCAAGCGACATACCTGCCCCTCGAGATTGCTCATCGTCAAATCGACGAACATCCTTCCGGGCATTTTCTTTTTCAACCCTTCGGCAATGGGACGTGCCATCTTCATCCGCGGATGGCTCATGTAGGGTGCCTCATCGTTGAGCCAAGGCTCTATCTGGCTGTAATTCATCTGCATCATCATGTCGGGGAGAAAAGCAGCAGGAACGAGTGTGGCGGCGTATGGTTTCAGGATGGCGATACGCTTTTCCAGACGTTTGGCAGCCAGCTCACCAAGTTCCTTTCTTGCCTCCTCGTCGGATGCGGCAAAAGACCTCAGATGCTGCATACGCTTGGTGAGCGCCTCATCGAGCGAATCGAGCGAGTTGTCCACCTTGCAGGTTGTCATATTAAGTTGCGAGCCTTTCAGGGAATGCTCCGCGAGATTGACTTCCACCGGCTCCCCGTCGGCAAAGAAGGGGATGTAAAACCCACGCATCTTCCCCACGCCCACCAGCTCGTCTTTCTCGAAAGGCAGTGTGACGCTGAAGTGACCGTCTCTCACAGGCACCATAGCTCTTTTGAAACCATACGACACACTGAAGACCAGCACCGAGTCGGTTCCCTCAGCTGCCGTACCGTCAATCTTCATCTCCACCTGTGCAGACAATGCGGTGGCGATGGCAAGCATATAAAAAGTCAAAAGTTTTCTCATCGAACGAATAATTGAAATCGTGCGCAAATATAATATTTTTTGTTGAAACCACCATTTTTCATGTTATTTTTTGTACCTTTGCAGCCAATTTTAAATGAAGAGTGCTTGTCAACCTCTTAAAAAACAAGAAAATGGGAAAAAAAGTAACGCAAGTGAGCATGCTTTTCATGCTTACAGGCATATTGTTCACGGTATGCCTTATTACCTCCAATCTATTAGGCACCAAGCAGATTTCCGTGGGTGGCATCACCCTCACGGGAGGCATCATCGTCTTCCCCATCACCTACATCCTCAACGACTGTGTATGCGAGGTGTGGGGCTATGGCAAGACGCGCCTCCTCATCTGGATAGGTTTTCTTACCAATTTCCTCTTCGTGACGTTGTGTGCGCTGTGCGACGCCATCCCCGGTGCTCCGTTCTGGGACAACGATGCTGGTTTCCATGCCATCTTCGGTCTCGCCCCGCGCATTGCCTTTGCGTCGTTCCTGGCCTTTCTCACCGGCAGTTTCACCAACGCCTATGTGATGAGCCGCATGAAGGTGCAGTCGCAGGGGCGCAACTTCTCGGCTCGTGCCATCCTCAGCACGCTGTTCGGCGAGAGCATCGACTCTCTCGTGTTCTTCCCTCTCGCCTTCTATGGTGTAGTGCCATTGTCGGCACTGCCCGTCATGATGTTCTGGCAAGTGGTGCTGAAGACCGCCTACGAAATCCTTGTGCTGCCCATCACCATCCGTGTAGTGGCCAAGGTGAAGCAAATGGAGGGCGTCGACACCTTCGATGACAACATCACCTACAACATCTTCCACCTTTCACTGAAAAGCTGACATCAGCTTTCACTCATCATCCTCATTCCATGGCAAACAAAAAACAAACAGAAGACCGCAGCAGCGAGGGGCTGAAAGCCCTCGGTGCCCCTACCACCTACTCCACCAATTATGCTCCCGAAGTGCTTGAGACCTTCGAGAACCGCCACCCCGAGAACGACTACTGGGTGCGCCTCAACTGCCCGGAGTTCACCACCCTATGCCCCATCACCGGCCAGCCCGACTTCGCTGAAATCCGCATCAGCTACATCCCCGGCGAGCGTATGGTGGAGAGCAAGAGTCTGAAGCTTTACCTTTTCAGCTTCCGCAACCATGGCGACTTCCATGAGGACTGTGTCAACATCATCATGAAAGACCTCATCCGCCTGATGTCGCCCAAATACATCGAGGTGACAGGACTGTTCACCCCACGTGGCGGCATCAGCATCCATCCTTTCGCCAACTACGGACGCCCCGGAACGAAATACGAGGCTTTGGCCGAGAGAAGGCTGGAGAATTATCAGGTGTAATCAGCTGCGAGTATCCCTACTTCAGGCAACATGCTTCAACACACATGAGCTGAAGAACAATGAGTACCGGTTAAGCCAACTGTCATGCGAACGCCATTCTACTTCCTCCTCCTTGCCGCCGTGCTTCTCGCCGCCTGTTCGGGTGACGGTGAGCATCGCCGCGCCCTCGACGCCGCCTACAGCCTCATCAACGACCGCCCCGACTCCGCCCTCGACATCCTCGACGCCATGCCCCAGCCCGAGGCCACACTCCTCTCCAAGGGCCAACTGCGCCGCTGGCAGCTCCTGCGCCTCATGGCGCAGAACAAATGCGACACCGTCTTCCGCTCCGACAGCCTCCAGCGCGTCCTCACCGACTACTACGACCAGCACGGCACGCCCAACGAGCGCATGTGGGCGCACTACCTCCTCGGAAGGGCATACTACGACATGGGAGAGATGCCTATGGCACTGAAAGAGTATCTCTCTGCTGAGGAGAGCGCTGACACCCTTTCCGAAGGATGTGATTTCAGGACGCTGATGAGCGTACATGGTCAAACAGCCTTCGTTTACAGGATGCAGTCCATGCCAAAGGAAGAGGAAAAAGAACTGATGAAATACAGTTGTCTGGCACACCGGATTGGGGACATATACAACTGGATAAGGGGGTATGAGATGACTGTCGGCACTCATTTCGCGATGGGTGACACGGCCCAGTGCCTTATTGTCACTGAGAAATGCAGAAAGATGTATGAGGAGCATGATATGCTCAATGAGGCTGCTGGTGTCTATCCCACGGCCATATATATCTATCTTACGAAGGCCCAGTACGGGAAAGCCAGAAAGCTAATGGACATTTTTGAGAACCAGTCCGGTCTTTTCGATAGCCAGGGCAACATAGAGAGGGGAAGGGAAGAGTATTATTATAGTCAGGCTCTTTACCATCTTGGATGCCACAGGCCCGACTCTGCCCTTTTGTGTCTTAACAAGCTGCTCTCCCATCATTTAAGATACGATGTCATGGCATACAAAGGCATCCTGTCCGTTTACCGGCAGAAGGATATCCCTGACAGCATCGTCAAATATGCCGCTTTGTACGAAAACAGCCTGGATAAGTTTCTTGATGAGGACCACGCCGAGAATATGGCACACATGACGGCCTTGCACAGATATGGGAGAGTTCAGAAAATGGCTTACGAGAAAAACGTCGAGGCAGAGAGGTTCAAAAGATTCTTTCTGCTGGTATCCATCACCGCGGTAGTTTTGTTCCTATTGGCTTTCTTCTCTTACAGAAAAAAGCGGAAATCCAAACAAGAAGAGCTGGAAAGACTGAGAAGCAAATACCATGATACCATGGAGAGTCTTTTGAAGGCTGAGGAGGAGACGTCACTGCTGAGGAATGGCAGATCAGAACTGCTTTCCATGAAAGAAGAGGAGATAGCCACACTTCATAAAAGGCTGCAGATAATGCAATTGGAAATCAGCGAACTTCCATTGAGTGACAAGGAAACTCTTTTGAAAAACAATGAGGTGGTGAAGGACTTCAAGAAAAAGACCATCCCAAAGGCCAAAATGGATTTGCCGAGTGATGAGGAGTGGAATCGATTGTGGGATGTGCTGAAAAGCACCTTTCCCAATTATTATGCCTTTATAACACAAAACAAAGAACTGACTACTCAAGAGAAAAAGGTATGCCTGCTTACAATAATGTTTTTCTCCAATACAGAAATGACTGTCCTTTTAGGAACATCGATGCAAAGAATTACCAATGCTAAAACAAGTGCCAACTCCAAACTTTTCTTTGAGAAAAATGCAAAAACCTTATTGCCCAATCTGAGAAGATCCCTGCAAATCAAGAAATAATAAGGCGCTTTTCTCAACTTTGTCATGTGACATGATCGTTTGGGAGGTAAACACATCATCTCTCTCATTTGTCCCCTCCTTGATAGAGCCATCAAGCTTTTCTTCTTTAATCAGCTGATGCTCTAATCTGAACTTTTCCATTCATCCACAGTCACATAGCCCACCATGCTCCACTGGATTGCATCCTACAAATCTTTCACTCTGCATAGTTCATGAAAGCATAACTCTGCTCTCGCTTAATCGAATTGTTCATCTGAGAGAAGGAATCTGCATCCAAAGATAATGAAAACCGAGAGCAAAAGAAATGAACTCGTTCTTTTCTTTTGCCGAGGCGCATCTTATCTTATACAAAGATAATGAAAACCGAGAGCAAAAGAAATGAACTCGTTCTTTTCTTTTGCCGAGGCGCATCTTATCTTATACAAAGATAATGAAAGCCGAGAGCAAAATGAAATGAACTCGTTCTTTTCTTTTGCCGAGGCGCATCTTATCTTATACAAATTAATCATAAAATACTATCATCAAATTTTTAACACCTACTTTTTTCAACACATCCTTATGACAGAGAAATGTGTTGAGATAGTCCTTGCACATAATAATGCTGCCGATAATTTGCCCGACGCAGTTAACATGATGTAACAATTTGCCGTTTGTTTTTTCATGGTGTAACATTGTGTATTTTTTGGTGTACTAAGAAACGGCATAAAACTTGGAATAGTTCACATTTCGACTTAGTTTTGCAGCGGTAATTTAAGAAATATTAGTCTATGAAAAAAATATTATTACTTATTTTGCTCACTACCATCACATCATGGAGTTTTGTAAGAGCAGACGACCCTCAGGGCGGAAATTCTGTTTTGCTAAGCCCAAAGATTGACACCCCTATCGGGGGGCATGGCGGCTTGCAAAAGGATGAACCTGCCTCAATCCTTATTGACCAACTCGGTCATGATCTAATTTTTGGTGAGGATTATTGCTGTTGTATGATCACATTGGCCTTTGAGGACTGCATTGTGTATAGCACATACGTCCCTGCAACAGGAACAGTCAGCCTCCCCATCACACTCTCAGGCACATTTGAGCTGGTGCTATATGTTGGTGACGTGCGCTTCGTTGGTGAAATCACCTTATAATATAAAAAAACAACATCAAAATTTCATGAATTAACTCAAAATCCACAAGCCCGGACTTGTAAAAGGAGGTGAAGGGGGTTGAAGGGGCATGCCAGCCATGGCCCGCCCCCTCCTCCCTCCTTGAAAAATCAAGCGGGCGGGATAGAGTAAAAGAAAACCTTACTAACTTAACAATAACCATTTTTATACCAACGGATATGAGACACCTATTATTGACATTTGCGGCCTTTTGCCTCTCCTTGCTGGCCTCGGTGGCGGACGACGTGAACTATCAGCCGCTGCTGCAGGTGGGCAAGGTGTGGACGT
>CAMHEL010000013.1 GCA_946184125.1 uncultured Prevotellaceae bacterium
GGGAAAGCCTTGAGGATGTAGTTGGCAAAACCCTGTGTGGCCATGCCCACGATATACTTGTTCATGCGGTTGGTGCCGGCACCCATGATGCCACGCAGACCGCCCGTTCCGAACTCCAGGTCGCGATAGAAGGCATCGATCAAGTCGGTTTTGTCCTCGTTGTCGAGCATGGCCTGAACAGAGGCTCTGGTTTCTTCGTCGAATGAGGGTGAGAGCCATTTCTTTGCTCTTTCCTCGCATTGCTGAATAAGTTCTGTGTTATTTTCCATATATGATGAATTGGTTAAAAAATGAGATTCAAGGATGGTTGTCTCCATAGAATATGCAAAGATAGGAAAATTATTTGAATTCTTGCGGGAAAAGAAGACCTTTTTTTGCTTTTTTATTTGAATAAAGGATTCCTGTGGGCGATTTCTTGATATTTTTTCCTACTTTTGCAACATAGAAGGCTACCCGTCATGGCGCCTGTTGCTGATGATGGTGTCATCATTAAACCCAGAACCAATATGAAAGCCGTTTTGCTCGTCGTGGGGAAGACCACCGACCGCCACATCGTCGCCTGCATCGACGACTATGTGGCGCGCATCGCTCATTATCTGCCTTTTTCGCTACAAGTCATCCCCGAGTTGAAAAGCACGAAGAGTCTGACGAAAGCACAGCAGTGCGACCGTGAGGGGGAGTTGATACTAAAGCAGTTGAAGAGTGGTGATTACGTGGTGCTGCTCGATGAGCATGGCGTGGAGAGGGGAAGCATGGAGTTCGCCCGGTGGATGGAGTCGAAGCAACACACCGTGCCCCGGCAGTTGGTCTTCGTCGTGGGAGGTCCTTATGGTTTCTCCGACGCTGTCTATGCAAGAGCCGATGAGAAAATCTCGCTGTCGAAGATGACGTTCTCGCACCAGATGGTGCGGCTCATCTTTGTGGAGCAGATTTACAGGGCGTGTACCATCATCAAGGGCGAGCCTTACCACCATGAATGAGTGCTTCGGCACCGCACATCTCGACCAGTTCTTGGTAGATGCGCTGTACGGGAAGCCCCATTACATTGAAATAGCTGCCATTGAGTCCTGTCACGCCGATGTATCCTATCCATTCCTGTATGCCGTAGGCACCGGCTTTGTCGTAAGGCTGGTAGTTGTCGACGTAATAGACAATCTCCTCGTCGGTGAGTTCTTTGAACGTCACCTCGGAAACGACCGAGAGAGTGCGCTGCTCGCTCTGGGTGGTGAGTGCAACGCCGGTGATGACATGATGTGTGCGGCCGCTGATGGCTTGAAGCATGGCGATGGCAGCCTCGCGGCTGTGCGGCTTGCCCAGCACTTGCCCGTCGAGCACCACAATGGTGTCGGCTGTGATGACAAGATCGTCGGGGGTGATGACGCGGCGGTAGGCCTCGGCTTTGGTTTTAGCGATGTGGAGGGCTATCTGTTCGGAAGAGAGGCCCTTGGGGTAACCCTCGTCGATGTCTTCCAGCACGCGTACCTCAAAGTCAAGGTCAAGGCCGGCGAGAAGTTCACGGCGGCGGGGTGAATGGCTTGCCAGGATAAGATGTTTCATAATAGTCCTATTTGTTCGCGCTCCTTGATGATGCCATGTCGGTAGGCATAGAGCAGACGCTCAAGGTCGGCTATCTGCTGACGGATGTCTTTGCCCTTGTTGGTATCGGCCACCCGCATGCGGTGCGACGACATTTCCACGATTTGTGTTGTGCCGATGATGTCGGTGCCCCTGATGATGGCATCGCGTGTGGATGTGAACGGCTCGTGCTGAACGAGTTCGAACCCCCTGCTGTGATAAACCAGCGTGTAGCCTGCGATGCCCGTCTCCTTGTGGTAGGCTTGTGAGAAACCGCCGTCGATGACCATCAGTTTTCCGTCGGCCTTGATGGGGTTCTCGCCTGTCCTCACGTGCACCGGCACGTGACCGTTGATGATGTGGCGTGTGGGTCCCTCTACCCCGAATGCATCCATGATGCGGTCGCACACGCTGGGGTCGTCGCGGAGTAGGAAGTAATAGCCTTTCTCCTCCTTGTGGGTCTCTTTCTCGGCGAGGAAGTAACGCTCAAAGGTAGCCATTTTCGACTTGTCGAAGAGAGGAGAGTCCTTTCCGCACCACAGATAGAGGAAGAAATCGATGCAGTAGGCACGCTCTTCCGCGTCGGTGTCGTTCTGGAAGGCGGCGCGCACGGTCATGCCGATGTTGTGCATCAGTTCCTGCCCCTTGCTGCGCTTGCCGCCATAAAGTTCCACTTCCTTGAGCGAGCCATCGGCACAGAGGGGGACGGAGGCATGGAAGAGGAGGTTGTTGTTGATGACGGCGAACATGCAGCCGTGGCGCAGCAGCAGTGCGATGTGGCGGTGCAGGCGCTCGCTGACGGTGAAGGAGTGTCGCAGGCGCTCGATAAGCGTGCGCTCGCCATCGGTGAGCTCCGTGGGCGACTTCGGGTCTATGGTCGGGAAGTGGTTGCTGCTCAGTTTGTATTCTTTGCCATTGAGGAGGATGGTCCCCTTGTCGTAGTCGATGAAATGCAGCACGTCGCGGTCGGCCATGTCCCATTCGGGATGCCGTGCGGCCATCTGCGCCTCGATTTTGAATTGGAGGATGGCGATGGCCTTGTGCATGCGTGCGGTGAGCATCCGTGTGCGCTCATCCATGTTGTCGTCGCCAGCGAGAGTGCGTGGCAGGAACTCCTCGCAGGGGTCGTCGCCATAGGTGTCGATGGCAAACGTGGCGAGGGGGATGAGGTTGATGCCGTAGCCCTCCTCCAAGGTGCCTAAGTTGGCATAGCGGAGCGAGAGGCGTATGACGTTGCAGATGCAAGCCTCATTGCCGGCGCATGCCCCCATCCATAGCATGTCGTGGTTGCCCCACTGGATGTCCCAGTTGTGGTAGTCTTCCATCGTGTCGAGGATGAGGTGTGCGCCAGGGCCACGGTCGTAGATGTCGCCGAGGATGTGGAGCTGGTCGACGGCAAGTCGGTGGATGACGTTGGATATGGCGATAATGAATTCATCGGCACTGCCTGTGGAAATGATGGTGTCGATGATGGTGCTGACATAAGCCGTCTTGTCTACATCCTCGGTGCGCTCGTGAAGCAGTTCCTGGATGATGTAGCTGAACTCCGGCGGCAGGCTCTTCCTCACCTTCGAACGTGTGTATTTGCTCGACACGTCGCGGCACACTTTCACCAAGTGATGGATGGTGATGCGGTACCAGTCGTCGATATCCTCTTCCTTCGCCTTCACCAGTTCGAGTTTCTGGCGGGGGTAGTAGATGAGTGTGCAGAGTTCCTTCTTCTCCGACTCGCGTATCTGGTTGCCGAAAATCTCGTTCACCTTGCGCTTGATGTTGCCCGAGGCATTCTTCAGCACGTGCTGGAAGGCCTCGAACTCGCCGTGGATGTCGGCAAGGAAATGCTCTGTCCCTTTGGGAAGGTTGAGGATGGCCTGGAGGTTGATAATCTCGGTGCTGGCGTCGATGCTTGTAGGAAAGGTGTGTGAAAGCAGTTCCAAATATCGCATGTCGTCGTGGCTGGGTGTCGTGGTGCTCTTCATATTTGTCAGGTGTTGGTCTTGTCTTTGGGTCAGTATGTCATCATCATGGCTCTTAGCCTTGCTGTCCCGCCGTCGTCGAGAGCGGGCACCGGCATGAAGCCTTCGTCGAGATAGGCGCTCTCGCACATCAGCTGGCTGATGCGGCGGGCGAAGGAAGTGAGACCGACGGTGCGAAGGTCGGCGGCCAATTGGTCTTCGTCGAGCTCTATGTGGCGGTAAATGCTGTAGAGGTCGCAAAGATGGCTTAGCGTTAGGGCATGGCGGCGGAGTAGATACTGTATGTTGAACAGCATGATGATGACGCTGCGTATGCCGGGGTCGCTGCTCTTCACTCTTGACAGGCGTTGCTTCACCCACCAGTTTTTGGTGAGGAGATGCTGGCCCGACAGTTGCTCGGTGTCTTTGGGATGCCTGGGCTCGAAGTGGTCGGCCTGTGCGAGGTTGGTGTCGACGGGTGGCAACTGAGCTTTGGCCATTCCGTCGACGACATAGGGCACCACGCCTTGTTCACGCGCAAACAGCATGATGTCGCGCCATTGCCGGAGGTTGAGGCTGCGGAGGTTGAGAATGTCGTCGGGACAGAGGGGTGAGCGCTCCTTGTCGTCGGCGAGGCTGATATGGAGCAGTGCGCTGACCGCCTCACGGCAGCGCTGGTCGATGTGTAGGCCTTTGTCGCTGTCGAGCACTTTGGCATACACCCCGAGCACGCTGTCGGCAAAGGCGTCGAGGTCGACGAATTCTCCGCTGCGTGGGTCATTGAGCAGGCATATGCGGTCGGTGAGTCGCAAGGTGGTGATGTATTCGGCCTCTTCGTTGTCGGTGGTCAGCACGCAGTCGGCATGGCGGACCATCGCTTTCTGATAGCGGATGAGCTTCCATGTGCGCATGCCGTATTCTTTGTCGATAAAGGCGGGGTTCATCCCGCCAAGTGGCGAGAACACTACGGGGAATCCCCGTTCGAGCGACCATTTCTCAATGCGTGAGTTGATGTACTGGTAGCTTCCGTGTACGTGAACCACATGGGGCATCACCGTATAGAGCAATTGCAGGAAACGCTTGTGGAGCCCGGGAACGCACAGCATCCCCTTGCTGCCATTGCCGGCCTTGCCTTTTGCAAGGCAATGGGTGGTGTATGGCACCGTGTCATCGCCCAGGGAGTGCATCGAGGCAACGTGAGTCGAGGAGCGTTCGGCCATCTTCCTCAGAAAGAGGTCCATGAGCGATGCCTGCTCCTTGTCGGTGGGCGCGTAGGGGATGAAATGTAGGACTCTGATTTCCATTTCGGTCTGCAAATATAACACTTTTTCTGGATATATCCGCCTTTCATCCTTTATAATTGTTGTGCGGCGTCATTTTCCTTCAGTTCCACAGCACCGTGACTCACACTTTATGGCTGATAAAGTCGTTCTTGTCGGCATATTCATAGCGAAGGTGGGTGAGGATGGTGTGGCGGAGAACCGACAGCTCGTAGAAGTATATCTTCCACGTGGGAATGTTGACGTCGAACATTCTCAGCGCTTTCCTGCCATTGAGCGTGCGCATCACGATGGTGAGCAGTAAGGCGAGAACCGTGACGCCGAGCAGTATCCACCGTGAGGTAAGTCCGGCGAAGATGCCAATGCCCAGGAACAGCAGGTTGCCCAGATGGAGCGCCCACTGGTCGAGCGAGTGAAGCAGACGCACCCATGAGCCCCCTTCGAGATGGCGTCCTGTCTCACGGAAATAGACCTGCTGGTTCTGCCATGTTTTGTCGGCCAGTGCATTTTCGGTCAGCCATGTGGAACTGTCGTAGGCGACGTCGGTGTTTCCGCCTCGGCCGTATTTGTTGACAAGGAAGTCGTATTCTCCGATGGAGAATTTCAGATATTCCAGGAAGCCACTCTGCTTCATGAACTCACTCTTCCGGAAAGCCACGTGCATGCAGTTGGTGCGGTAAGGCCGGTCGTTCTGTGCCTCACGCAGAAGGTACAGGGCGGTGTGCAGCTGGTGGAAGCGGTGGAAAGGTCGTGCTTCGTCGGCCAGTCCGCAGTACCCCATCACCAGGCTGTGGTCGTCTGTCAGATGGGGAGCCATGGCCTCAAGCCAATGGCTGTCGGAGGGTTTGCAGCGAGGGTCGGTGAGGATGATCCACTCGTTTTTCGCAGCCTTGACCCCCAGTGTGATGGCCAGTTTGCTCTTGCTCATATATCGCGAGCTCTCGGGCACGAAGGTATGGTAGAGATGGGGGTCGTGCGAGTAGCGTTTCAGCACGTTCTCGGTCTCGATGTCGGCTTTTTCTGTCACCACCACCACCTCGAAGTTCCCACCATAGACTTGTGTGAGATAGATGGGCAGATGTTCGTCGAGGGCAATATGGTCACCATTGCTGACCAACAGCACGGTGACAGGAGGCAGACTGTTTCCCGCTGGCGTTTCACTGTGGTGAAGGCGCCTGAAGAAAGGGCTCATCATGGGGGTGAGAAGGGCCATGAGCACCACCACTGCCGACAAGATGAGTGTGAGAATGTCGAGGGTCATAGGTCTTCGGTGATATAGCCTTTGGGTAGGCGCCGACAGTTGTACTGCGAAGCCATGATTTCGCCGTATGCTCCTGCGGAGCGTAGTGCGATGAGGTCGCCCCGGCGTGTGAGGTTGAGGTCGACTTGTTTGCCGAAGACATCGCTCGACTCGCAGATGGGTCCTACCACATCATAGGTCTGAATGTCGCCGTCGCTTGTGATGTTCTCTATCTTGTGGTAAGCCTGATAGAGTGCCGGCCGGATGAGGTCGGTCATGCCGGCATCGACGATGGCAAATTGCTTGGCTGTCCCCTGTTTCACATAGAGGGTGCGTGTGATGAGCGACCCGCACTGCGCGACGACGGCACGGCCCAGTTCGAAGTGAAGCGTCTGTCCGGGGCGGAGCCTCAGCAGGCGGGCATAGGTGCCGAAATAGGACTCGAAGTCGGGGATGGCGACGCGGTTGGGATGGGTGTAGTCCACGCCGAGTCCGCCTCCCACATTGATGCTGGGCAGGAAGATGTGCTCCCTCTCGAGCTGCTTCTGCAGGTCGTTGATGCGGTTGCAAAGGGCGGCGAAATCGCCCATGTTGAGGATTTGCGAACCGATATGGAAGTGCAGTCCCACCAGGTTGACATTCTGCATGGCGTTGGCGGTGTCGATGGCATCCTTCATGTCGCACATAGCAATGCCGAATTTGTTCTCTGCAAGTCCGGTGGTGATTTTCGCATGGGTATGGGCGCCCACGTCGGGATTGATGCGCAGAGCGATGCGTGCGGTCTTGTCGCGTTCGCGGGCGAGTTGGTCGATGACTTCTAGTTCGGCTATGCTCTCCACATTGAAGCAGGCGATGTCGCGGTCCAGTCCAAGGTTGATTTCCCAGTCGGCCTTACCCACGCCGGCATAGACAATCTTGCTTGCGGGGAAGCCAGCCGACAGCGCCGCGCGGATTTCACCTCCGCTCACGCAGTCGGCTCCCAGTCCGGCTTGGGCGATGATGTTGAGCACCTTTGGGTTGGCATTTGCCTTGACGGCATAGTGCATGACATAGCCTTCGTGCTTCGCTGTCTCACGGTTGATGGCACGGAGCGTCTCACGAAGCAGTTCGCTGTCATAATAGTAAAAAGGTGTCTCTATGTGCTGGAACTTATCGACAGGAAACTTTCCTTTCATGACACTACTTCTGTTTGAAGAGCTTGTCGCTCAGGTTCTGGAGGGCGCGTTTCTTGTCCTGTTCCTTGACGAGGAAGGAGATGTTGTAGTTGGAGCCTCCATATGAAATCATCCTCACGGGGATGTCTTTCATCGCGTCGGTGGCGAGTGTCTCGAAGCCCAGATTACTCCAGTCGAGGTCGCCGACCACGCAGATGATGCACATGTGTGTGTCGACGGTCACCGTGCCGTATTTCTTCAGTTCGTTGATGATGGGGGTGAGATGTGTGTCGTTGTCGATGGTCACCGAAACGCCTACTTCAGAGGTGCATACCATGTCGATGGGTGTCTGGTAGCTTTCGAAAATCTCGAAGACCTTCCTGAGGAAGCCAGTGGCGAGCAACATTCTCGAGCTCTTGATTTTGATGGCGATGATGTTGTCCTTGGCAGCCACGGCCTTGATTTTGCCACGAATGATGACATTGTCGACGATGGTTCCTTCAGCGTCGGGCTCCATGGTGTTGAGGAGTCTGACGGGGATGCCGGCATATTTGGCGGGCTGTATGCATGTGGGGTGGAGGATTTTCGCTCCGAAATACGCCAGCTCGGCAGCCTCCTCGAAGTTGAGCTGCCTCACGGCCTCAGTGTCGTCAACCACCCGTGGGTCGTTGTTGTGCATGCCGTCGATGTCGGTCCAGATCTGGATTTCGTCGGCGTCGATGGCAGCGCCAACAAGCGAGGCCGTGTAGTCGCTTCCTCCACGCTGCAGGTTGTCGATTTCGCCGTATGCGTTACGGCAGATGAAGCCTTGCGTGACATAGACCTGGTACCCCTCGTTCTCGTTGAGGATGGCACTCAGCTTTTCCTTGATGTATTGTGGGTCGGGCTCGGCGTTCTTGTCGGTGCGCATGAAGTCGAGAGCCGACAGCAGCACAGCGTTGACGCCGCACTCATGCAGGTAGTTGATCATCATGTTGGTGCTGATGACCTCGCCTTGAGCCACGATGCTCTTTTCCTCGAAGCTGGTGAAGAGGTCTTTGGTGAACGAGCGGAGATAGTTGAATTCCTCAGCAAGGAAAAGACGTGTCTTCTCCCTCCATTCCTCGGTGCTGTAGAGCGCGTTGACGTGCTGTGCGTATTTGGCCTCGAGGAGGTTGATAACCTCGTTGGCGCCATCGGGGTTTTTCTTATATAGATAGTCGGATATTTCGACCAGTGAGTTGGTCGTGCCCGACATGGCTGAAAGGACGACGAAAGTGGGTTCGCCGCTGCGGGTGATGAGCGATGCCACCGACTTGATTCTGTCGGGGGTGCCGACGGATGTTCCGCCGAATTTCATTACTATCATGACTGTATGTGTTATGTGTTTTATTTAGTCTTTGCTGTCCTCAGTGAGGTCCATTTGCCGGTATTCGTGTGTGACATCGGTCACCTTGCCGTCTTTGCATCTGAACACGGTGCCGGGGAACTCGTCGAGAAGTGCGATGTTGTGGGTGGTCATCACAACGGCAGTGCCGTCTTTGCTGATGTTCTTGAGCAGGCTGACGATGTGGCGGGCGGTTTCCATGTCGAGGTTGCCCGTGGGCTCGTCGGCGATGATGATGCGGGGCTTGTTGAGCACGGCTCGGGCGATGGCGATGTGCTGCTGCTCGCCTCCCGACAGTTCGTAAGGCATCTTGTCGATTTTGTCGGCCATGTCGACGGCGGCGAGTACGCTCTCGATGCGCTCGGTGCGCTCTTTGCGCTTACGCCATCCTGTGGCCTTGAGGACAAACTCGAGGTTCTTGCGCACAGAGCGGTCGTGGAGGAGCTGGAAGTCTTGGAAAATGATGCCCATCTCGCGTCGGAGGGCAGGCACATCACGCCGGCGGATGGTGTTGACATCGCGCCCCAGCACTTCGGCTTTCTCGGGCCCGTCGTGGTCGAGCTCGCAATACATGGTCTTGAGCAGGGAACTCTTTCCTGAGCCGACCTTGCCAATGATATAGACGAAGTCGCCCTCCTTGACCTGCATGTCAACGTCTTTGAGAATGGTGTTCCCATCCTGAACGATATTTACTTTTTGGTAGTTGATCAGCATGATATTGTTGTTTGGGTGTATCGGTTGATGATGCTTGTTGACTTGACTCAGTGCTTGTGCCATGAGGGGTCGTGCCTGACGCGCAGTTCGCTGGCGAGGTCTTCGATGCGCAGCCCCTTGCTGGTGAGGAGTACGATGAGGTGGTAGAAGAGGTCGGCTCCCTCGTAAACGAGGCGCTCGTTGGTGCCGTTGGTGGCTTCGATGACCAGTTCGAGGGCTTCCTCGCCCACCTTCTGTGCCATGCGGTTGAGACCGTCGCGGAAGAGACTGGTGGTGTAACTCCCCTCGGGCATCTCTTCGTGGCGTTTCTCGATGAAGTCCTGGAGCTGTGAGAGGAAGGACAAGGGATTGCCTGTGTTGGCTTCTCCCCAGCAGGTGTCGGTTCCTGTGTGGCACACGGGCCCGGTGGGTATGGCTCTGACGAGCAGCGTGTCGTTGTCGCAGTCGGTCTTGATATCGACGAGTTTCAGGAAATTGCCCGATGTCTCGCCTTTGGTCCACAGCGTCTGCCGGCTGCGGCTGAAGAATGTCACTTGCTTAGTGGCGAGCGTCTTGTCAAGGGCTTCTTGGTTCATGTAGCCGAGCATGAGCACCTGCCGTGTCTCAGCGTCCTGAATAATGGCGGGCACGAGGCCGCCGCATTTCTCAAAATCTATGTTCATAGTCAGTTGGTGTCAAATATTCTTGTCTTGATGCCTTCTTGCCGAAGGTAGGATTTCAATTGGGGGATGCCGATTTCTCCGAAGTGGAAGACGCTGGCGGCGAGGGCAGCATCGGCTTTGCCGAGGAGGAAGGCGTCGCGGAAGTGTGCCATGCATCCGGCACCTCCGCTGGCGATGACGGGTATGGGCAGGCGGTCGTGCAGTTCGGCGAGAGCCTCGATGGCGAACCCTTGTTTCACGCCATCATGGTTCATGCTGGTGAAGAGTATTTCGCCTGCTCCACGCTGCGCCACTTCCTCAGCCCATTCCATCAGTTTACGGTCGGTGGGCACGCGTCCTCCGTTGAGGTAGCAAGTCCATCCGTTGTCGTCGTATCGTGCGTCGATGGCGCACACGCACACCTGCGAGCCGAAGCGGGCGGCAATCTCGTCGATGAGTTGCGGACGTCGCAGGGCCGCGCTATTGACGCTCACCTTGTCGGCGCCGGCATAGAGCAGGCGCTCCACGTCGGACAGTTCGTTAATGCCGCCGCCCACGGTGAAGGGGATGTTGACTTCGGCAGCCACACGGGTCACCATGTCGGTGAAGGTCTTCCTCCCCTCATGGCTGGCTGTGATGTCGAGGAACACCAATTCGTCGGCCCCGGCATCGCTGTATGCCTTTCCCAGTTCGACGGGGTCGCCAGCCTGTCGGAGGTTGATGAAATTGGTTCCCTTGACGGTGGTTCCGTCCTTCACGTCGAGGCAGGGTATGATGCGTTTGGCTAATCCCATAGTTGTCGCAATTGTTCGATGTCAATTTTTCCTTCATAATAGGCCTTGCCGAAGACCACGGCGGGGATGCCCCGCCTGTTGAGGTCGATGATGTCGGCATTGGATCCCACGCCGCCGCTGGCGATGAGGTGCAGGGTGGGGTAGGCCGCCATCACCTGACTATAGAGTTCGGCTGCTGGGCCCGAGAGCATACCGTCGCGTGAGATGTCTGTACACAGCACGTGGCGCACGCCCTGCTCCACATAGCGGCTGAGGAATGGCAGCAGGTCTTCTCCGCTGTCCTCTTTCCATCCGTTGATGCTCACCTTGCCGTTTCTTACGTCGGCACCGAGGATGATGCGGTCGGGGCTGTATTTTTGCAGCCAGCGAGTGAAGAGGTCGGGGGAGGTGACAGCCACCGAACCGATGGTGACCATGGCGGCTCCGTTGTCGAAAGCGGTTTCGATGTCGGCATCGGTCTTGATGCCTCCCCCAAAATCGACGACGAGCGACGTGGCGCTGGTGATGGCTTTCAGCGTGGCGGCGTTGACGATATGCTTTGACTTGGCACCATCGAGGTCGACGACATGCAGTCTGCGGAAACCTTGTCGCTCGAGTTGGCGTGCTATCTGCGCCGGGTCGGTGCTATAGACGGTCTTCGCCGCGTAGTCGCCTTGGGTGAGCCGCACGCACTGACCGCCGATGAGGTCGATGGCAGGGATGAGTTCTATCATGATGTCATGGTTTTGCTGTGGTCGGTTGTGAGGCCATTTCGAGGAAATTGCTGAGGATTCGCTCGCCCACACGTCCGCTCTTCTCCGGGTGGAACTGTGTGGCGTAGAAATTGTCCTTGTGGATGGCGGCACTGAATGGGGTGACATAGTCGGCCACGGCGATGGTGTGCTCGCAAAGGGGTACGTAGTAGCTGTGGACGAAATAGACGAAGTCGCCCTCGTGTAGTCCGCTGAACAAATGGGTGCGCAGCTGGGTGAGCTCGTTCCATCCCATGGCCGGTATTTTGTCGTCGCTGCTGGTGGGAGCGAAACGGCGTACCTCGGCGTCGAAGATGCCGAGACAGTCGGTGTCGCCTTCTTCGGAGTGGCGGCAGAGCAGCTGCTGTCCGATACAGATGCCCAAGACCGGTTGTCGGAGGGAAGGGATGACCCGGTCGAGCCCGTGCTCACGCAGATAGCGCATGGCCCCACTGGCCTCACCCTGACCGGGGAACAGCACGCAGTCGGCACTGCTCAGAAGGGTGGGGTCGTCGGTGAGAAGGGGGCGGACCCCCAGACGGACCAGAGCACTCTCCACAGAGAAGATGTTGCCGGCATTGTATTTCACGATGGCTACTTCCATTGTCGTTGGTATTATGGGTATGTCAGCTGAAAATGATGGTCTTGTTGTGATAGGTGAGAATCTTCCGCTGGATGTGCTTTGTCACCGCCCTCGAGAGCACAATCTTCTCCAAGTCACGCCCTTTGAGCACAAGGCTCTGTGGGGTGTCCTTGTGTGTGATGCGCACCACATCCTGCTCGATGATGGGGCCGGCGTCGAGGTCGGTGGTGACGTAATGGCTTGTCGCGCCAATGATTTTCACGCCACGTTCCCATGCCTGGTGGTAGGGCTTGGCTCCCACGAAGGCGGGAAGGAAGGAGTGGTGGATGTTGATGATGTGGTGGGGATAGGCCGCTATCATCTGGCTGGAGATAATCTGCATGTAACGGGCAAGAACGATGAAGGTGATTTTCTTCTCCTTGAGAAGACGCATCTCCTCGGCTTCCACCTCTGCTTTGTTGGAGTGGTCTTTGTTGATTTCCCAAACATAGTATGGAATGTCGAACTGCTCGGCGACATAGCGCAAGTCATCGTGGTTGCTGATGATGCATGGGATGTCCACTTCCCACTCACCAGCCTTGTAGCGTGCGAGGAGGTCGTACAGACAGTGGCTCATCTTGCTCACGAAAATGGCCATTCTGGGTCGTATGTCGTTGAAATAGAGGCTGAACGTCATCTGGTAGCGCTGGGCATACAGTGTAGCCACATATTCCTCGATTTTCTCCCTTGGAATGAGAAAATTCAGCAATTCCCACTCGATGCGCATGAAGAACATGCCATCCTGTCGGTCAACGTATTGGTCGAGATAGACAATGTTGCCTTGGTTGTCGGTGATGAATTTAGTCACTTCAGAGATGATGCCCTGCTGGTCGGGGCAGTGCAGGAGAAGTATGGCGGTCGGTTGCATGATTTTCTCTCTTAGTCTCAAACTGGCCGCAAAGGTACTGATTTTTCCTCATTTTACCACATGCAGAAGCTCAAAAATGTAAATTTACACGCTTTTTTCAATTCTGGAGCCAACATCGGGTCAACTCAACCGAATGGCCAAAAACGAAATAAAGTTTGAAGGGGTTGAGCGCAATTGTCACATTTTTTGTATAAAAAAGCAATGCTTTTGTTTGATTTTACTAAAATTGTGCGCGAAGACTTAAAAAAAGAGAATATATTTGGAAAAAACATCAAGTTTTCGTATATTTGCAAAACCTAAAAACAAAATCTAAAATGTGCGTTAACGCATACCAGCACAATTTTTATCCATTTACTAGAACATCTTATTATTTTTCGGAAACATATGGCAAAATACAACATTACAGAAAAGAAAGAAAAAGAGGCTGCTTACAGAAGCCTTGTCAGTCCTCGGCTCATGGACGAGCTGAAAGAGAAGATCTTGGAGATTATCCTCATTCAGAAGAGGTACAAAGACAAAGACTACTCAGCAAAGCAGCTCGCCGAGGATTTGGGTACCAACACACGCTACATCTCTGCTGTCGTCAACGTTCGCTTTCACATGAACTACACCTCGTTTGTCAATAAATTCCGCATCGAGGAGGCAATGACCATACTTGTCGACAAGCGATACCAGGAACTCAACATGGAGGATATCAGCAGCATGGTGGGATTCTCCAACAGACAGTCGTTCTATGCATCATTCTACAAAATCAATGGTATGACGCCACGGGAATACAGAATGAGGCACTTCGCACAGATCAGGGCCAAAGAAGGAAAGACAAAGAAAAGAAGAAGAGCTGAGAAAAAAGAAGACTGAGCAATGAAAGATGGTTTCGCGTATGTGGTGGAGCGATTTGCCGACATCCAAATTCTGAGATATAAGCTTCATGGTTTTGAGAACTTGTCTCTTCGGCAAAAACTTTACATTTATTACCTCTCCGAGGCCATCCTATGGGGGCGGGATATCACATTCGACCAGATGTGCTGGGCCAATTTGTCTGTAAGAAAACTTCTTGAAGCAGTCTATCGGTTCAGTGTGGAGAAAAACATTGATACTAAAGAATCGCACGCGCTTGAAACTTATCTCAAGCGCGTGTGGTTCTCAAATGGCATACACCACCATTATGGAGGTGAGAAATTCATTCCGGAGTTCTCGCTGGAATACATAAAGGGCGTCATCGCACAGATGATAGAGGAGGAAGTGCCCGGTGCACGGGAAGCCGAAGAGCTGATGAAAGGCCTCGAAGAGGTCATCTTCAATCCCGATGTGTTGCCCAAGCGCACCAACAAAACCGCTGGCGACGACCTTGTCCTCACCTCGGCCTGCCATTTCTATCAAGGGGTGACCCAACAGCAGGCTGAGGAGTACTATGCCAGTAAAAAAGACAAAGACGACCCTATGCCGCCATCGTGGGGACTCAATAGCCGGCTGGTGGAAGAGAACGGAGAGTTGCATGAAGTGGTGTGGTGTGAAGGCGGATGCTATGGCGAGGCCATCAGTCACATCATCCATTTCCTCAAACTGGCAGCAGAGGTGGCCGAAAACCAGCAGCAGAGAGAGGTCATCGCATTGCTTATCGAATACTACAGGACAGGTGACCTGAGACTCTTCGACAGCTATTCCATCAAGTGGGTGAATTGCCTGGAAGGCGACATCGATTTCATCAATGGCTTTATTGAGGTTTACGACGACCCTCTTGGCATCAAGGCCACATGGGAGGGAATAGTGGAATACATCGACAAGGAGGCCACGAAACGCACGCAGACCATCAGCAACAATGCACAGTGGTTTGAGAACCATTCACCCGTTGACCCGCGGTTCAGGAAAAAGGTGGTCAAGGGCGTCACGGCGAACGTCATCTGTGCTGCCATGCTCGCCGGCGAGGAGTATCCCGCTTCCGCCATAGGTATCAACCTGCCCAATGCCGACTGGATACGTGCTGCGCATGGCAGCAAGAGCATCACCATCAGCAATCTCACCGAGGCATATAATGAGACGGCCAAAGGAAGCGGACTGTATGAGGAGTTTGTCATCGACCAGCCAACCATCGACCTTATCAACCGATATGGCAATGCCTGTGATGACTTGCACACAGACCTTCATGAATGTCTTGGTCACGGCAGCGGACAACTGTTGCCAGGAACCGACCCCGATGCCCTCAAAGCTTATGGCAGCACCATCGAGGAGGCGAGGGCCGACCTCTTCGCACTCTATTACATGGCCGACGACAAGTTGGTGGAACTGGGGCTGCTGCCCGACGGCGAAGCATACAAAGCACAGTACTACAGTTACCTGCTGAATGGACTCATCACACAACTCAGACGTATCGCACCCGGACAGGTCATCGAAGAGGCACACATGCGCAACAGGGCGCTCATCGCACGATGGGTGCTCAGACACGCAGATGGTGCCGTAGAGATGGTGAAAATCGGTGGGAAGACTTTTGTGAAGGTGAACGACTACTTGCGCCTTCGCGAGGCTTTTGCCACACTGCTGGCCGAAGTGCAGCGTATCAAAAGCGAGGGAGACTTCAGCGCAGCACGCCAACTCGTAGAGGACTATGCCATTGAGGTCGACGCCCACCTTCACCAGGAAGTGCTTGAGCGCAGCGATCGCCTCAACCTGCCGGCATTCAAAGGATTCCTCAATCCGAAGATGTCGCTCGTGCGGGCAGAAGACGGAGAGGTTGTAGACGTCGATGTCGATTATTCCGAGACCTACACTGAGCAGATGTTGCGCTACTCACGCGACTATGCTGGATTGAATTGATAGCCTAATTACCATGAAAGATGATGTAGTCAGAAAAATCAAGCAGTCTTTCCGCCTTTACATGAATGGGGAAACATCGCGCTCCATGCGTGAGAATGGTGTGGATTACCATCTCAACTGGGGCGTGTCGTTCACCGACCTGAAAGCTATGGCCGCTGAGTATGGCAAGGATTATCACCTTGCAGTAGAACTTTGGAAGGAGAACATCCGCGAATGCAAGATTCTCGCCACCCTGATCATGCCGCCTCAAGAGATGCTGCCCGAACTGGCCGACTTGTGGATGGAGCAGACCGAGACGCAAGAAGTGGCGGAAATGCTGGCACTCAACCTCTTCCAGTATCTTGACTATGCCCCTGTGCTGGCTTTCGAATGGGTCGCCTCAGGCATCCTCTTACGGCAAATATGCGGTTTCCAAGTCCTTGCAAAACTGATGATGAGGGGTATGACCCCCGATGAGCGGGGCATCAGTGAGATGATTGACCAGGCACAGGTGGCACTGTCGGATGAGTCGGTGGCACTGAGGCATGCCGCCTATAACTGTCTCCAGCATCTCGCACAGCTTGGCGATGAATACGATGCTGTCGTGCAAAGTGCGCTGAGAAAAAGATGACCAAGCGACTCCCCCCTTCAATTAAGGTGGAAGTCGTTATTTATGCCGAGGCGATTACTGTAAGTAGGTAATCAAAATGAAATGATCGTATTCCTACTTAAATATTCCCATTATGTTCAAACGTTATTTGAGGCCCGTACTTGGCTTTCTGGTGGCAGCCGTGGTGTGCTACCTATTGATGGAGTTGATAATTGGGCTTGCCAAGGACAATCTGGAGCCCCGTGAGAAACATACCGAAGGCACAGACTACGGCTTGCTTGCGTTGTCCATCGGCCTGTCTTTGGTATGGTTGTTTGTCTGTACGTTCATACATCTTGTCATGCACGAACTGGGGCATCTCATCGCCGGGATGCTGACGGGTTACCGTTTCCTGTCGTTTCGCGTGCTCAAGTTCACCCTCGTCAAAACCGACGAGGGACTGCGGTGGAAACGCTATCATATACCCGGCACTGGCGGACAGTGCCTGCTTGAATTGCCCGAAGGAATGAAGGAGGAGGAAATACCCTGGTTCTGGTACAATGCCGGAGGGGTGCTCATGAACCTCCTGCTTGTGGCTATGGCGTTCTTCTTCCTCCGTATGTCACAACATGGACTATTTGGCTTCTCGTTCCTGCTCATGATGATTATCATAGGGCTCTATATCCTATTGACCAATGGCATTCCGATGGTCATAGGAGGCATCAGCAACGATGGTCACAATCTGCTGACACTCTGGCGGCAACCTGGCATGAGAAAGTTTTTCGCACATACATTGCAGATTGCAGGTCTGCTGAGCCGGGGAAAACGTGTGGGGGAGGTGCCGAGAGAATGGATAGAGGACATTCCGGTCAGCGTGAAGAGCACCTATCTCGAAATAGGCAACCGTGTCAACTACATGTCGCTCCTCGAGGATTTGGGAAGATATGTAGAGGCACGCATGGTGGGCGAGGAACTCATCGGGCTGGGTAAGGCTTTGCCGCAGATTTTCAGAATGGAGGTAGGAGGTGAGTTGGTCATGATGGAACTGATGACCGCAAAACGCAGTGCGGTCGTCGACAGATTGTGGACGACCGCACTGCAGCGTTACACCTTGCTCAACAGCAAGTTCTCTCCCATCAAATTGGCTGTGCTCTACACCTATGAGCTGTTATACAGACGAGACAGGGAGAAAGCCAACACCTACCGTGAGCAACTTGAGAAATATCAGCATGATTTCATGATGCCGGGGGAAGCCCGAACGGCACTCAGCCTTGTCGGTGCTGCCGACAGCCGCTACAGCGAATCACTTCAGGCCGAATTGCCACCAGTCGAAGTTGAAGGTGCCGTTTAGCTTCTCGAAATGCAGGTAAAGGTCATGGACGCCCTTGACGTTCTCCACCTTTGCCGTCACCGTCTTGAACTTCTCGTCGCCGCCGGTGGCCTTGACCATTGCCCGGCCTATCTCCTGTCCTTCGATGCCGTCGATGCGCAGGACGATGGTGCCGCTGCCTTTGGCTGATGCCACACTGGCCATGAACTTCCTGGCGCCCTCGGAACCGAAGTCGACACCCTTGATGCGGATATACTCACCCTCGTCGATGTCGGTGATGTACATTCCCACCCGGCCGGTGGAGTAGGGCATGTCCTTCACCACGCCCGTGTTTTTGATGCCTATTTTCTGACTCTTCAGTCCTTTACCCCAAGCCATTTTCTCGGCCTCCACACGCTTGAAGGGGTTGACATATTCCAACTGCTTCATGGGATCCTGGTCGAGCCAGTAGGGGATTTCCTGGATGGTGCCATCGGCATTGTAGGTGATTTCCTGGGCACTGACGGAGCGGCGCTCATGATGCTCCCACGTGTCGATGTGCATGATGTCGTAGTTCTGGCCGAACACATAGCTCTTGCCCTTGTAGTCGACGATGCCGGGATGGTTGCCGCGGTCGCGCTCGGTGGGGCGCATGATGTAGCCCTTGCACTCCCATTTCCCTGTGGGGCTGTCGCTCATGGCGTAGCCCAAGGCCTCGGGGCAGCAGGTGCTGGCATAGGCCAGGTAGTAATGACCATTGCGCTTGTAGAACCAAGGTCCCTCCTGATAGTGGTCGATGTGATAGTCGAGTTTGACGATGTCGCCACTGGTCGAAATCATGTCCTCGTTGAGTTTCACATAATAGGTGTTGGGATTGCCCCAGTACATGTAGGCCTGGCCGTCGTCATCGACAAACACGGTGGGGTCGATGTCCTCCCAGTGCTCTTTCTGCCACACCAAAGGCTCGCCGAGGGGGTCTTTGAAAGGACCGTAGGGGCTGTCGGCCACCAGCACGCCGATGCCATGGCCGTGCAGGGGAGCATAGAGATAGTACTTGCCGTTGCGCTCCACGGTCTGGATGGCCCAAGCGCCATTCTCACGGCTGCGCCACTCGAAGTCGCGGAGCGATGCCACGGCTCCATGCTCCGTCCAGTTCACCATGTCGGTGGTGGAGAACAGCAGCCAGTCGTACATGAAGAAGCCTGCAGAGCTCTTCTCCTTCTCATCGTGGATGTCCTCGGGATGGGAGTCGTGCGAGGTGTAGAGGAAGAGCGTGTCGCCCACCACCAGAGGCGATGGGTCGGCGGTGTACTTCGTGGTGAACAGCGGCATGTTGCATTCCTCGATGCCACGGAACTTCCACCAGTCGAAATTCATCAGTTTCACACCCTTGCGGCCATGGAAGACGAAGTAGAGGTCGTGGATGCCCACAATGGGTGAGCGAAGGTCGGCCACCACCTCCTGCCATTTCTCCCAACCGCCTGTGTGCCCCACGTCAAGACGTGCCACCTGCTTGCCGTTGAGACTGTCGATGCGCACCTCTATGCTGCCTCCACGGAGCGCGCTTGCCACACTTGCCGTGAACGTTCGGGGCACTTTCTTGCCGAAATCCACGGCCTGCAATTTGATGTAGTCATCGTTGTGGATGTCGGAAACAAAGACTCCTGTCTCGTCGTTCCACTCGCTCTTCACGCCTTTCGAGAAGGCCATCGTCTCGGCTTCCACGCGCTTGTAGGGGTTGAGCGTCCCCACAGGTGCCACACCCTTGTCGGTGGGCTGGATGATGGGGAAGGTGCCGTCGGCATTGAACTGGAACTCCTCCACGGCTACACTGCGCCCGAAACCACCGCCGCCGGGGAGTTTGCCCGTGTGATAGAAGAAGTAGTCGTGGCCCTTGAAGCGCTCGTAGCCGCAGTGGTTGGTGAAGGACCCTGTGCCGCCCTCGGGCATGATGGTGCCCTTGTAGGTCCAGGGACCTGTGGGAGAGGGTGCCTCGGAGTAGGCCAGATGCTCGGGAACGCCACCAGCGGCGTAGAGCAAATAATAGCCTTTCGGGGAAACACCCTTCTTTGAGACCTGCTGCTGGGGCTTCTTCATTATCCACGGTCCCTCGGTGTAGGTGTCCTTGTATTTCTTGTCTTTCTCGCGTTTCGACATGTCGGGGGCACCAAAGCCTTCCTCGGTCATGTCTATCAGGCTCACCTCGCCGTCGATACTGATCATGTCGGCGTTGAGCTTGGCGCAGTAGATGCGGGGATTGCCCCAGTAAAGCCATGCCTGGCCATCGTCGTCAATCATCACCGTGGGGTCGATATGGTCCCAGCTGCCATTCTCATACAGCGGTTTGCCTATGGCATCGCGGAAAGGGCCTGTCGGTGTGTCGGCAACGGCAACGCCAATGGCCATGCCCTTCGACAGGCGTGAATGGGCGCAGACATACCAATAGAACTTGCCATTGCGCTCGATGCACTGCGAGGCCCATGCCCTGTCGTCGGCCCATCTGAAGCTTTCCAAGGCAAGAGGACTGCCATGGTCGGTCCAGTTCACCATGTCGGAACTGCTGTATACGCGCCACTCCTGCATCCAGAAGAAGTCGGCATTGTCCTCATCGTGGCCGGTATAGACGTAGATGCGGTCGCCATGCACCATCGGCGCAGGGTCGCTTGTGTACCAGGTCTGAACGAAGGGATTTTGTCCAAAAGCCGGCATTGCCCACAAAGCCAGCATGGCGATGGAAAGAAAAACACTCACTCTGCGAAAACAACATGGTTGTCTGCGTGCCGCCATGATGGACATGGCATGGTTGAAAATAGTTGATTTCATTGTGTTCCCGTTTTTGTGGCAAAGATAACTATTTTTTTTATTTTAGTTGCACAAAAAAAGTTGCTTATATCGCCAATGTTACAAAAACCAATGATTGTGAAACGCAGGATAGCATCTGTGGAGGCAATACTGTCTTGGCTAACCACAGTCTGAACGGAAAGGTGTCCCTATTTTGCAATACCTGCAAGCCGGGCTGCCTCTGCAGT
Organism: uncultured Prevotellaceae bacterium; assembly: GCA_946184125.1. GTDB lineage: Bacteria > Bacteroidota > Bacteroidia > Bacteroidales > Bacteroidaceae > Prevotella. Next base: position 20,658 of record CAMHEL010000013.1, read on the forward strand.
GAGGAAAGGTTGGGCAGCTTCGTAGGGAATCACTATTTCCTGTGAGCCCATGTCCCAGAAGCTGATTTCTAAAGGCGGATACTCCAGGTGCACACCGTCAGGGGCCAGGAATACATTGTTGCCTGGCAGATGCAGCCGCTCGCGATTGCCGTAGTTGGCCTCCAGAAAATCACCGATTTCCTGAGCAAATTTCTTCGCGTCAATTTCTTCCTCTGATTTAATAAGGTATTTCCATAAGACGCCCTGCATCCGGTCTGTCAAATCCTCATCCTCCACGAAGATGTCAACGGCAGTTCCGTCCGACTTACTGAAAGTCATGGTCTTAGACCCGCGGTTGTCGTGTGCCCCACCGCAAAACTCTCCGTCGTAGCAGGCATAGCTCACATAGCGGTCGGTCTCCGCCACTTTCAGGATAGAAAAGTTCCGAAACCAAGTCACCTCATAGACTATCCCTGACTCTGCGCAGTCGGCGGCATATTCCTGCTGGTCTTCTGCACAGACCCGGCAGAGGGTGTCGGTGTAATTGTCGAGAAAGGTCTTGAATGCTCCCTCATCGCAGGTGTTCGACGGGTAGGCGATGTCGGCGTTTGAAAAGGAATGCATGCATTGAAAGATAAAGTCGATGACAGCTCTGCGCACCGGACTGTCGGCACCATTGGGGAATTGCACCCACACATGAGAGGAGCCGCCCTTCTGCTCTTTCTCCACTTCTATTTGCACGATGTTCAGATTATTGTCGGCCATCGTGCCCAGATTGATGGCCAGCATCCACAATAGGGTCATGATTATTTTCTTCATTCTCATAGTCTTGTTTGGTTATTACAGTGCAAAAATAGAAAAGTTGGACGAAAAAGTGGCATTTCTTTTACAAAATTGTATTTGTTTCTTTCAAAAAGGCTCTCAAACGGTTGTTCCAAAATCAATAAGTAGGTGATAAATTTAGATGATTATTTGAAAAAAAACTGTCCAAAAAGATTGGAAAAACAGAAAAAATCACTAAATTTGCAAAGTCTTATCCCTGTCTTGCTATTTTTAAAGATAACAGGTCGGCGATAGACACTACATGATTAAAAGCGTCATCGAAATGCTTTGTTCTTGGCTAGTTGGAACCTAGGAAATTTCATTGCAAGACAAGGACAAGATCTGAAGTGAATGCTTACGGGTATGCAATTATTGTATCCCTGGGGGTGTGTTGTGAGGGTATATTATACCCTCATGCACACTTTCCCTGGATGGTGCATCATAAAACGTGGGTATCACTCTGACTCGTCTTTTTGCAAGGGTTTTCCTAGGACCTCAACGGCAGACGAGCAGGTGTAGATACCCGCGCTTTTTTATTGTGTGGTCGGAAAACCATTTCAATAGATAGCATACTTATGAATCTGAGGATTATTTCTGTGCTTACCATTGTGACTGGAATGTTTTACACCATACCCTCCCATTCACAATTAGTCATCAATGAATTGATGCAATCAAACATCGACTGTATCATGGACGACATGAATGAATTTCCTGATTCATGGGTGGAACTTTACAACGTTGGCGACACAACTGTCAGTCTCGGCAGTTACAAAATCGGTGTGACAGACGATGTGGAAATAGCATGGAAACTGCCCGATATAGTAGTTGATGCCGATGCTCATGTTCTGGTATATTGCGACAAGGAAGCAAGTGGGTGGCATACTGATTTCAGGCTGGAATCAGGTAAAGGAGGTCTGCTTTTCCTTTTCGTGGGCGATTCGATAGCCGATATGGTTAGTGAAATTCCGAAGCAGCCTGCTCCCAACATCGCCCTCGGCAGAAAAGATGACGGGGCGGATGAATGGGGATACCAATACTCCGCCACACCCGGCTTTCCCAATTGTGGCCAATTATGTGAGAACATTCTCGGCGATCCCATTTTCAGTGAGAAAGGAAAGGCGACAACGAGCAAAGATACCATCACGCTCGAACTGTCTTTACCTGAAGACGCTCCGATTGGCACCGTCATCAAGGTGACTTTCGACGGGAGCGAACCCACTTTGTCGAGCATGGACTATAGCACGCCCATCGACATCACCACCACGCAGACAGTCAGGGCTAAGTTATTTTGCCAAGGATATTTGTCGCCCAGAGCAGTCACACATTCCTATTTGTTCTTCGATAGGGAAATCACACTTCCTGTGGTCTCAATCGTGACGGACAGCACCTATTTCTTTGACAACCATATAGGCATATATGTGGATGGCGACTACGATGCGGATAAGAAAAACTACAATTTCAAATGGAGGCGTCCTGTCAATTTCGAGTTTTTCCCCCAACCTGAAAACGAAAGCCAAATCAACCAGCTCTGTGAAACACGGGTTCAAGGTGGCGCAACAAAAAGCTGCAAACTAAAGTCACTGGCCATTTATGCCCACAAGCGATTTGGCAAGAAACGTCTCAAATATGAGTTCTTTCCCGACCAGAAACCAGGTGTCGATGATTTCAAGTCAATCATCATTCGCAATGCAGGCAATGACTTCAATTACCTGTTCATGCGTGATGCAATCATTCAAAGAGCCATGGCCAAGCATACCGATTTGGACTGGCAGGCATGGTGTCCCACCATCGTATTCATCAATGGAGTTTATAAAGGTATGCTCAACATCAGGGAGAGAAGCAATGCCGACAACATCTATTCCAACTATGATGGCTTGGAAGACATCGACATGGTGGAGAATTGGTGGAATGCGAAAGAAGGTGACATGAAAAACTGGAATGCTTTCAAGAAATTCTGGAGTGAGCAAGGCCATACCCTCGAGGAATATGCACAGTGGATGGACTGGGAAGAGTTCATCAATCTCATGTTGATGAACTTGTATCAAAACAATCGGGACTTCCCCGGCAACAACTTCGTGACGTGGAGACCACGAAAGGAAGGAGGACGGTGGCGGTTTGTGGCAAAAGACGTTGACTTCGGATTAGGACTTAATAGTTCGAAGCCTGATTTCAATACTTTAGCATGGTTGTATGACAAGAATTATGATTCTTACTTCAATTGGGCCAATAAATCTGAACATACGCTTCTTTTCCGAAATCTGATGGAAGACGATGACTTCAAAAGAGAGTTTATCGACAGAGCTGCCATATACATGGGTGACTTTATGAATGAAAGTGGCATAAGGGAAGTGTGGGATCCCATGTATGAGCAAATCCAAACAGAGTATCCCTATCATTGGAAACTCAACATCCCATCGTGGTACAAATATGGCAACGAGCTGAACAAAGCTCGGGACTGGCTGGCCAACCGGACACATTATTTCTACAATTTTCTGTCCGACTTTTACGAGTTGGGGGAGGCCATCCCGGTATCCATCAACACAAATGCTGAGCCTGAAGATCTGAAAGACATAGAGGTAAGTATAAATAATGTGAAGTTGTCAAAAGGCCTGTTTGACGGAAAATTCTTCTATGGCAGGACAATGGATATCATAGCTACATCAATAAACGAAAAAAAAGTGATTGGATGGAATACTTTCATCGTCATCGACAGCACAACAACAAAGAAAGATGTAACTTCGGGTGATAAAATCTCTCTTACATTACCCTCATGCGAGAAGGTCATCATTGAGGCACAATTCGACAATGAGGATGGCATCTTCAGTCTAATGCAGGATGATATAAAATGGACATTTGAAAATGATGTGCTGACACTCCGGCAAGTAGACCAAAACACACCAGTGGATATATACGACCTCGCTGGCCGTTTGGTGTTCAAAGGTCAAGGCTATGGTCATAATATGACAATCCCTATTCCACTAAAAGGTTTTCATATCGTCAGAGTGGGAAATCATATCCTCAAAGTGAGGTGATTGAAAAGATGTGTCATGCCTTCCAAAGCAGCACTCAATGGCATCGCATCATCATGAGGCGTAACAAGGTGTTTTTACGCACAGAACCACTGTACAGCGGCATTCCCATCCGTCATGCAAACCGAATGCAATGATTCTTGCTTCAATAGCTGATGAGCATCTGACATTCATCGGACAATCCTTTTTTTCAAACTTCAATTTGGTGGTTTCGATTTTATTGTATAATTTTGGCCTGTCAATGATGATGCGTTATTAGGTATATGAGAAAGAGCTTCAACTTAACAGGCAGTTGCAACCCCGACAGACACTATATGGTGGACATGGAGAAGCGTTTTCTTGCCGTTGAAAGCATGATTGATAGAGGGGAATACTTCACCATAAATCGTGCCCGTCAGTATGGTAAGACAACCATGCTGCTGACCATCCGCCAAAAGCTTTCCGATAAATATTTGGTAATCAAAATCAGTTTCGAGGGATTGGGAGATGAGGCTTTCAAAACCATTTCTGATTTTGTGACTTCTTTCTGTGGCCTGATAACCGATTTCTTGCAAAATATCGGGATAGAAAAGGACTTGTGGCAGATTTTTGACCGCAAGGATTTGTCCACATTCGAGGAATTGTCAAAAGTCATCACACAGTTTTGTAATACAAGTTTGAAACCTGTCGTGCTCTTGATAGACGAAGTGGACAAAAGCAGCGACAACCAGTTGTTCCTCAACTTTCTGGGGATGCTTAGAAACATATTTCTCCAGCGGAATGAAGGCTTGGGCAATACTTTCCATAGCGTCATCCTCGCCGGTGTCTATGACATTAAGAATCTGAAATTGAAACTCCGTCCGGATGAGGAAAGGAAATACAACTCACCGTGGAATATTGCCACCGACTTCCATGTGGATATGACCTTTCACCCCGAGGAAATCGCCCAGATGCTTGTTGACTATGAAAAGGATGTGCATACGGGCATGGATATCGAAACCATCAGCAGGGAGATCTATAAATACACCTCGGGCTACCCATTCCTGGTGAGCTGTATCTGCAAAATCATCGACGAGCGTCTGAATGCGGCTTGGAAGCTCGAAAATGTGCAGCAAGCGGTGAAAATCATTTCCAAGGGCGAGAATATCACATTGATTGATGACCTTTCAAAGAATATAGAGAATAATGCCGAATTGCGTGACTTCCTTTATTCCATCGTCATCAACGGGCAGGAGTACGGCTATTCGATGGTTGACCCTGTCGTGCGGCTGGCAAATATGTTTTCCTACATCCGTGAGAACCACCGTGGCAAGGCGATGATTCACAACTTGATTTTCGAGGAGGCTTTGTTCGTGTATTTCAGCAATAAGACCATGCGTGAGCAAGGCGACAAGATATCACCCTTCGTGGCCTCCTACATCCGCAACGGCTTGCTCAATATGGAGTATGTAGTTACACGTTTCCGTGACCTCATGCATGAGGAGTACCGCGAAAACACCGTGCCGTTTCTCGAAAAAGAGGGCCGACTGTTCTTCCTTACCTTCCTGAAGCCCATCATCAACGGTATAGGGTTCTATTATGTGGAGCCACAGCCACGCGACAACCGCCGCATGGACCTCGTAGTGACTTACGACCGGCAGGAGTTCATATTCGAACTGAAAATCTGGCGGGGGGAGAAATACGAGGAGAGTGGTCGCGACCAGTTTGCCGGCTACCTTGCCACACGCGGTATGGACGAAGGCTATCTCGTCACTTTCGACTTCTCGAAGAACAAACAGGAGACCGAGCCAAAGTGGGTGGAATTGCGCGGCAAGCGCATTTTCGAAGCGATTGTTTAGTGGCTTGTTCAAGTCAGCAGCTCCACATTTCGTCCATCTTCATCATTCTCGAAACCTTATGCTTATTAAAAACTTCCCACCACAATAGACAAATCTTGATTTATAATGAGAAAATTGTTGTTCACCCTCGTATTAGCGCTTGTGGCCTTTACAGTCACCGCCCAGGACCACCTCGTCCGTCGTCCGTCGAAACCGGCAAAAACGACCACCGTCAAGCCGAGTCCTGCCAAACCCTCCAAAAACAATCGTTCTGGCTCACAGAAGCAGAAACCATCGACATCGAGCTCCACGGTTTCCTGCCCCGATGGCAACCATCCACATCTCATCGACCTCGGCCTGCCCTCTGGCACGAAATGGTCGTGCTGCAACGTCGGTGCCAACATACCTGAAAGTGCCGGTGGTTATTACGCATGGGGAGAAACCGAAACGAAATCAAATTACAGTTATCCCACTTACTCACATTGTGATGGTAAGATTGGCACTTGCCACAATCTCGGCTCCTGTATTAGTGGCACGAAGTACGACGTGGCCCATGTGAAGTGGGGTGGCAATTGGCAGATGCCGACCAAAGAACAATGCCAGGAGTTGCTCGACAACTGCAGTCATAAATGGACTTCAGTGAATGGTGTGAGAGGTCAGAAATTCACAAGTAAGAAAACCAACCAAAGTGTTTTCTTTCCCGCTGTCAGGGAATATGTTGGTTCAAGCATATCCACAAGCGCATCCATAGCTTGCTTTTATTGGTCGGGGACAAATGACACCAGCAGTTCCGGTGGCGCATTTTACTTCTACTTTTATGACTCAGGTGTAAACGTGTGGGGTGACAGCAGCCGCAGTCGTGGAAGGCCCGTTCGCCCTGTCGCCAGATAAAGGGAGGCGTATAAGAGGAACTTTGGACAGGATATGTCCGTTTTCCAACGTGGCAACAGGTTGGTTTTCAGCCTTCATTTTCATTTTTTTTGTCCTCCAGGCAAAAAAATATGTGTTTTTGTGTCACAAAAGAGGATTTTATGCGTATTAGAGACAGAGAATAGCAAAAAACATGTTCAAACCTCTAATTAAAACGATAAAAAATGAAAAGAACGATGATGACCATTGCCTCCATGCTCTTATTGATAGTGAGCATGTCGGGTTGCAGCACGAACGAGAATGTGGAAGCCGAGAGCGAAGCTGATGTGACAGAAAACAACGGCAACGGCCAGGAGACCACCTATTCCTATGATGATTTCTCAGAAGTGAAAATCGACGGCTTTGTCCGTGCTTTCATCACTCAGGGTGAGAACTACACTATCAAAGTCATTGAAAGCTCAAACCCCAAGGTCAAGACCATTGTGGAGAAAAAAGGCGACGAACTGAACGTTTACACCAAGACGAAAGCCAAGAACACAAAAGACGGCGATGCGCCTACGGTATATGTGACCATGCCAAGCCTCAAGAAACTGGAGGGGAGCGGAGCGACAAAGACTACGATAGCTTTTCCCAAAACCGATGACTTGTATGTCGATTACTCCGGGGCATCCTACGTTGAGTTTGATGACATGAAATGCGCAGGACTGTCTATCAATTGCAGTGGCGCGTCGAAGATGAAATTCGGCAAGGTGGTTTGCTCCTCGTTGAGAAGCATACAGTCGGGAGCGTCGAATATGAGCCTTGAGGCGGCTGCCAGCGGAAGCATTTTTCTCGACAACAGTGGGGCATGCAAGCAAAAGATGACATTGAACGGCTCCTCGCTGAAGGTCACCAATTCGGGAGCCTGCAACTGCGACATCTACTTCACGGGCTCGGCCGTAGAGATATCCAGCAGTGGAGCAGGAAACACTAACCTCGACGTGGATTGCAAGGAACTGACGGCATCCAACGATGGCGCTGCAAAAATCACCATCTCTGGGACAGCCGACAAGACCAACATCAACTCGAGCGGAGCCTCCAAAATCAACACCAAGAAACTCAATCAATTCTAAACCTCTCTCACACATCATGACCGACGAAGAACTGCGGAGCAAGCTTCCTGCACTGAGGCCTCGGCTGGTGGCCCATGCCCGTCGCTGTGTCAATGACAGCGACGAGGCAGAGGACATCGTGCAGGATGCCTTGCTGAGGATGTGGCTCATACGCGACAGACTCATCGGGCCGGTCGACGGAATGGCCATGGTGATAGTGAGAAACCTGTCCCTCGACTTCCTGCGCAAGAAACGTAAGATGGATGCTCTGACCGACATGGAGAAGTTGGAGATGGAAACAATGAAGCAGGACAGCCATAGCGACAATGCCGAGGAACTGTGGCGAATCGTCGCCTCTCTGCCCGAAAAGCAGCGCAACATCCTGAGAATGCATGATGTGGAAGGCGTCAGCTATGAGGAACTGTCGGAGGTCATGGGAATCTCTGCCGCCACACTCCGGCAAAATGTGAGCCGGACACGACGGGTGGTGAGGGTGCGATATCTTGCTGCCATCGGAGCCGCCGTGGCCCTGATGTGCATGGTCACCTTGGGGTGGCTTTCATGGCAGGACTACCAGCTCAAAAAGCAGTATGAGGGCTCTTATGTGATTGTCAACGGCAAGAGAAACAGCAACCTCAGGCAGATAAGGCCGCAACTGGAGGATGCTCTCTCGTGGGCTGGGGATGTGGAGCACAATGTGCAGAGCGACGCCTTCATGAGACAGGCGGAAAACGATGTGCTGAACCATATCAGTGACCCAGCGGAGCGCCAGAGACTGCGCGAAATATTGAATGATGAATAGGGGAGGCCCCGGTGATTGAAAACAAACACCATGGTGCATCCCGTCAACCTTTTAAAGGAAATGGAATTGAAATATATCAGAAAACTATTTGTCCTTTGCCTTCTCCTGCTCATCGGGACAATGGTTTCTGCACAAAACAGGATTGACGAACTTGTGGAGAACCATTCCTGTCTGGGGTCATCGACCTTCACTTCGGTGGTGGACCGTGACCCTGGAACACGGAAAATCAATAAAGTGGTAAAAGTACTTCAGATACCAGGCCACCAGGCGAAGACTTTCCAGCAGGCTTTCCTGAAAGAGAGGAATACAGGCAGTTTCGGACAGAAAAGAGACGGCCAGGATGAGACCCTGACCTTGACCGTAGAAACAAAAGACCGTGTGCGTATCTACATGCTTCAGATGAAAATGGCGGGAGGCGTTTCGTGCACCTCAGCCAAAGTGACCGTTATCGTGAAGTATATCTGATTTTGTCCCTACCTTAACATTATCTCTTTGCCTCAATCAGGGAAACAAAATCTGGTCGAAGAAGGTGGAAAAATGTCATGAAAGTTGGTGGATACAAAAAAAACACCTATCTTTGTATGAAAATATACAAAACTTCAAGAAAGTATGACGGAAAGACGCTATCCTGTAGGCATCCAGACCTTCTCACGTATAAGAAGTGAGGGGTATGTGTATATCGACAAGACCGACCTGATGTGGCGGATGACACGTGTTAGCCCTTATGTCTTCCTGAGCCGCCCGAGGCGGTTTGGAAAGTCTTTGCTCACCACCACGTTACGCTCCTTCTTCGAGGGGCGCCGCGAGCTCTTTGAGGGGCTTAAGGTGATGGAGATGGAGAAGGAGTGGCGATGTTATCCCGTGATCCATATCGATGTGAGCAGGGTCAAAGGACAAAAAAATGAGGATTTGTTGACCAATGCGCTGAAGAAACAGTTGAAGCCCTATACAGAATGTTATGGTTCGGATCCTGATGAACTCACCCCTGGTCTGCTCTTTGACGGCCTCATCCGCCGTGCTTACCAACAAACGGGCGAACAGGTGGTGGTGCTCATCGATGAGTATGATGCTCCGCTGCTTGAGGTGCTCCACGAGGATGAGCAGTTGGCGGGTTTCCGTCGTGTCATGCAGGAGTTCTACCAGTGCCTGAAGGCCGATGAAGCGATGATTCGCTTCTGTTTCATCACCGGCATCACGAAGTTCTCGCAGCTGAGCATCTTCTCCACATTGAACAATATCACCAACATCTCGCTCATGCCTGAGTTCGCCGCCATCTGCGGCATCACCGGCGAGGAGATAGACACTCAGATGATGCCCGATGTGGAGCGTGTAGCTAAGGAATATGAGGTTTCGTCGGCTGAGATGCGGCAGATGCTCCGTGACACCTACGACGGCTATCGCTTCTCACGGAAGTCGCCCGACATCTACAACCCTTTCAGTTTGATGAAGGCCTTCAATGAACGTGAGTTGCGCTATTTCTGGTTTGAGAGCGGCACGTCGTCGTACTTGTTGCCTCAGATGCGGCGCTTCCGTACCGACATCACCAAGCTCGATGACCTTGTCGTCTCGTCCGATGCCTTCGACCAACCCACAGAGAACATGATTGATGCCCTGCCCCTGCTCTACCAGTCGGGCTATCTCACCATCAAGGACTACGACTTCATCAGCCAGGAATACACTTTGGGCATCCCGAATGTCGAGGTGCGCGTGGGGCTCACCAGGGGGTTGCTGCCCGCTGTCACGGGAATGCCCACCGAGGGTGTGAGGTCGGGCTTCGCCGTTCGTTTCTGGCGTGCGCTGCGTGCCGATGACACCGAACTGGCGCTCAATGAGTTGAAGGCCTACCTCGCCAGCCTGCCCTATGTGGAAGGCTTCAAGAAAAAACTGGAGGAGGTGTCGAATGCCGAGGGGTTCTACGAGTGGTCGTTCTACCTCATCTTCTCGATGCTCAACGTCTATGTCGTCACGCAGGTGAAGAGCGCCAATGGCCGTGCCGACATGGTGGTGTTCATGCCCGACGCCATCTACGTGATGGAACTGAAAATCAACGGCACGGCACAGGACGCCCTCGACCAGATCAACACCAAGGGCTATGCCGCACCCTATGCCACCGACCCGCGCCGCGTCGTCAAGGTGGGCATCGGCTTCTCCGTCAAAGACCGGACCATGACGGATTATATCATTGATGATTGAGGTTTGAGTCTGCGCCGATTCAAAGTGGCCATCATCGTGAAGTATATCTGAGCAATTCCACCGCTCGAAAACTTGAAGAAATAGAATGTGCCCCGACAAATCAGGGAATAATGATTTTCCTCTTGATTTGTCGGGGCTTTTATGATGTCCCCTCCCGACGAACGTAGATTTCTTTGCCGGTAAGGTTGGCGGTTTGCCAAATATTATGTAAATTTGCAGTACCAGCTTCTGCGGCCTTCAAAACAGAGGCGTGAACACCCCGTTAATTCAAAGTGACATAATACAATTTCTATATACCGAGTGAAAAGTCCATCATTACCATGCCGCATTTCGATTACCCCCTGAAACCAGAAATCATTTTTGATGACATCCTGCAAGTCCTCCACAGCAAGGAGAGTGTCCGTAGGCGTTATAGCCAGTTGCATTTGTTATTTGTGAGAATGCTCAACGACAGCACGTCGCATAGCGCACTCACTTTCTCGGGTCCCTATGCCCGTCTCGACCATCTATGCCGCCAGATGAACTACCCGGCAGATGCCGTCAGGCGAATCAACGCTTTCCGTATCCGTGCCATGAAGTGTGCCAGCATCCCTCCCGATGACCTCGACCGCCACTGGCTCACCGATGTCAAAGCCCTCTGCGACTTCGTGGCGGCGGTTCACAGCACAACAGTGCCGACGCCTCTTGCCAACTGTCTGCCTGTGGCATATCCGCCACAACCCTATCAGGGGATGGAGACCGATGTCATTCGTGGTGTGGTGAGAAAAGTGGAAAATGATGTGCTATCCATCCAACCCATGGATTACGACAACCGCACCGTGGCCGTCGCATTAACCGGAGCCGACGATGAAGCCATAGATTTTCGCTATATCAAAGAGTTGGTGAGCGAAGGCGACCGCATCAATGTCATACAACCCATTTTAAGAGATGGCGTTTACTATCCGCAACTCATTGTCTATCAGCCCGATTTCCTCGTCGATATCTCAACCATCGCTTCCTGTTTCGAATCCTATGCCAACAGTCCTTTGGCCTATCTGCTCAGTCTCATCTCGCCAAGCGCCAACAGCAAGGCCATACAACTGGGAAATTATGCGAGCCAACTGCTCGATGAAGCCATCCACCATGCCGGTGCACCTTTAGACTATGCTTCCAGCGTGAGGAAATTCTTCCGCAACAACGCGGTGCGTATCGCCACCTGCCCCGACATGGACAACACGTTTCATAAGGATGCGAAGCAGCAACAGGAAATCTTGCAATATATGGTCAATCATACTTTCCGGGAAATCAGCGGATATGATGCCGACCATGTGCTGCTCGAACCCTCGTTCTTTTGCGAGATGCTTGGCGTGCAGGGGCGTATGGACCTGCTGCAAGACGACATGCGGGTACTCATCGAACAGAAGTCGGGCAAACGGGGATTCGGCGACAAGCACCAAGAGAAACATTACGTGCAAGTGCTTCTCTATCGCGCACTGCTCCAATACAATTTCCGCTTGCAGGCCAAAGAAATCGACACCTATTTGCTCTATTCCAAATTCCGCGACGGACTGATGAAGGAGGGCGGGGCACCACACCTGCTCGCCGAAGCCTTCAAAATGCGTAACCAGTTGGTGCATCTCCTCATGAGGGTCGCCAATGGGGAAAGTGCCGCAATTCTTGACTCACTGACGCTGGATACGCTCAACCAAAAAGGCCTTTCGGGCAATTTCTGGAATAAATGGATAATGCCCCAACTCGTCGACAAACTCAAGCCGTTGGAGAACGTCAAGCCCTTGACACACGACTATTTCCACCGCCTGCTGGCTTTTGTCGCCCGTGAGCACATTTTGGCTAAAGTAGGCTCTTCCAATAAGGACGCGAGCGGACTGGCCGCGATGTGGAACTCCACCCAGGAGGAGAAACGCGAGGCCGGCAACCTCATGGATGCAATGATCATCAGCAGCCTGGTGGAGAGCGAGGAGGGCGAGGGCATCAGCGAGGTGGTGCTCAGCATCGGTGCCGACGAGCACTGCACCATGCCCAATTTCAGGGTGGGCGACGTGGTGGTGGTCTATCAATACAAGCAAGGCGAGAGCCCCAATCCTACCAAGACCATGGTCTTGCGCTCCACCATCAAGGAAATCACACCCGATAAGGTGACCATCGCCCTGCGTGCACCACAGAAAAATGCTTCGGTGTTTCATCTCGACGACCCGGAAGTGAGATGGGCGGCAGAGCACGACTTTATTGAGAGCACCACGACCACCCTTTACCGGTCGGTGGCAGCCATTCTCACCGCTACCCCCGAGCGCAGTGCGCTCCTCCTCGGACAGCGGGAGCCAAGGGTGGAGCCGGGGCAGAGCCCCATGGGCAATTATGGACCTTTTGATGATATGGTGAGGCGTTTCGTGGCGGCACGCGACCTGTTTATCCTCATCGGGCCTCCTGGCACAGGGAAGACCTCGATGGGACTGGTCAACATGCTCAAGGAAGAGATGGCACGTCAAGGCAGTGTGCTGCTGCTCTCATTTACCAACAGAGCGGTCAATGAGATTTGCGCACAACTCGTCGCCCAGGGCATCGACTTTCTCAGACTGGGCGGCAGCGTGACTTGTCCTCCAGAATACAGGGAACATCTGTTGAGCGAGAAAGCCTTGAAAGAGAGTGGGGTGGAGGGCGTCAAACAATTGGTGAGGCATGCGAGGGTGGTGGTCTCCACCACATCGACCATGCTCTCCAATGTCGACCTCTTCACGCTGCGCAATTTCTCCCTCGCCATCATCGACGAGGCGTCTCAAATCCTCGAACCACACCTGCTGGGCATCCTTTGTGCCCGGCATGGCAGCGGCGATGCCATCAGCCGCTTTGTGCTCATCGGCGACCACAAACAGTTGCCCGCCGTTGTCCAACAGAGTGAGATGGAGTCGCGTGTCAACGAGGCCTCATTGCGGGAAATAGGGCTGGTGGACTGCAGGCTCTCGCTCTTCGAGCGGTTGCTCACCATCTTCAGAGGAAAGGAAGGAGTGGTAGACCAGTTTGCCTCGCAGGGGCGTATGCACCCCGAAGTAGCCAGTTTCCCCAGCGAGGTCTTCTACCAAGGCCGTCTAAAACCCGTGCCCGTGCCTCATCAGACGAAGCCGCTCGCTTTTGTCAACTACGACAGCAATGACGAGATGCAGCGAATCTTAGCAACACACAGAATTGTGATGATGGATGTGAGGAACAAAAGACCCGAACTTGGGGCGGAGAAAGTGAACCATGCCGAGGCGGAAACGGTCGCCGCACTGGTGAATGCGGTATATGAACTCTACATGCGAAATGGCAGGCCTTTCGACCCACATGCCACGGTAGGAGTCATCGTCCCCTACAGACACCAGATAGCAGCCATCAAGGAGCAGTTGAAAAAATATGATGTGGCACCGCTGCAGGAGGTTGACATCGACACCGTGGAGCGTTATCAGGGTAGCCAGCGCGAAGTCATCATATATGGTTTTACGGTGCAACGCGAGCACCAGCTCAACTTCCTCACCGCCAATAGTTTCCTGAGTGAGGATGGAGCCGTCATTGACCGTAAGCTCAATGTCGCCCTCACTCGGGCCCGTGAACAGATGGTGATGGTGGGAAATGCTCAACTGCTGAGCCAGGTGCCGGTGTTTGCACGACTCATCGACAGTGTCAAGGCACGAGGAATGTTTATTCCGTACTCTCCACCTTCTTAGGACCACGCACCAGGTCCTTGGTGGTGACACCGCTCTTCACTTCAATCTTCAGACCGTCGCTGAGGCCCGTTTTCACTGTCCGGCGCTCGTAAGACTTGTTCTCCGCCGTACCGTGAACCAGATAGACAAAGGTGCTGTCGCCCTCGAAGACGATGGCACTCTCGGGTAATGTCACGACATGCGAAGCATTGGCCAGCACGATCTCGGCGTTGGCACTGTATCCCGACCGTATGCGGCTCTCGCCAGGCACATGCACGGCAGCCTTGATTTCAAACTGATTGGCACCGTTGTTCTCCACGGCCTTGGGTGAGATGTACTCCAGACTCGCGCTGAATTTGAGGTCTTGCATAGCACCGATGGTGATGAGCATCGGCATACCTACCACCAACTGTCCCACTTCGGTCTCGTCGATGTTGCCACGGAAAATCAAGTCGCCCATGTTGGCTACCGTGGCGATGGTCGTACCGTCGTTGAACGTGTTGCTCAGGATGACGGAGTTTCCCACTTTAACAGGGATATCGAGTATGAGGCCGCTGATGGTGCTTCGTATGAGTGTGCTGCTCGCGCTGGCATTGCTGCGTGACACGCCGTCGCGCACCACCTCCAGGTTGTCCTCGGCGGCACGCACTTCTTCGCTGCTTTGTTTATGCGCCTGCAGCGATTTTTCATACTCCTCGCGGCTCACAAGACCTTTGTCGTAAAGCACTTGCTCACGGTCGAGGTCGGTCTTGGCCTGGCTCTCGTTGATGCGGGCCAGACGCACGCGTGCCTCGGCGGCACTCAGCTGGTTCATGTCGGGGATGACCTTCACCTTAGCAATCACCTCACCCTGAGTGACATGGTCGCCAGCCTCCTTCAGGATTTCTGTGATGATGCCCGAAATCTGTGGCTTCACACTCACCTCGTTGCGGGGCTCTATCTTGCCCGTCACGATAGAGGTCTTGCTGATGTCGCCCATCGTCGGGTAGAACTCCTCGTACACTACGGGTTGAGGTTGCGACTTACGCCAAAGGAAGACAAAAGTTCCGATAAACACCAGCAGTATCAACGCTGCTATCACCAATTTAAAATATTTCCTCATAACGATATATGCTGTTTTCTTGTTCAGTATGTTGCTGTATCACAGCGTCCTTTATCTTAATTATGAATTATGCATTATGAATTGATTGTTGCTGTATCACAGCGCCCTTTATCAATTTTTAATTATGAATTATGAATTATGAATTATGAATTTCATTCCTCTCTCATCGCATCTACGGGTTTGATGGCCATGGCGCGTGCTGCGGGAGCCAAACCGGCGAGCACGCCGAGCAGGCTCAGCATGGCCAAGGCGCCCACGGCGGTCCAGAACCGCACCTGGAAATGTGCTGACACGATGCCGTCGGTGGTGTTGCCCATTTCGAGCATCTCGAGAATGAGCACGGCCAGTAAGATGCCCGATACGCCGGCCACGGCGGTGAGCACCACGCTCTCGCTGATAATCTGCGACAGGATGGCAAAGGGGGTGGCGCCAATGGCGCGTCGGATACCTATCTCGGTGGTGCGCTCGCGCACGGTGACCATCATGATGTTCGACACCCCGATGGCACCGGCCAGAAGCGTGCCGATACCTACCAGCCACACGAGGAAATTGACACCGGAGAAGAGACTGTCGAGCAAGCCGAACATCACCTCGGTGTTGAATATCGTCACACCTTTCTCGTCGGTGGGGTCCACCTGGTGAGCACGTGCCACCACCTCACGCATTTTTGGTGTGATGCTGCTCATTGTCACTCCGCGTATGGCTGTGAGGCAGATGAGGTGGACGCTGTCGCCCAAGTTGTAGGTCTGCTGCATCACCGTCAGTGGAACGCTGACGGCTTCGTCGGCACTGCCGTTGATGCTCATGTTGCCGTCGTTGTAGTCGACGCCTATCACGCTGTAGTACCCTTTGTCGATGCGGATTTGTTCGCCGCAGGGGTCACCACCATGGGGGAACAGGTCTTTGTAGACATGCTTGCCAATCACACACACCTTGCGGCGCTGCTTCATGTCCATGGTGTTGATATAGCGTCCGTAGCGCAGTTTAGGGGTCTCCACCTGAGCATATTCAGGTGTCATGCCTTTCATCGTGCAGGTGTATTTCTTCTCGCCATGCACGGCTATCTTGCCCCACTGCGACACCATGGGGGTCACCACGTCGATTTCCGGAACCTGGCTTCGTAGGCGCTCCACGTCGTTGTAGTTCATGCACCACGAACGGCCCTTGCGGAAACCGGCATAAGGCTTCGTCGTAGGTTGCGCCCATATAATGGCAGAATTGGTGGCAAAACCCTCGAAGTTGTTCGCCAACAGTTCTTTCAGACCTTTGCCGCCACCGATGAGAGCCACCAGCATGAACACGCCCCAGAACACACCGAACCCCGTCAGGAAGGTGCGGCTCTTGTTCCTCGACAGTGTGTCGAGTATCTCGCGGTAACGGTCAATGTCTATCATCATTTTTAATAGGATTTTCTAGGGTTTTCTAGGGTTTTCTAGGGTTTTCTGGGATTTTCTGGGGCTTTCTAAGATATTTTGAGATGTTCTTAGCCGCGGAGGGCCTCTATGGGTCGTATGTTGGCGGCCTTGCGGGCAGGGATGAGGCCGGCGATGGTGCCAGCGAGTATCATCACCATGGTGGCCTCGATGCACACATCGAAACCCACGGTGGGGTTGGCGAACATCGTCGCCTCGAAGAGGCCAGAGTTCACTTTCATGTGGCCGATGGTGGCATCCATGTAGAGGTTGGCCCCCATGCCAAGCATCATTCCGATGTAGCCGAAGAAGGTGGTAATCAGTACGCTCTCGATGATGATGAGTTTGAGGATGGAGAAGGGAGTGGCACCGATGGCTTTGCGAATGCCGAACTCCTTGGTGCGCTCCTTCACGGTGATGAGCATGATGTTGCTCACCCCCACGATGCCGCTGAGCAGCGTGAAGATGCCGATAATCCACAGCGCAGTATGTATGAAACTGATGCCACGGTTCATCTGCATGTTTTGGGTGAAGCGGTTCCATATCCAGATGGCGCTCTCGTCATCGGGAGCGGCGGAGTGGTTGCTGTTGATGCGCTGGCGGTAACCGTCCTCGAAATCCTCGTTCTGCTCCTCCGTCTCCAAGCCATGGAAGGTGAAGACGATGTTGTCGGCCTGGTCGCCAAGGTTGTACATCGTGCGGAGGGTGGTGAAGGGGACATAGACCGAACTTCTGAACCGGCTTTTGTCACCTTCGGAAATGCCCACCACACGGAAGGCGAGGGAGCCCACATTGACGTATTTCCCCAACAAAGAGGTGTAGTTGTGAGGTTCAAGTTCCTTGGCCTGGCTGTCGTCGAGCACCAGGCTCTTGCGCTGCATGTTGAGGTCGGTCTGGTTGATGAAACGCCCGTGAAGCATCTTCACCTTGCTGATTTGCTCCTCATTGGGATGGACGCCCTCAAGTCCGCCGCTGAAATAGTTGTCGCCATAACTGATGGTGACGCCTTGTTTCTCGACCTGGGCTCCCACACCATCGACGTGAGCAGTGAACTCACGGTTTGTGGTGTTGATGTCACGGTCGTCCAACTGTATGCTCCGGCCCTCGGGCAAGCCCTCGTGGGCTTTTGTGGTGCGGCCACCACCTATCATCATCGAGTTGTCGAGAAAACGGTTGAAGTTGTTCTCCTGTGCGTTGATGAGCCCATTGCCGCAACCCAAGAGAAAAATGAGCATGAAGATACCCCACGCCACAGCGAACCCCGTCAGGGCGGTGCGCAACTTATTGCGGCGGGCGGTGCTCCATATTTCATCTAAGATGTCAAACATATCTTATTTTTAATTTGGGGAGAACGCAATTTCGGTTATTTCTGGCGTGATGATCGGCAAGGTTATTTCATCGTCCCGTCGATGCCGAACGGTGATGACTTGTGGTCGAGGTTCTCCTCTATCTCGCCGATGATGCCGTCCTTGATGTGTATGATTTTGTCGGTGGCATTGGCCACACCGCTCTCGTGGGTGACCACCACGATGGTCATGCCATCGTCGGCATTGAGCCGCTGGAGGAGTTGCATCACCTCGACGCTGGTCTTCGAGTCGAGGGCACCGGTGGGTTCATCGGCCAGGATGATGTCGGGGTGGGTGATGAGGGCGCGTGCGATGGCCACGCGCTGTTTCTGTCCACCCGAGAGCTCGTTGGGGTAGTGGTCGGCCCAGGCGGCCAGTCCGAGTCGGTCGAGGTAGGCCATGGCCTGCTGGTGGCGCTTGCGGCGCCCTACGCCTTGGTAAAATAGCGGCAGTTCCACGTTTTCCACAGCGGTCTTGAAACTAATGAGGTTGAATGACTGGAAGATGAAGCCAATCATGCGGTTGCGGTATTCTGCGGCACGGCGCTCCGAGAGGTTGCGAATGAGAGTGCCGTTGAGCAGGTACTCGCCGGTGTCGTAGTTGTCGAGAATGCCAAGGATGTTGAGCAGGGTTGATTTCCCCGAGCCCGACGCGCCCATGATGGATACGAACTCACCGGCGCCGATGTCGAGG
Source organism: uncultured Prevotellaceae bacterium (assembly GCA_946184125.1). GTDB lineage: Bacteria > Bacteroidota > Bacteroidia > Bacteroidales > Bacteroidaceae > Prevotella. The sequence continues at coordinate 39,470 of CAMHEL010000013.1, forward strand.
TTGATGCCTTTGAGCACGTGCAGGGGCTGAGCGCCCTGATATGTCTTGTGGATGTCGCGCAGATGAATCACGGTTATGCTTTTTGGGGGGTAAGGAAGCCCTGACGCTCAAGTGCTGCCAATAGGGTGGCCGACAGCGCCTCATTGTCGCGACGGGTGTAGCGGCAGTCGGTGAACACCTGGGCGAGGGTCTGCTTGTTGTTGATGCGAATGAATTCTTGATTTTCCGGCAAGGCCTCCTTCGCAGCGTAATACTCGTCGATTAGCGATGGCGTGTAGGGATGGTAGGTTTCGCTGTGGACAAAGGCATCCACACCGAGGCGGTCGGTGAGTGGAGGGGCTTCGTCGGGCCAACCCAGGGTGATGGTGGCAACAGGCATCACCAACTGTGGCAACTCCAGAACGTCGATGATGCGGTCGGGCATATACACCGTGGTGCCGAGGTAGCAACAGCCCAGTCCCTTTGACTCGGCCAGGCAGCAGAATGTCTGTGTGAAGAGAAGGGCATCGCTTGCCGCATTGATGAATGACAGGAAATTGTCGTAGCCAGGAGAAGCGTCGCGGGCTAAGCACCAATCTGTGGTGCGGCGGAAGTCGGCGCAGATGGTAAGTACCACAGGGGCCTCTGTCACCATGGGCTGGCCGAAATGGGCTGGCGACAGGCGTGCTTTCATCTCTGCACTGCGAGTCACTACTACGCTGTAAAGTTGTAAGTTGCCCATTGTCTGGGTACGCGAGGCGGCGCACAGCAATTCACGGAGCAAGTCCTCGCTCACGTCGTCGGACTTGTATTTGCGGATGGTGCGTCGTGTTGAAATCATTTCCATCATAATTCAAGAGGTTTTGAGGTCATGAAGGGGTGTTGGCATGTTGATGGCGGACAATACCACCATAATCAATTGCAAAGGTAAGGATTTTTCCTCAATCGCTCCACCTCTTTAATATCTTTTAGCATTTTCCCTTTCGGTCGCTTGTTAAACTGTTACTTGAAGTTGGATACGCTATTTCTCTTTATGCTAAATAGATGACTCTTATGGTCATCCCTTTTCACACTTTTTTCCTTTCTTTTCATTCGGTTTCTCATATAAAATTAGTAACTTTGCACACGGAAATGAATTTTTAGAATTTATCAGTATCCATAACAAACCATGGACCAAGCTAAAACTTATTCTTATGATGAGGCATACAGCGCATCGCTTGACTATTTCGGAGGCGATGAGCTTGCCGCCCGTGTTTGGGTCAACAAGTATGCAATGAAAGACAGCTACGGCAAGATTTACGAGCGGTCGCCAGAAGACATGCACTGGCGCATCGCCCGGGAAATCGCCCGTATCGAGAATAACTACCCCAATGGCATGAGCGCAGAAGAGGTATTCGCACTGCTCGACCACTTCCGTTATGTGGTGCCAGCGGGAAGTCCGATGACCGGCATCGGCAATAATCATCAGGTGGCATCGCTGTCAAACTGTTTCGTGGTGGGGCTCGACGGCAACGCCGATTCCTACGGAGCAATCCTCCGCATCGACCAAGAGCAGGTGCAGTTGATGAAGCGACGCGGAGGGGTGGGGCACGACCTCTCGCACATCAGGCCCAAAGGGTCGCCGGTCAATAACTCCGCACTGACGAGCACCGGACTGGTGCCCTTCATGGAGCGTTACAGCAATTCCACACGCGAGGTGGCACAGGACGGACGGCGAGGGGCGCTCATGCTAACGGTGAGCATCAAGCATCCCGACAGCGAAGCCTTCATAGATGCCAAGATGACCGAGGGGAAAGTCACCGGAGCCAATGTGTCGGTGCGTATCGATGATGACTTCATGCAGGCTGCTGTCAATGATACCGATTATGTGCAGCAATTTCCCATTAACGGGGAGAATGTCATAGCAAAGAAGACCATCAGGGCACGTGAGTTGTGGCAGAAAATCGTGCACAACGCATGGAAAAGCGCGGAGCCGGGTGTCCTCTTCTGGGACACCATCATCCGCGAAAGCATCCCCGATTGTTATGCCGACCTGGGTTTCCGCACCATCTCCACCAATCCCTGTGGTGAGATACCGCTTTGCCCTTACGACTCTTGCCGCCTGCTCTCCATCAACCTCTTCTCCTATGTCGTCGACCCCTTCACCAGCAAGGCACGGTTCGATTTCGACCTCTTCCGCCGACATGTCGCACAGGCACAGCGGATTATGGACGATATTGTCGACCTCGAGCTCGAGAAAATCGTCACCATCATGGAGAAAATCAAGGAAGACCCGCAGACCGAAGAAGTGAAAGGCGCAGAATACCACCTCTGGGAGAAAATCTACGACAAGAGCGGAAAAGGCAGGAGAACGGGCGTCGGCATCACCGCCGAGGGCGACATGATAGCCGCCATGGGCCTTCGTTATGGCTCACAGGAGGCCACCGACTTCGCTGTGGAGGTGCACCGCACTCTGGCACTCGCTGCATACCGGGCTTCCGTTGACATGGCCAAGGAGAGAGGCCCCTTCAAAATATTCGATGCCCAGCGAGAGACCGGAAATCCCTTCATCCGGAGAATCAAGGAGGCCGACCCGGAACTCTACAATGATATGGTGAAATATGGACGGCGAAACATCGCATGCCTCACCATAGCACCCACCGGGACCACCAGTCTGATGACACAGACCACAAGTGGCATCGAGCCGGTCTTCATGCCTGTCTATAAACGGAGAAGGAAGGTCAATCCCGGAGATGCCAATGTGCATGTCGATTTCGTCGACGAGGTGGGAGACTCCTTTGAGGAGTACATCGTGTATCACCCCAAATTCCTCGATTGGATGAAAATCAATGGCATCGACACCGAAAAGCGCTATACCCAGGAGGAGCTCGAAGAGGTCGTGGCGCAGTCGCCCTACTGCAAAGCCACTGCAAACGATATCGATTGGCTCATGAAAGTGCGTATGCAGGGGGCAATACAGAAATGGGTGGACCACTCCATCAGCGTCACTGTCAACCTGCCCAACAACGTCGATGAGGCCTTGGTCAATCAGCTCTATATCGAGGCCTGGCGCTCAGGATGCAAGGGATGCACCATCTACCGCGACGGAAGCAGGGCCGGAGTCATGGTGGGTGTCAAGAAGAAGAAAGAGACAAAGCCGCAGGAGCCCGAGTGCAAAAGGCCGGAAGTGACCGAGGTGAGGCCACAGACACTTGAATGCGATGTCGTCAGGTTCCAGAACAACAAGGAGAAATGGGTCGCTTTCGTCGGACTGCTCAATGGATATCCCTACGAGATTTTCACCGGTCTGCAGGATGATGAGGAGGGCATCGTGCTGCCCAAAACCGTCACAAAGGGAAAAATCATCAAGCAGACCAACGAGGACGGCACACACCGATACGACTTCCAGTTCGAAAACAAGAGAGGATATAAAACCACCGTTGAGGGACTCAGCGAGAAATTCAATCCAGAGTATTGGAACTATGCCAAACTCATCTCGGGTGTACTCAGATACCGGATGCCCATCGACCATGTCATCAAACTGGTCTCGTCGCTGCAACTCAAGAGCGAGAGCATCAACACTTGGAAAAATGGCGTGGAGAGAGCTCTCAAGAAGTATATCGTTGATGGAACCGTCGCCGAAGGGAAGAAATGTCCCAATTGCGGACAGGAGACCCTCGTCTACGAGGAGGGATGCCTGATATGCAAGAACTGTGGCGCCTCGAGATGTGGATGAAATGACACCTGTTGACAGCCAAGCGAAAATCTTCGTCAGAAATCTGAGACTTTATGCCTATCATGGCGTGATGCCTCAGGAAAGATGCGTGGGAGGCGACTATCTCGTCACTGTTGAAGTTACTGCAGATATCAGAAAGGCTGCTGAAACCGACCGTGTGGAGGATACCATCAGTTATGCCAGCCTCGTCGATATCATCAAAGACGAAATGAAACAACCGTCTGCACTCATTGAGCACGTCGCGGCACGGATAGCCAACTCAGTGGTTACCCGGCATCATCTCGCCAAGGAAGTAGAGGTGGAAATCGTCAAAGTCAACCCACCAATGGGGGCTGACTGCGAGGGGGCAGGGGTGCGAATACACTTAATAAATGATAAAACAATTTGATTTGAGGAGGATTCTCACAAATAAACACTAATTTTGCAGACAAATTGTTGATTTGGAAATGCGTAAGATATATTTTCTCATACTTATAGGGCTGATTGGGGTGACGATGAGCAGCATCGCCGCCCCCAAGAAATTCACACTCGTCATTGACGCAGGGCATGGAGGAAAGGACGTAGGAGCACCAGGGAAAACCTCCTACGAGAAGAACATCAATCTCCAGGTGGCCCTGGCGTTTGGAAAGCTGGTGGAGCGTAACTGTGCCGATGTCAAAGTCATCTACACACGCACCACAGATGTGTTCGTCGAACTGCAGGAAAGGGCTAACATCGCCAACCGGAACAAAGCCGACCTTTTCATTTCCATACACACCAATGCGCTCGATGGAGGGAGAATCTCAAGAGGTCTGGAGACATACACTCTCGGTATGCACAGGGCTGCCGATAACCTCGCTGTCGCAAAAAGGGAAAACTCGGTTATCCTCATCGAGAAAAACTACAAACAGCGTTATGCGGGGTTTGACCCCAATTCCGCCGAAAGCTATATCATGTTCGAACTCCTGCAGGACAAGAACATGGCCAATAGCGTCGAACTCGCAAAATTGATACAGAGCGAGGCTTGCGCAGCCAGTGGAAGGGTGAACAAAGGTGTGCACCAGGCAGGTTTCCTCGTGCTGAGGGAAACTTCAATGCCCAGTTGCCTCATCGAACTCGGTTTTATCACCACTGCTGATGAAGAGCAATTCCTCAACACCGAGGACGGACAGGGAAAAATAGCCAAAGGCATCTATAATGCTTTCCTCAAGTACAAGAAGAAGTACAGCAACAAAGACAGCGCAAAGAACGATGAGGAAGAAGGCGACGAAGACCAGAACCTGCTCGCACAGAATATGGTCGGACAATCCACTGTGGAGCCCATCAATGACACCGTGGAGCCCGATCGCAGTGAGGACAACGGCCGTTCGATGATTGCTGAGGAGTCGTCGGCAACCGAAGTGGAGTATTCTGAGCAGAGAGCCGTCAGGGTCATCAATCCCGGGGCATCCGTTATGTCCGACAATGGCTACCTCGCTCAAAACATCCCGACTCAGTCTGAGCTGACAACCGACAGCAAGGATTTGCAGTCGAAAGTAGAAAACATCGTGGAGACACCACCACAAGCCACAGCGCCACCCGCTCAATCAACGTCTCCATCTCCACCTGCTCCACACACTCCTCCCGCCCAGCTTGCTCTTTCCACACCACCCCCTCCTTCCACTCCTCCTACTGCCCCCACTCAGCCCGTTCAGCCATCACAGTCTACCGCTCCCGCTCAGCCCGTTCAGCCAACACTGTCTTCTTCTCAAACTCTGCCAGCAAAGGAAACTCCTTCTACGGTTTCCTCTCAGCCTGCTAAGCCAACACAGTCTTCTTCTTCCGCTCAACCCGCTAAGGAAACTCAGCCAACTGTTTCCTCTCAGCCCGCACAGTCTTCTTCTCCCGCTCAGCCAGCTAAAGAGGCTAAGCCTAACACTCCCGCTCAGCCAACACAGTCTTCTTCTCCTGCTCAGACTGCAAAGGAAGCTAAGCCAACCGCTCCCGCTCAGCCAACTCAAGAAGCTAAGCCAACTGTTCCCGCTCAGTCAACAAAGGAAACTCAATCAACCGCTCCCGCTCAGCTAGCACGGTCTTCTTCTCCCGCTCAGCCAACAAAGGAGACTAAACCTACAGCTCCTGCTCAGCCAGCAAAGGAAGCAAAGCCGACTACTCCCACTCAGCCAGTAAAGGAGGCTAAACCTACCGCTCCCGCTCAGCCAGCCAAGGAGGCTAAACCTGCCGCTCCCGCTCAGCCAGCAAAGGAGGCTAAACCTACGGCTCCCGCTCAGCCAGCAAAAGAAGCAAAGCCGACTACTCCTGCTCAGCCAGCCAAGGAGGCTAAGCCTACCGCTCCCGCTCAGTCAGCAAAGGAAGCAAAGCCGACTACTCCTGCTCAGCCAGCCAAGGAGGCTAAGTCAACCGCTCCGGCTCAGTCCGATTCATCAGTTCAGACAGCATCTCGAGCCGATACCGTCTCCTCCCACCCCGACAACCGGCCCATTTTCAAGGTTCAGATAGCCGCTTCGTCTCAGCAATTGCCAGCCGACAGTCCTGTCTTTCTGGGACTGGAGGGGGTAACCCATTATGAGGAAAACGGAATGACCAAATACACTGTGGGTGCGACACCCGACTTCGAGGAAATCACAATGTTGAGGAAAAGCGTGGCGGCAAAATTCCCACAGGCTTTCATCATCGCTTTCCGGGACGGGAAGAAGATAGAATTGAGAGAAGCATTGGGAGAATATAGAAAACAGCAAAAACGACAACCATAAATATAGGATTACATATTTATTTTTAGTTATTATGAAAATATTTACAAAGGAAATAAGAATAGCACTGGTCGCCATTGTCGGTATCGTGCTTCTGTTTTTCGGGTTGAATTTCTTGAAGGGTGTCACGGTTTTCTCCGATGATGACATCTATTTTATTCAGTTCGACAACATCAGTGGCCTTTCTGGTTCAAGTCCAATCCTCGCTGATGGATACAAAGTGGGGACGGTAAGGTCCATCAACTACGACTATAACAAAAGAGGAGTGATTGTCACAGAGGTGGGAATCGACAAAAACCTCAAAATACCTATAGGGACGACAGCTGAAATATCAAGCGACTTGCTCGGCAACGTACAGGTCAACCTCATTATGGGTGATG
>CAMHEL010000014.1 GCA_946184125.1 uncultured Prevotellaceae bacterium
ATGGCCGTCGCCATGAGGCGGGGTGTTAGCCGATGCAAACATAGTAACTGATATTAAATGCGTCGGGATTGCAAATCCCGACGAACATTACTCTTCAGCGATTCTTACGCTCAGGTGGATTTCCAATCCACCGACATGGAGTATAAGAAGCATTTTTAATGCGATTTGCGGATTGAAAATCCTGATATTCAATGCGTCGGGATTGCAAATCCCGACGAACATTACTTTATTGGAAGAAGCATTTATAATGCGATTTTCGGATTGCAAATCCTGATATTCAATGCGTCGGGATTGCAAATCCCGACGAACAATATGGCTTTCGAAATGGAATTCTTTCGAACTCATTGGTAGGGTCTTAGCTCGTCTAAGACCGCTACACGTAAGATTTTCTTGAGGGAGTTTAGGAGTTTAGGAGTTTGGGAGTTTAGACATATGTTCGTTGGTTTCGGGCCGATGGCTTCGTCTAAAGTCTAGCGTCTAGAGCCTAAAGTCTAGCGTCTAGAGCCTAAAGTCTAGCGTCTAAAGTCCGATGGCTTTTTCCGAACTCAGCGTGTCAATCTAGGGGACAGGGCCTTGATGGAATTCTCAAATTCCATCAAAAACCTGTCCCCTATGATTGTCCCCTATGATTGCGCTTAGCGATTGCCTAATGCAGATTTTGCGTCAGCATCCCCCTGTTCTGCCGCCTTGCGATACCACTTCACGGCTTCCTGCATATCCTTTGTAACGCCCTCACCATTTTCATAGCAAACGCCTAAATTGCATTGTGCGTCAGCATTACCCTGTTCTGCAGCCTTGAGATACAACTTCACGGCTTCCTGCTTATCCTTGTCAACGCCCTCGCCATTAGCATAGCAAACGCCTAAATTGTATTGTGCGACAGCAAAACCCTTTTCTGCTGACTTGATATACCACTTCACGGCTTCCTGCTCGTCCTTGTTAACGCCCTCGCCATTAGCATAGCAATAGCCTAAAGAGCATTGAGCGACAGCATGACCCTGTTCTGCCGCCTTGCGATACCACTTAGCAGCCTCCTGCTTGTCCTCAGCAGCGCCCTTGCCGAAATCATAGCAATAGCCTAAAAGATATTGCGCTACAGCATTATCTTGTTCAGCCAATTTGGTTAGACCAGGAACAGCTTTTGAATACCATACCTTTGCTAATGAGTCGTTCAACTCTTTTCCATTGCCGTATTCGTAGCAATAGCCTAAATGATATTGTGCATCAGCATTTTCTTGTAAGGCCAATTTGGTTAGACCAGGAGCAGCCTTTTCGAGCCATTCCAAAGCCAATGAGTCGTTTCTCTCTATTCCATAACCATTTCCATAGCAAATACCTACTTTATATTGCGCATTGGCATTGCCATGTTCAGCAGATTCTCGCCACCATTCCAATGCCTTTGCGTAATCTAATTCCTTACCATTGATACCATAAAAGTAACTATTACCTAACTCATATTCAGAATCAGCAACACGTTGCTTGGCAGAATTCTGAGACTTCAGGAAGAAAACGATAGCCAAAATCAGAAACGCCAAGACGCCCACAATCCATCCTATCCTATTCTTACGCTTTTTTGGCTGCCGTATGATTTCTTTCTTTTCTGGGTCTTTTTGGGGCTTCGTTTTGGGGTCTATAATGGTTATATCATTTGAAACGTTCGTGCCGCCAATGATAGAGGGTTCATCAATTATTATTTTATTTTGTTTAGGGAAGTCCTTCCCTTCAAGGAAACTCCGGATTTCCTCTACGGATTGCGGGCGCTGGTTGAAGTGGACGGCCATCAGTTTGGCCACCAATATTCTTGTTCGCTCCGAGACCTCGTTGGGAAAAGAGAGCGCGATGTGCTTGTCGCTGGTGTGGTCGTCGCTGAGGCTCGACGGGTTCGGTGGCCGGCAGTTCGTCAGCAGGTTGTAGAGCGTAGCTCCCAAAGAGTAGAAGTCCGTCCATGGTCCAATCTTTTTGATGTCTTGATACATCTGCTCAATAGGGGCATAGTTCGGCGTGTAGGGGAATGAGGTGGAAGTGAATCCCTGGTCATCCTGCGGCATCATTTTGCTTGCCCCGAAGTCAAGGAGTTTGACATCGCCTTTTTCATTGACGATGATGTTGGCGGGCTTGATGTCGAGATGGAGCAAAGGAGGTTCCTGTCCATGGATATATTCAAGGGCATTGAGCACCTGGCTCAATATGTCGAGCACCTCGCTTTCCTTCATCGGCTGACCAGTCCGGCGGAGGTGGTCGGCGAGGTTTTCTCCCTCGACATAGTCCATCACATAATAGGCGGTGCCGTTCTCCTCGAAGAGGTCGTGCACGGCAACGATGTTTGGGTGGGTGAGGTGAGCCAGTTTGATAGCTTCCCGAACGAACCGTTCTTTCTGCCGTTCATACAGGTCACGTTTTGTGTCCGAGGTGACCACGACCGTAGTATCGTCATCGCCGCGCATGCAGATGTCGGCCATGAAGAATTCCTTGATGGCCACGCGCTTGTCAATCAATGTGTTGGTGGCTTCGTAGGTGATGCCGAAGCCGCCGTTTCCCAATATTTTGTGAATGGCGAACTTCCCGTTTTGCAATGAATGAATCATAAGTTTTTCTGCCTTAATTCTGAATTCTGCGGCTTTTAACCCGAAAAGTTTCCCCCGATGTCCAAGGGATACATCTCTTTGGATTGCAAATTTACAGTTTTTCCTTGGGAAAAGCAAATAACTCGTTTTTTTATGTTGCATTTTATGATGCAGCATCAAAAAACTTACTTTTTTTGCCGTTTTTTGGGTAAAATACTGTAATTTTGTGCACTTAAGCCCCCAAAAACCTATCAACGTGGGAAAATGACTCAAACCGCCTTAAACGTAATACCCTAAAAATGACCATCCCTCAATCAGAGAGCCTCTCAACGAAAGCGATGAATCGTGTTTTCGACATGACGACAGCAACCTATAAGTTTTATTGGCTGTTGTCATTACTCGATATGTATGTCAAAGAACACAAAGAATCGATGTTGGCTCTTGATGTGGCTTCCAGGATGGTCGCTTACGCATGGTATCCCATTGAATATTTCAAATTGTCTTTCGGCAGAGGCGATTCCATGTCACAGATCATACCGAGCATAGCAGAACTAACAGGTATTACGGTAGACGATAAGTTGGACAACAAGACAGATGCCATCATGCAGTCTGTTGCAGACAACCTAAATGTGAAACGCAAAGTAAAGATACTGCTGAATAACGTTCCATTTTGGTTCCAAAAGCCTTGGATTGATACACGAGACAGACAGGTGATGCTCGAACGTTCACAATCATTCGAGAATGGTTGCCTTTACTCATTAAGCGGTTGGGGCGAAGACCTAATGGTAACCATCAACCCCATGTGGAGCGACTATTTACAAACCAACTACCAAATCTTACGTGATTTCACATTATGGAATCTTACCTTGTTTCTTCAATCGAAGAACCCTAATGTTCCCAATATCTCAGGGAAATTGTTACGTCCAGAAGAGCGGGAATCATTAACCAGACAGAAGAAGTTCTGGAACAAGGTCATAGAACTTGGTGGCACGATTAACTGCATCTACACGAACAATCCTCTTGGCGTTGATGGCTTCGACCTCGACCATTTCATGCCATGGAGTTTCGTGTCACACAATCAGAATTGGAATCTCATTCCCGCAGATGGAAGTTTCAATTCATCCAAGAGCAACCGTATCCCCGACCTTGATTATTATCTGCCTAAAATGGCAAGTATCCAGCACAACGCCCTAAGGTTGTACGTACCAATCAGTAGCAAACGAGACCCCATTTTGAACGATTATTACTCGCTTGGAGTATCGCCACAAGACCTTATGGCAATGTCAGATGAGGAATTCCTCGCTACTTATCGAAAGACCTTTACGCCTCTAACTCAAATGGCTTCAAATATGGGCTTCAAAACTATAACTCACCAATGAACATGGAACCTGAAAAGATAAATCATCCCTATCTCACGGCTATCAAGCGTACAGACATATCAGCGCCAACCCGATACCTATTGCAGCACAAGTTGCTCAAGGGCAAGATACTTGATTATGGCTGCGGCTTCGGCTATGACACAGACGAGTTGAAGCGCCAAGGATATGACATCATTGGATATGACTATTACTATAGGCCTGACTACCCCGAAGGGAAGTTCGACACAATTATCTGCAACTATGTGCTGAACGTGCTGGAACCATACGCACAAGCCGAGGTGCTGATGAATGTTACCAATCTGCTTTCGCCGAAGGGAACAGCCTACTTTGCCGTACGCCGTGACTTGGCAGAGGAAGGTTTCCGAATTCATGCCATCCACAAGCAGTACACTTATCAGTGCAATGTAAAGCTGCCTTACAAGAGTCTTGTTGCCAACAAGAGTTTCGAAATCTATCAGTATAACCACTTCAACAAAATGCCTCGCAAAGAAGGAGAGACCTGTCCTTTTTGCCGTCTGTCCCGCCGCGTAGAGATGATTTGCGAGACAGCAACCTGTGTGGCTTTCTACGACGGTTATCCTGTATCTCCTGGCCATGCGTTAATCATTCCGAAGCGCCATGTAGCCTCCTATTTTGACCTCACAAACCATGAGCGCGAGGCGATGAATATAGTCCTTCAATATGTGAAGCAAAAAACCGATGAGCGCTTCCATCCCGACGGCTACAATGTTGGCATCAACATCAATGAAGCAGCAGGCCAGTCGGTTTTCCATTGCCACATGCACCTTATCCCCCGGTACAAAGGCGATGTCGAAAATCCAAAAGGTGGTGTGCGTGGCGTGATACCTAAGAAGCAGAAATATTGAAAGACATTGAAAATTAAACGGTTTAAAATTGAATACCATTTCTTATTTTGCACACAATAATACTTTGATAACGATGAACTTAATATATCGAATCATAGATGACATCAAATAATTAACTCCCAGCTCTATGGCGTTTTCTAAACCACAACGAATATAACCTACAAAAATGCCATTTATCTCTACAAGACTAATGGCTTTATGTTTGATAATTGCGTGGATAATGTGTAAAAGGTAATTTATAAATGCTGTTAATATGAAACTTACATCATCTGAACTACAATTATTTGAGGAAATTAGGAATGTGCGACTTAAAGCTGCTGAAGCATTTGGTAGCCACTTGTTTAGTGGCGTATTCCGTGCTACAGCTGATATATATCCAGACCCAGCTCATTTTGTTTATGAACTTATACAAAATGCAGATGACGTTGAAGCAGATTCCGTTGAATTCATTTTGGATAAGGATGTTCTTTACTTTAAGCATAACGGAAAAATCAAGTTCAATATAACATCAGACGATAATAAGCCATTAGGTCACATTAATTCCATTACAGCCTATTTGTCGTCTAAAGATGATAACACAGGTAATAAAATTGGCAAATTTGGTTTGGGATTTAAATCGGTATTTGTATATTCTGATGCTCCAGAAATTTATGATGATAAATTTTGGTTTAAGATAGAACAGCAAATCGTTCCAACTCTTCTTGACCATGATCATCCAATGCGCAAGGAAGGTGAAACGTTATTCGTTTTTCATCTAAAAAAAGCCAAGAAAGCATATAAAGAGATTAATGAAAAGCTCTCCCATCTTGAAGAATCTATGCTTTTTCTAAATCACTTAAAATCAATTGTGTTCAATAATAAGTTGACCACGCAAACTATTAAGTATGAAGAAAAACATGAAAAAAGCAAAACAATCGGGGACATCAACTATTGCTTTGTTACTCTCGAGTCACCTGAAAAAACAAGGAAACTAATCCTCTTTAAGAAAAAGAAAAGACTTTTTGGCGAAGCTGTCAAATCTGTAAAAGTAGCACTTGCTTTTTACCTTAACAAAAATGGAAGTCTTAATACTAAAGATGCGAGAGGGATTAGTTGCTTTTTTCCTACTTCAGATAGTTTTGATTTGCCATTTAGGTGTCATGCTCCATTTTTACTAACAAGTAATAGACAAAATATTAAAAACGATCCTTTTAATAAAAAACTCATAGATATTCTTGCTGAAACTGCAGTTGAAGCGGTAAAGATATTAATCAAAGAGAATAATGACAAGAAGCAGCCATTGATTAATGATAACATTTTTGATTTGATCCCAACAAGCTTAACTGGAAGTTATGCCTATTCTTCTTTTAATAAAATAACCTCAGCACGGCCGTTTTTTGAAAAGTTTACAATTTTGCTGAAAAAAGAAAAGGTATTTTTAACATGGGGGAACCGTTATTGTAATGCATCAGATGTTTATATTGCAGGAAATGAAGATTTAAGAAGGCTCATTTCAAATGAACAATTGGCTGTTCTTCTAAACAAACAAGAATGCGGTTTTTTAAAACTGTCTGCAAGACAAGATGAAAATGTATCTAAAAGCCGATTTTATGGAAACCCAGCATCTTAATTGGGTCTTCAAATTATATCAATTTTTGAAAACATCAGCTCGTATGTCATGGAATCCTATTGAAGGAAAAGTTGGTTATCTTCACGCCAATGCAAAATATCCTATGCGCTATGCTCCAATTATCAAAACTCAGGATGGTGAATGGACTTCTGCCTTCGTAAGGGTTCATGACGATAACAATTATTCTGCTAGTAATGAACATCCTAATGTATTTTTACCTATTGAACATGCGGAAGGTAATTACAAATTCGTCCATAAAGATATTATGAGTTGTAAAAACGTTGTCGTATTAGAGTTTCTGAAAGAATTAGGAATTAAGGAACCTGATAGAGTCAGCTATTATGAAACTGAAATACTAAAGCATTATCAACAATCTAATGTAACTCAGGAAACCCTTCTAAGTGACTTTGTCTATCTATACTCGACACTCGAAAGGATGAGCATGAAAGAGCGTAAAGAGAATATAGATAAGCTAAAGAACAAAATACATGCGATTACGATTGATAATTACTTTTGTAATTTAAATAGTTTGTATGATGACACTCCAGAACTTCGTACTTATTTTCAATCAAATAAGGGTAAAATAATAGATATAAACTTTTACAAAGAGAATGAATTAAAACTCTCTACAGATGACATTAGACGTTTCTTCTATGAATTTGGTTTGAATAAATGGCCAAAGATTTTAGTATTAGCCAAAGACGATTATCTAGAAAGAGAATGGAGCTACCGAAGTAGATTGACTCCTTCTAATTGTACTAGTATTACCAAGGTTCATGATGTAGTTATTGAAGGGTTCGAAGACTGGTTGAAAAAAGGATTTACGGAGGAGGTTTCAAAATCTTTATGGCATCTTCTAGGCGAGATGCCGCTGGAAGACCATTTAGAAGCGACTGTTAACTATTTTTACAGGACGAGCAAAATTTATATAAAAGATTCGTCTCTTATATATCAACTCAAAAATAAGGAGTGGATAATAATTCATGGTCATGCAAAGAAAGTCGGTGATATATATAGTGAAGATTTGCTAAATGCAGGGTATGACAATAATCCTAATTTGTTCGAATTGCTTGGTATTCATAATAAGAATAAGAGCATAATAGAATTAGGAGGTACAGAAGAACAGCAAAAAGATTATGAAACAGGACGTCAATTAAGAGAGGCAGGTATTACACAAGAAGACATAAATCGTTTATTAAAATCAAAAAGAGAAAAGATTGTAAAGGACAAGGAAAGGGAAACAAATAAAGGAAAAACTCCAAATATTGAAAATGTAGACGACTTTTACCCTAAAACAGCCCAATCTTCATTGGATGACATGTTTGATGAGCCTATAGGAACCAGAAAAGCAGTATGCGAAGAACATAAAGAAAATTCTACTGTTGACAATGAAGAAATCGCTCAGCTTAAGAAAAAGCTCGAAGAAGACAACGAGCGCGAAATTGAACGTATTACGCTTCGTCAACAACGAGCAGAAATGGAAAAATATTCCTTTGAGTGGTTTGTTGCAGGTCTACATGAGGAATATGCCTCGACAAGTGAAGAAAGTAAAGACGGTATCAGCCATGCTATTTCTATTTCTTTCTCCAATGTAAGAATTGACGCTTCTAATTCGAGGATATTCATTCTCGATAGTTCATCACGAGACATCCCTTTGTGGATAGAAGAAATCAATGACTTAAATGTGAATTTCCTTTTTAATAATAGAACCGAATTGTCTTGTACGTTTGAAGTTGCAAGCGTAAGAGACCACACACTAAGACTAAAAGCTAAGGCTGGGGATGAAAAAGAATTATCCCAAATCAATTGGTCCAAACATTGTACATTGGCACGAATAGATTTAAATAATCCTATTGATTTGGTAGATAACTTACGTCGCGCATTTATAGCTTTAGAATTAGACGGAATGAATCTGAAAGAAAATCTAGATGAACACATCAGTTTCATTTTTGGCCCTCCTGGAACTGGCAAAACTACATATCTTGCCAGTCAGGTTATTTCAAAACTTATGGCAAATAATAACATTTGTCGCATTCTTGTATTGACACCAACAAATAAAGCGTGCGATGTGATAGCAAAAAAGCTCTTAGAAGAAAATGAAGAAAGCATGCTGTGGATGAGACGTTTTGTATCTTCTGATGACACAGAACTTGAAAATGACGGATACGTTTGTGATAGAGAAACAGATGTATATTTACAGGAAAAATGCTGTCTAATATCTACAATTGCAAGACTTCCTTTTGATTGTTTTACTGTACCAGAAAAAATGTATATCCGTGATATCAAATGGGACTATATTGTCATTGATGAAGCGTCAATGATTTCTCTACCTCAAATAGTTTATGCAATTTTCAAATTTGAGAAAACTAAAATAATTATCGCTGGTGATCCAAAACAGATAACCCCAATAGATATTCAGAAGATATGGAATGATGAGAATATTTATTCCATGATTGGACTGAATAGTTTTAGAAAGCCTAAGACTGAACCCATTCAATTTAAAGTTACAAACTTAACGACACAATACCGTTCTATACCTGCAATTGGTAAGTTATTTAGCAATTATGCTTATGATGGAGTTCTTAATCATTTTAGAACGATGCAGAGTCAAAAACTGTTGAATATTGCAACTCTTCCACTTAAGCCGATAACTTTTATTCCTTTTGCAGTTGAAAATATAGACAACATGTATGCGGCAAAGAAATTAGCAGGTTCTAACATACATATATATTCTGCTATTCTTTCTTCAGAATTTGCCAGATACATCGCCAAAAATTATAAAGAAAACAATTCGGATAATCTTAACATTGGTGTAATCTGCCCATATCTTTCACAAGCTCAGTTAATAACAAAACTGATTGAACAAATGTCTGATATTCCTATGGAAACCAAAATAACTGTTGGTACCATTCATAGTTTTCAAGGTGATCAATGTAATGTTGTTATCGCCGTTTTTAATCCTCCGAAAGGATTGAGACGAGGAGCGGAACAGGCACATATAAATAATCTCAACATCATCAACGTAGCCATATCTCGCGCACAGGACTATTTGTTAATATTTATGCCTTCCAAAAATTGTGATGGCTATTTAAGTCTAAAAGAATTAAGGCATCTTGGCTATATCTCCTATAAAAACCTTAAGGAATATACAGGCATCATTCAACAAAATGAATTAGAAACCCTACTATTTGACACCCCCCACTATCTTGATAAGAATGTCTTTGTGACATCTCATCAAATAGCTAATGTTTATACTCGACCAGCTGCACATTATGAAGTCCGTTGCGATGAAAAGTCCATAGATATTCAAGTTGACGAAATCAACGATGACGGCAAAGAAGTCAGTCTAACATGGGAAAACAAATCAACAGAAAATAATAAGACAAGCGATACTCATGTTGAAGAAGTTGCTGACTCAAATATAGACAAAGCTGATAAAAAAGAGGAAGAGACAATCAGGAAATCAAACAAAATAGTAGTCTCACATAAAACACCAACTTTTATCCTTAAAGAAATGGGTGAATATCAAGTGGGGATAATAGGTACAGTAGATGACATTTTGCATCTAATTCCTAAATTTGGAGGCTATCAATCTAGTAAGAAAAAGGAATATAATAATATCATTTATAAGAATATATACGTCATTCCGAAATATAATTTTAAACGTTTCATTGAAGCGTTAAGTCAAGAAGGGTGGGATGTAACCCAAATAGCAAATAGCATTTAGTTTCTAAGAACAAATAATGGTCTTGCAAATTAGAGTATATGTCTTTAAATTCATGGCAGTTTATGTTTCAGCAATGAAATTTAAAATAAATAATTCAGATATAATCATATACAATCAAAGGATGTATGAGCAATAATAATGACAGTCATTCGGGGTGTTTTTGGATGCTTGCAATTATTGTGGGCACCATT
The DNA here is from genome assembly GCA_946184125.1 of uncultured Prevotellaceae bacterium. Classification (GTDB taxonomy): domain Bacteria; phylum Bacteroidota; class Bacteroidia; order Bacteroidales; family Bacteroidaceae; genus Prevotella. Next base: position 10,337 of record CAMHEL010000014.1, read on the forward strand.
ATCATTGCGATGGCAATGAATGAGAATGATAAGGATGGGAACGGTTCGTCGAATAAATCCGGTACGTACACCCCACCCCCAACAACCCCATCGTCGTCATGGCCGTCAAATAGCAGTACGAATACGACAAATCAGTCTACGACAAATAACAGTTATCAGTCTGTTCCATACACATCATCGCAGCCGGTCGTAAGGTCATCGTCGGGCTTTTCACCCGATGATGCATACGACGAGGGGTATGAAGAAGGTTATGAGGCAGGATTGTATGATGGTAGTAATGGCCTTATTTACGAAAGCAACTATGATGATTCGAATAGTTATTATGACCATTACGAAACCAGATATAAAGAAGGGTATGAAGAGGGATATGAAGATGGCTATAATAAAGGGGAGTCAGAACATGAAGATGAGGAGGAGGATTGATTTCGGCAGAGCCGATTTATAATTCATAATTCATAATTCATAATTCATAATTATTCCGACGGCGCCATGGGGATTCCTTTCGAAACCAATATAATTTTTAATTTTCAAATTTTCACGATGATAGAGCGGCATTTGACAAGCAAAATGCCCTACGAATAATTTCGGACCGAAGGGACAAAAGATTAATAATCAGATGCTTATGCCCCGTCGGGGCGATTGATTTGCGCGAATATTAAAACCCAGGGCGTTGCCCTGGGCTGAGAGCAGGTTGCCCCGGTGGGGCGCCGTTGGTGCGGAGGGATTGTTTTCGAAATTATTGGTGGAGAGAAATTAATATTGAAGATTGAAAATTGAAGATTATGTGTAGCGGTCTTAGACGAGCTAAGACCCTACCAATGAGTTCGAAAGAAATCCATTTCGAAAGTCATCCTCCGTGCCATACAAATAAGGGTCAATCAAGGGGACAGGGCCTTGATGGAATTCTCAAATTCCATCAAAAACCTGTCCCCTGGATTGACACGCTGAGTTCGAAATGAAAGCCATCGGTCCGAATCCAACGAACATATGTCTAAACTCCAAAGAATAGACACTAGACTTTAGACGCTAGACTTTAGACGAAGCCATCAAATCATACGTCTAAACTCCTAAACTACTAAACTCCTAAACTCCCTCAAGAAAAACTCCAAAACTCCTTCTCAAAATCTCCAAATCTCCCCTCAATTTCTTTTTCAATTATGAATTAATTCATCATTCTGCATGGCTTCGCGGAGGGGGGTCATGACGAAGTCGCGCTGATGCATGAGGGGATGGGGGATTTTAAGGAAGGGGTAATCGATGTGGAGGTCGTCGTAGAGGAGGATGTCGATATCGATGATGCGGTCGTGATAGACGCCTCCTTCTGACTTGTGGGTGCGCCCCATGGAACGCTCGATGCGCTGGGTGGCTGCCAACAGGGCGACTGGAGAGAGGGAGGTGTGACACGCCACCACGGCATTGAGGAAGAAGTTGTCGGACTGGAAACCCCAGGGCTCTGATGCATGAAAAGCCGACTGGCGCACGACGTGCCCAATCAGCTTTTCAATACTATCGATGGCGCTGCTGAGGTTGGCCTCCCTGTCGCCGAGGTTGGAACCTAAAGCGAGGTAAACGGTATGCAGGTCAGTCATTGGTGATGAACATGGCGTCGACATAGCCGAGGTTGGAACCTAAAGCGAGGTAGACGGTGTGCAGGTCAGTCATTGGTGATGAACATGGCGTCGCCATAGCCTGGGTTGGAGCCCTGAGCGAGGTAGACGGTGTGCAGGTCAGTCATTGGTGATGAGCATGGCGTCGCCATAGCATCCGAAGCGGTAGCCATTGTCGAGCGCTTTCTGGTAAGCCTCCATCACCAGTTCGTATCCTCCGAAGGCACAAGCTGACATCAGCAGCGATGACAGCGGATGGTAGAAATTGCACACCATGCAGTCGGCGAGGCCGAAGTCGTAGGGCGGGAAGATGAACTTATTGGTCCACCCGTCGTACTCCTTGAGTTGTCCGTCGGTACCCACAGCCGTCTCGGTGGCCTTGACGACGCTCGTTCCGACGGCGCAGATGCGTTTGTTCGCCAGTTTGGCGGCATTGACGGTGTCGCAAGCCTCTTTCTCGACGAACATCTGCTCGGAATCCATCTTGTGCTTGGTGAGGTCCTCCACCTCGATGTTGTGGAAGGCGCCCAGAGCGCAGTGGAGCGTGATGAAGGCGAACTCGATGCCTTTGATTTCCATGCGCTTCATCAGTTCACGGCTGAAGTGCAGACCTGAGGCAGGTGCGGTGACAGCCCCCTCGTTCTTGGCATAGATGCACTGGAAGTCCTCCATGTCCTCGGGCAGCACCGGGCGGTCCTTCACCCGCACAATCTTCGTCTTGCCGGTCTCGTCGACCACCTCTTTATCCGATTCGTGGTCGATGATATAGTGAGGCAGCGGAGCGGAGCCGAGGGCGTAGAGTTCGCGCTTGAATTTCTCGTGCGGGCAGTCGTAGAGGAAGCGTAGCGTACGTCCGCGGCTGGTGGTGTTGTCGATGACCTCAGCGACCATCGTCCCACTGTCGTCGAAGAACAGTTTGTTGCCGATGCGTATCTTCCTTGCCGGCTCGACGAGCACGTCCCACAGGCGGAGGCTCTCGTTGAGCTCGCGCAGGAGGAAAACCTCTATTTTGGCATCGGTCTTCTCCTTGGTGCCGTAGAGTCGTGCGGGGAACACCTTGGTATCGTTGAACACGAAGACATCGCCCTCGTCGAAATAATCAATGAGATGGCGGAACTCGATGAACTGCGGTGTTCCGTCGTCGTTGGTGAGCGGTTGCCCCTTATCGTCAGTCCTGAACATATCGATGCGCTTCGATTTGCGATGCAAGACCATCATTCTGCACTCGTCGCGGTTGTAGGTTGGGTAGAGTGCGATTTGCTCCTCGGGGAGCCTGAATTTGAACTGTGATAATTTCATGCTGTCTATCTCCTTTCTATTGAGGTGCGTTCTTTGTGTTCATTTATTGTTTTCCAGCAGCTGATTTTCGAGCCACTGGGGGAAGTCGTCGAGCGTGATGGCATCGTCGACGCGGTAGTCGCCCACCCTTGTCCGCCTCAGCGAGGTGAGGAAGGCGCCGCTGTGTAGAGCCGCCCCGATGTCGCGTGCCAGGGCGCGGATATAGGTTCCTTTGCCGCAGACCACCCGTATGGCCATGGTCATGCTGTCGGTGTCGAAGCTGAGCAGTTCGATTTCGTCGACATGGAGCGGTTTGGCCTGCAGTTCCACGTCGCGCCCCTTGCGCATGAGCAGGTATGCCCTTTTGCCGTCGACCTTGCAGGCAGAGAACTCCGGCGGCACCTGCATGATGTCGCCCACGAAGTCCTGCAGCACACTCTCGACCATGGCCCTGGTGATATGCTTGGTGGGATAGGTGAAGTTGACGGTGTGCTCGCGGTCGTAGCTGGCGGTGGTGGCACCCAGCTGCAGCGTGGCGACATACTCCTTGGTGTGCGCCTGGAGCGTCTCAATCATCTTGGTGGCCTTGCCCGTACAGAGCAGCAGCACGCCGGTGGCCAGTGGGTCGAGTGTGCCGGCATGGCCCATCTTCACCCTTTTCACGCCCAGCCTCCTCGATACGAGGTAGCGGATGTGAGCCAGCGCGCCGAAGCTCGACATGCGGTAGGGCTTGTCGATGGCGATGACGACCCCTTCGTTGAAATCCATCAGTCGACCATTACCAGTGAGTGACCTGTCAGCAGCAGGATGATGATGATGCCGCCGACGATGATGCGGTACCAGCCAAAGGCCTTGAAACCATATTTCGTGAGGAAGTTGACAAACCACTTCATGGCGAGCAGTGCGACGACGAACGCCACGACACATCCGAGGATGAGCATGGTGATGTTGTGGGAGGTCGCCCACGAAGCTTCCTCCTTGAACAGGTCGAGCAGGTCGAGCAGGGTGGCTCCCGCCATGGTGGGCACAGCGAGGAAGAAGGAGAACTCAGCCGCCTTCTTGCGTGAGAGCCCCTGAGTCATACCGCCCACGATGGTGGCCATGGAGCGCGAGACGCCCGGTATGACGGAGATGCACTGGTAGAGACCGATGTTGAATGCCTTCTTCTCATTCACCTTGACAGCATCGTTGCCTTTGTTGAACCATTTGTCGCAGTAGAGCATGAAGATGCCGCCGAGGACGAGCATGATAGCCACCACCTCGACGCTGTCGAGCAGCCAGTCGAGCAGTCCCGACTTCTTGGCGAGCAGGCCGATGATGACAGCCGGCAGCACGCCGATGAAGAGGAGCCAGTAGAACCTGAACTTATGTATCAGTTTCTGCAAGGGGGTGCTGCCCTTGGGGGCCGGCGTATGATCGATGTGGAAGAATCTTTTCCAATAGAGGCACACGACAGAGAGAATGGCGCCAAACTGGATGATGAAGGTGAAGGCGTGGACGAAGGCATCGCCCTGCTCTATTCCCAAAAGGTTTTGAGTGATAATCATGTGGCCCGTGGAAGAGACAGGCAGAAACTCCGTCAGGCCTTCCACGATGGCAATAATGATGGTTTGTATCCAATCCATAAAAAAAACTTATTTAAAAATCAACCACCACACCTCTATGCATGGTTTTTTCCGGAAATCTGCTGATGACGCCCAGCAGAAGCGTTTGAAGTTTGCTTATTTGACGATGTCCTTGGACGAAGGATCTTGCTTGGCAGGCAGTTGGTCGTCGTCCTTGGTGCGGTACATGATGGCGCAGATCATCGATGCGAAGCCGATGAAGCACACCACGGGAGCCACCTTGATGCGCATGGCGCTGAAGATGTCGGTATTGAATTCCGTCGCGTCGGACCCTGCCCCACTCATGAGGATGAACCCGATGATGACCACAATCATTCCCACAGCGAGCAGGATGAAGTTTTTCCGCCCGAATGCCAGATTTCGTTTATCCATAATTTGTCAGATTGATGTCTTTGTCAGATGTTGTAAAGTTCGCCGGCCTTCATGTTGAGGAACTTGTTGACCGACTGCCATGAGCAGATGGTGGTGATGATGACCCCGAAGAGCAGCACGGCGGCGGCGGTGATGGCCAGCACCTGCCATGTGATGACCTCCATGACATCGGGCTGGTACTGGTAGAGGCTGTACATGCCCCCGGCGAGCACGGCGATGGCGATGATGCCCGCTATGAGCCCGAGGACGATGCCCTGCCTGATGAAAGGCGCCCTGATGAAGCCCCATGAGGCGCCCACCAGCTTCATGGTGTGGATGTTGAAGCGCCTGGAGTAGATGCCCAGCTTCACGGTGTTGTTGATGAGCACCACGGAGACCACGAGGAGCAGTCCGGCAAGGACGAGCAGGACGATGCTGATTTTCCGCAGCGTGCGGTTGATGTCCTCGACGAGGTCCTTGGGATACTTGATTTCGGTCACCCCGGGCAGTTTGGTCAGTTCCTCGGAAATCCACTTCAGCGAGTCGGTGTTGGCGTAGTCGGCATGCAGCTGGAACTCGACCGACGCGAGGCAGGGGTTGCCTCCTGCGAACTCCGCCGGGTCGGTGCCCAGTTCCTTCTTCAGGTCTTCGAGCACTTCCTCCTTACTGATATATTTCATGGAGTAAATATACGGCTTGGTGGTGAGGTTGTCGCAGAACTGCTTTGCCTCGGAATCAGTGATTTCCTCGTTGAGCAGCATGGTGACGGTAAGCTGTTCTTTCACATACGCTGATAGGTTTCGTGCAGTGAACACGGTGAAGACAACCATACCAAGCAACACGAGCACCATGGCGGTGCTGATACACAAAGTAAACACCTGCAGCCCCTGACGGCCACGGGTCTTATTCTTGTTTTTTCCCATTCTGATGGTTATAAAATGCCAATAATCGGTGCAAAATTACGAAAAAAAGCTATTCACGGCAACACTTTAACGACTATTAACACGGAAATAATGTCGGAGGGGGCCTATGTATGAGAAAAAAGATGTAATTTTGCAGTCAAGCCCAAAGACTTCGACGTCTTTCCGACACTATCACTCAAAAACAGGATGAACAAGACCATCACACCTTAACAAAGACACAAGATGAGCACCATCATATACCCCTCGCCCATTTTCGGTCCGGTGCACAGCCGCCGCTTAGGTCTGTCGTTAGGCATCAACCTGATGCCGGGCGACGGCAAGATATGCACGTTCGACTGCCTCTACTGTGAGTGCGGTTTCAACAGCGACCACGTCGCACACAGTCCACGCCCCACACGCCAGGAGGTGCGCGACGCGCTGCGCGCCACCCTCGAGCGCATGCAGGCCGAGGGCAAGACGCCCGACGTGCTGACCTTCGCCGGCAACGGCGAGCCTACCGCCCACCCCGACTTCGCCGCCATCATCGGCGACACGATAGCGCTGCGCGACGAGCTGGCACCCACCGCCAAGGTGTCGGTGCTGAGCAACGCCACCATGACGCACCGCCCCGACGTGCGCTCCGCCCTCATGCGCGTGGACAACAACATCCAGAAGCTCGACACCGTGAGCCCCGTCTACATCCGCCATGCCGACCGCCCCTGCTCGCCCTCGTACGACGTGGACGCCATCGTTCGGCAGCTGGCCATCTTCGACGGCAACGTGGTGATTCAGACGATGTTCATGCGCGGCATTGTCGACGGCTTCGACTTCGACAACACCGGCGCCACCTACGTGCAGCCCTGGCTCGAAGCCCTGCGCCGCATCCACCCCCGCGAGGTGATGGTCTACACCATCGACCGCGAACCGCCCGAGCGCCGCCTGCAGAAAGCGCCGCGCGAGGTGCTCGACAGCATCCGCGACCGCGTCATCGCCATGGGCATCCCCTGCACAGCATCCTACTAACCCGTCATCACCGTTACATCCATATCAACCCATGAAACAACAATTAGAACCGAGCAACATCAGACTCGAATACCTGTCGGACATCAACTACTCACTCAGTTCGTCAGGCTACAAATACATCAGGACCTTTGAACTCATCAACGACGACGACTGCGACTGGCACGACGTGGTGCTCACCCTCAGCAGCGAGCAGCTGCACCCCTCGGTGTGCCGCCTCGACATGGTGCCCATGGGGCAGTCGGTGGCGATAAGCGACCTGAGCATCAGCCCCAACATCGACCAGCTGCGGGTGCTGACAGAGAGCATCAACTCGCAGTTCACCCTGCAAGTCACCATCGGCGGTGCTGAGGTCTTCTCCACGGCCTACCCCATCCGTCTGATGCCCTTCGACCACTGGCTGGGGAGTCTGAAGATGCCCGAAATCCTGGCATCGTTTGTGACGCCCAACGCCCCCTGCCTGGCTCAGGTGCGCCTCGACGCCGCCGCCATCCTCGGCCGTCTGACAGGCAGCAACGCCCTCGACGACTACCAGACGCAGGACCCCAACCGCGTGCGCAAGATGATGGCATCGGTGTATGAGGCCCTCCACGACCAGGGACTGGTGTACATCACCCCGTCGCCCTCGTTTGAGACCAACGGGCAGCGCATCCGCCTGTGCGACAAGGTGCTCAGCGAGAAGCAAGGCACCTGCGCCGACCTCACGCTGCTGATGGCGTCGGTGCTCGAGGGCCTGGGGCTCCACCCGCTCATCATTTTGGCGAAGGGGCACATGTATCTCGGCTGCTGGCTCGAGGACAGGTACTACCCGCAGTTGTTCTGCGACGATGTGAGCTTCATCTCGAAGTCCATCGCCGACGGGGTGAGCGAGATGGCGGTGGTGGAGACCACGATGCTCACGGCGAAGGACGCCACCTTCGAGAAAGCGGTGAAGGCCGCCGAGGACCACATCCGCCTCACACCCGACGATTTCATCATGGCCATCGACGTCTTCCGCTGCAGGCAGTTCGGCATACGTCCGCTCCCCGGGAAGGAAGGCGAGGCGCAGGAACTTGAGGGTGCCGACACCGGCTCGGCATCGGGCACGGTGCGCGAGGTGAGGCAGTTCAACATCTCGAGCGAGGGCGGCCGCCCCGTGACGCGCCAGCAGATATGGGAGCGCAAACTTCTCGACTTCTCGCTCCGCAACAACCTGCTCAACATGCGCATCGGCAAGAACGTGGTGCCCTTCATCTCGTTCGACAGCCACCTGCTCGAGGACAAGCTTCAGAGCAAGACCGACTTCCGCCTGCTCGGCCTGCCGGTGGACAAGAACGTGAAGGCCGATGCCGACGGCATCTTCCACTCGTCGGCCTACACCGAGCTACTGGGTCCCTTCGCCACGGAAGGCGTGCGCAAGGACGAAATATACTCCTATCTCGACGACGATGACCTGCGCAATGCGCTGAAGGGCCTCTACCGCTCGTCGCGCACGGCACTGGAGGAGAACGGCGCCAACACGCTCTACCTCGTGCTGGGCCTGCTGAAATGGTATGAGACCGACGTGAGCGTGAAGCCCCGCTTCGCCCCGCTCATCCTGGAGCCCGTCGACCTCATCCGCAAGGGGAGCAACTACGTGCTCCGCCTCCGCGAAGACGAAATCACCTTCAACACCACCCTCCTGGAGATGATGCGCCAGCAGTATGAGGTGAACCTCGGCGCTGTGGTGCCCCTCCCCACCGATGCCTCGGGCGTGGATGTCATCCAGGTATACACCGCGGTGCGCAAGGCCATCAAGGAGCGCTCGCGCTGGGACGTGCTGGAAGAGACCTACCTGGGACTCTTTTCGTTCTCGAAGTTCGTGATGTGGAACGACATCCACAACAATGCCGAACTGATGCGTCAGAACCCCATCGTGGCCAGTCTGCTGCAGAACCAGCTGGTGGGCATCGAGCCCGCCACGGGCACCGACATCCGCCAGATAGACCACGCCATCGCCCCCGGCGACTATGCCATCCCCGTGGATGTCGACTCGTCGCAGCTGGAGGCCGTGGTGGAATCGGGCGAGGGCCGCAGTTTCATCCTCTATGGTCCTCCGGGCACGGGCAAGAGCCAGACCATCACGAACATGATATCGAACGCGCTCTACCACAACCGCCGCGTGCTCTTCGTGGCCGAAAAGATGGCCGCCCTCGAGGTGGTGCAGAAGCGCCTGGCCAAGGTAGGCCTCGCCCCGTTCTGCCTGGAGATGCACTCGAACAAGATGACGAAGACCCACCTGCTGGGGCAGTTGGAATCGGCGCTCAACCTCACCCGCCTCAAGTCGCCCGAGGAATATGAGCGCGAGGCCGCCGCCCTCTACGAGCAGCGCCAGCACCTCATCAAATACGTCGACCTGCTGCACACCAAGCAGCCGACCGGCCTGTCGCTCTACGACTACATCGCCCGTTACTCGTCGCTCGAGAGCGATGACGAGCTGGCGCCCACCGACGACTACCTGAAGGGGCTCACCGCAGAGCGCATCGAGCAGACGGTGGCGAGCATCGAGCAGCTCGGCGCGGTGTTCCGCCTGACGGGCCAGCCCGGCCAGAGCGTGCTCAGCGGGCTCTTCATCCATGAGACCGCCGACATCGAGACGCGCGTCAACGCCTTCCTCCGCCACCTGCTCGAAGTGCTTCCCAAGGCCATCGACACCCTCCGGGCGCTGGGCAGCGCCTGTGGCGGTCCGCTCCCCGAGACCTTCATCGGCTGCCATCAGGCCGACCAGCTCGTCCAGCTGCTGGCAGCCACGCCGGCCTTCAACGCCGCCATCGCCCATGCCGCCACCACCCCCGACCAGCTCGGCTTCTGGAAGAAGCACATCAGCACCGGACAGGAGTTGGCCAAGGTGCGCGGCGCCCTCGCCAGCCTGTACCTGCCCGACATCGAGAAGGTCGACCTGGTGGGCCTGAAGCGCAGTTGGGCGGAAGCCAAAGACAAGTTTTTCCTTACCAGGCCCTTCGCCAAGAAGAGCGTGCTGAAGATGCTGCGCGGATACCGGGGCGACATCACCTACGACGACATCGACCCCCTCATCTCGCAACTCGAGAGCTACCACCGCCTGGCTGACGCCGTGGCGCAGAACCGCAGCGAAGCGCACAGAATATTCGGCGACCTGGCCGCCCCGGGCCGCGAGCAGTGGACAAAGATGGCCGACAGCCTCGCCAAAGCCCCCGACATCATCCGCCTGATGACCGCCATGGGTGTGGCAAGCGGTATCGGCACCCTCGACCAGCAGGCCGTGAGCCGCGTCGACATGAAAGCCATCCGCGAGCTCAACAGCCTGACAAGCGCGTCGGCCTCGTTCTGCACCATCGACCCACGCCTCACCCTGGGCGACATCATGCAGAAGGGCAACCGCTGGGTGCAGAGCCTCGCCATGCTGCGCAACTGGGCACAATGGTGCCTGCGCCGCAAGGAGCTCACGGCGGGCCACCTGAAGCCCGTCGTCGACTACATAGAGAGTGGCCACGACGAGCAGCAGGCGAGCCTCGCCATGCAGCGCGGCCTCTACCACCGGCTGGCGCTCAACGTGATAGACGGCAATGCCGACCTCCGCATCTTCAACGGCATCATCTTCGAGGACGCGATAGAGAAATACCGCAAGATAGCCAAGGACTTCCAGACGCTGACGAAGAAGGCCCTCTACTGCAAGTTGGCCGCCCGCGTGCCATCGCAGACCCTCGCAGCGGCAAGCAGTTCGGAAATCGGCAAGCTCAAGCGCTACATACAGTCGGGCGGGCGTGGCACCAGCATCCGCAAGATTATCGATGAAATCCCCACGCTGCTGCCCAAGCTCTGCCCCTGCATGCTGATGAGCCCCATCTCCGTCGCCCAGTACATCGACCTCACACAGGACAAGTTCGACATCGTGGTGTTCGACGAGGCATCGCAGATGCCCACCAGCGAGGCAGTGGGCGCCATCGCCCGCGGCAAGGGCCTCATCGTGGTGGGCGACCCCCGCCAGATGCCCCCCACGAGTTTCTTCACCACCACGTCGGTCGACGAGAGCGAGGCCGACATCGACGACATGGAGAGCATCCTCGACGACTGCATCACCCTGTCGTTCCCGGAGCACTACCTGACATGGCACTACCGGAGCAAGCACGAGAGCCTCATCGCCTTCAGCAACTCGCAGTACTACGACGGCAAGCTCTTCACCTTCCCGTCGGTCGACGACCGCGCCTCGAAGGTGTCGTTCGTCCCCATCGAAGGCACCTACGACATGGGCAAGTCGCGCCGCAACCAGGCGGAGGCCGAGGCCATCGTGAAGGAGGTGATACGCCGCCTGCGCGACCCGGAGCTCTCGAAGCAAAGCATCGGCATCGTGTCGTTCAGCAAGGCGCAGCAGGACCTCATCGAGGACATCCTCGTCGAAGAGCTGAGCAAGGACTCGAAGCTGGAGGCGAAGGCCTACGACTGCGAGGAGCCCATCTTCGTGAAGAACCTGGAGAACGTGCAGGGCGACGAGCGCGACGTCATCCTCTTCTCGGTGGGCTACGGCCCCGACAAGAGCGGCAAGTTGTCGATGAACTTCGGTCCTCTGAACAACAACGGCGGTGAGCGGCGCCTGAATGTGGCGGTGAGCCGTGCCCGCTGCGAGATGATGGTGTTCTCGACGATGCAGCCCGAGCAAATCGACCTCAACCGCAGCCGCGCCCGTGGCGTGGAGGGTCTCAAGCGATTCCTCGAGTTCGCCAAGAGCGGGCGCATGCCCATCATGTCGGGGCAGATTGGCGAGGAGACCGACACCTCGGTCATCGACGCCATCGCTGCGGAGATACGTGCCGCCGGCTACGAGGTGGACACCCTCGTGGGCCGCTCGCAGTTCAAGATTGACCTGGGCGTCATCGACCCCACCGACCCCGCTCGCTACCTGCTCGGCATCATCTGCGACGGGCGCAACTACTACCGGACGCCGACCCAGCGCGACCGTGAGATTTGTCAGCCCGGCGTGCTGAAAGGACTGGGATGGAACCTCATGCGCGTGTGGTGCATCGACTGGTTCCTCAACCGTGCTGCCATCACCGACCGCATCACCGACACCATAGAGCAGCTCATCGAGGAGCGCAAGAACCCGAAGAGCACCAAGGCACCGGAGGAGGAGAAGGCACCGACGGTCACGACGAAGGCAGCGGGCAGCGGACAGACACAGGCACAGAGAAGCGGCGTGGCCGACATCCCCTTCAAAGTGGATGAAAGCGACATCATCGCGGAGGTGAGCAACGACAACGAGGTGCCTTACACCGAGGCCCAGATAGCCCCGCGCTACACCAATGCGCAGCCCAACGTGCTGCTGCTCATGCGCCGCAACGTGATGAGCGACATCAGCACCATCATCGAGACCGAGCAGCCCATCACCCTGGGCACCCTTCGCCGCCGCGTGATGGCCATCTACGGGCAGGCACGCACCTCGGACCGTCTGCAGGAGGCGCTGAACAAGGGCATGCAGCAGGCGTTCATCGACCCGCTGTCGTCGCCCGACAACCCCACGCTGTGGACAAACGCACAGGCTGCGAAAAGCTACGACAAATACCGCAAGGCAAGTGGCCGCGCCGTAGAGGACATGCCGGTGGCTGAGATACGCAACGCGGCTCTGCTGACGGTCACGCAGCAACTGTCGCTGCCCGTCGACGACCTGGCGCGCTTCGTGGTGAAGGTGCTGGGATTCACCCGCCGCACACCAAAATTCGATGAGCTGTTCAACACCGCCATCGACAGCCTGGTGCGCGACCGCCTCATCCAAAAAGAAGGGGAGATGGTGAAGACTTTAGACTAAAGTCTATTCTTGGGAGTTTAGGAGTTTAGGAGTTTGGGAGTTTAGACATATGTTCGTTGGTTCCGGACCGATGGATTCGCCTAAAGCCTAGCGTCTAAAATCTAAAGCCTAAAGTCTAAGGTCTATTCTTGGGAGTTTAGGAGTTTAGTAGTTTGGGAGTTTAGACATATGTTCGTTGGTTCCGGACCGATGGATTCGCCTAAAGCCTAGCGTCTAAAGTCTAAAGCCTAAAGTCTACAATCACAGGGGACAGGTTCTTGATGGAATTTGAGAATTCCGTCAAGAACCTGTCCCCTTGATTGACCCCGTTGAATAATCTAATGACACCCAAAACCGCCTTTTTTTCTGGTCATACATTTTCGACACGATAACCTTTGTCGTGCTCGGAGATCACGACCTCCTACATAGGGGTTAATTTCCCACAACGATTTTCACAATCATCATGATGTCGGAGATGTTGATGTCGTGGTCGCCGTTCATATCGGCATTCTCGGGATAGAAGCCGGCAGGACGTGCGCTCACCACGGCATTCACGGTCATCATCACGTCGGTGATGGTCACCATCATGTCGTGGTTGACATCGCCGAGGAGGATGTCCTTGTCGTAACTGAACCAACCGCTCTTCCACTGGAAGGCGCTGGCGGAGGTGTCGATGCTGCCGAAGTCGAAACTGTCGGGCACATTCAACTTACAGGGATTGGCCTCTGTACCCACGTAGGTGTAGGCGTCGTCGCTGATGCCGCTGAAGCCTAAGGAAAGGGTGAGGTTTGCCAGGGAAGAGCAGCCGTTCAGCATCCTCACGGTGTTGGTGACGTTGTCCATATTGAAACTGCTCAGGTCAAGAGAAGTGAGCGCCTTGCAATTATTGAACATATAGGACATATCCCGAACCAGGCCTGTGCTGAAACCGCTCAGGTCAACACTTTGCAGACTGTTACACCCACTGAACATGTATTCCATTTCGGTCACCTTCGCGGTGTTGAAACCGCTCAAGTCGATGGAGGTGAGTGCGGCGCAGTTCATGAACATGTAGCTCATGTTGGTCACGTTATCAGTGACAAAGCCACTCACATCAAGGTCCGTGAGCAAACTGCAGTTCAAGAACATGGACCTCATGCCCGTCACCTTGCTGGTGTCGAAAAGGGTGACATCAAGCGAGGTGAGTTTGCTGCAACTCTGGAACATATTCATCATGTCCGTGACGTTCGATGTGTCGAAATGGCTCACATCGAGGCTTGTCAGACTCTCCATTCCAGCGAACAGGAAACGCATGCTTCTTACCTTGGAGGTGTTGAAATGAGTCACATCCAAGGTGGCGAGATTATTGCAACTCCAGAACATATAACCCATATTGGTCACCTCGTCGGTGTGGAGATACTCCAAGCCCTCTATCGTGGTCAATTGATTCATGACAAGCCAAGCGAACGTGCTGGTGGGTCGCACTGCATCAAAGGACGCGTCGAACACCACCTTGGTCACAGATGAGAAGCCATCGGCCACGTACCATCCCGGTAAGTTGGAACCTGTGTTCAATTCATAGACCGTACCCTCGCGGACATTCTTGCTGTTGTCGCTGTAGAAAGAGAGCGTCTTTCCGTCGGTGGACAGGATGACATACGGTTCGCTGAAGCGGTGGAACCAACCGCTCTTCCATTGGAACGCGCTGGCGGAGGTGTCGATGCTGCCAAAGTCGAAACTGTCGGGCACATAAAGTTCGCAGGGACTGGCCTCTGTACCCACGTCGGTGCAAGCGTTGGAGGAGAGACTGCTCAGAGAGGCTGGAAGAGTAAGTGATTCGAGGGAAGTGCAGTTGGTCATCATATTTCTGGTATCGGACAGACTCGATGTGTCGAGATGACTTAAATCAAGCGCTGTCAGGCTGGTGCAGTTGGCAAACATCAGTTCGAATGTGCGGCAGCTGCTGGTATTGAGTGGGCTCAAATCGACAGTAGTCAGACTGGTGCAACCATAGAACATGGCACCCATGTCTGTCACCTTGGAGGTATCGAAGTGACTCATGTCGAGGCTTTTCAGGTTGGAACAGCCATAGAACATCCATCCTGTATAAGTACAACTGCTGGTGTCGAAATGGCTCAGGTCAATGCTGGTCAGACTATAGCATCCACTGAACATACTGTCCATATTGGTCACTTTCGACGTGTTGAGGTTCTCTATTCCCGTGATGCTTTCCAATTTGGACATGCCGCAGAGCCACCGGTTGGTGGAGGTAGGAAGGAAATGGATGAAAGAGGGGTCGAAAACGACGTGAGTAACTTGACTGATGCTTGCATTGCCATACCATTCAGGCGTGGAGCCACCCACATTGAAGACCGTCCCCTCGCGCTGTCCTCTACTCGAGTCAAAATAGAAAGTAAGGGTTGTGTCGTTGAGTATAGCATAAGCTGTTTTTTCAGGATTTCCCCCAATATCGTTTACATCCTTCACATATTTCATCTGAACTCGGTTGCTGAAACGATCTATGCCGACATAGCCATTGTTCGCACCAAAATACAGTGGCGGATCACAGCAGAACACGATTTTGTTGTCGCCATTCTCTATGGCTTTGTCCAACAAGGTAAAGGTATAGACTGTGCCGTCTTCAGCTGTACCTTGCTTGGTTTCACCGATTTCCATGTTGTCGTAGGCATCTACAAAACCGAAGACGCCGTCACCAATTTGAATACTATACCAAGCCCAGCAAAAATTAAACTCTCCTATTTTGTTGGTGGCATCCTTTCCGCCATACACACTCATGTCAGCCCAAGACTGACCTTCGCTTCTGCCATAGAACTGTCCTACCTTGAACACATTGGCCTTGAGTACGTTGTCTAAAGTGAGATGTTGTGTGGCATTGGTAAAGGAGCTCCTTGTCCCACTGGTACAATCGGAAATGTCTTTTACATAGGTGAAATCGTTGATATACCTGAAACCTTCATCGTCAACCTCATCGCTTGGAGTGGTGCCGCCCATATTCACGGTCAGGCTTCCCGCAATATAGGTTATCTCATAGTTGTCGGCCTCGGCCCCACTGACGATGATGGCGTAGGTGCCAGGGGTGCTACTGACGGTGGCACTGCATGTGATGGTGGGCTGGGTGGTCAGCACATTGGCGTTCTCGCTGTTCTTGAAGCCTTCATAATCAGCCTCGAAGGTCGGGATGGGGTCTCCCTGGGTGATGGTGTAACTCTTGGCGGTGACGGTCAGCGGCGCCTTAGTGATGGTAAGCGTACCATCGACATAGGTAGCATTTGAGTTCGTCACACTGCCTTGTGAGACCGTGATGGGATAGGTTCCGACAGGCGAAGAGGAAGTCGCTGCACATGAAAGGGAAGGCGTTCCATTGAGTGTGGCGCCCTGAGAGGTGTATTCCAATGCAGGGATAGCATCACCATACTGGATGGTGTAATTGTTGGCTGTGATGACCACACTCGTATAAACAGCCTTGAAATAACCGCTCTTCCACTGGAAATAACTGCCAGAGGTATCTATATCGCCGAAATTGAAGTCGATTGGCACGTTCAACTGGCAGGGCATGCTTGCAGTTCCCACACCTTTGCAGGCATCAGTGCCGAGTTTGCTCATCTTATTTGAAAGCGTGAGACTGAGGAGGCCGGAACAATTATAGAGGATGTTGTAGACAGTATTCGTTTTCGAGGTGTCGAAACCACTCAGGTCAAGATTGGTCAACCGTCGGCAACCACTGAACATATTGTCCATATTTGTCACCTTCTCGGTGTTGAAACCACTGACGTCAAGACTTCCAAGAGTGGCACAGCCTTCGAACATGGCATACATCGAGGTCACATTCGCAGTATTGAAAAGGCTGACATCGAGACTGAGCAACGAGGAGCATCCCTCAAACATCTCCTCCATATCCGTAACCTTGCCTGTATCGAAATTGCCGACATTCAACAACTGAATTCTGCTGCAATAAGCGAACATTCCATGCATGTCGGTCACTTCTGAGGTATTGAGGTGCTCAAGGCCTGAGATGTCAGTCAAATTGGAAAAATTAAAGAACCAACCATAGCATGACTTGGGTCTCGCACAGGCAAACGAACTGTCGAAAACAACTCTGGTGACGTTCTCCTGGTTGTTGGGCGTAACCCACTCAGGAGTATAACTGCCGGTGCTTAAAGCATATTTGGCACCACTGCGAGATGACTTATAAATGTCATCGTAAAACGACAAAGTATTGCCAAGCAAACAAACATAAACGTCTTTTGATTTAACGGTCAGTGTACCGTTAACGTATGTCATCTCATAATTTTGCGAGGAGGCACCCGACACGGTGATGGGATATGTGCCAACAGTACTTGTTGCCGTCGCCGTGGTGGTGGCTGTGGGCTGAGTGGCAAGGCAAGAGGCATCGTCGCCATTGACAAAGCCTGAATAAGTGAAAGTGAATTCGGGATTGTCATCGCCTTCACCTCTTTCACAATCATTTACCTGGATGGTCAAAGGAGCCTTGGCAACATTGAGGGTGAATTCCTTTGAGAATGGATTGTAAAACCTGTCTCCTTCCTGCGTAGCCGTGATGGTGGCAGTGCCAGCCCCCTTGATGGTCAGTACCCTACCACTGATGGTGGCCACACTGGTATTGCTGGACGTCCATGAAAGGGTCAATCCTTCAACGGTCTTCTCCGGCAGGTTGTATGCCCCGTCGCCATAGGCCATCGAGGGAATTTCGCTCAAGGCAATGGTCTGGTCCTGAGGTATGATTTCCTTGATGGTCAACACACCGTTGACATGGGTCACAGAATAGTTGGAGGCAGACGTGCCCGACACAGTGATGGGATAGGTACCAGGAGCACTTGCTGATGTCGCATTGCAGGAGATGGCCGGCTGCGTGGTCAGCACGTTGGCAGTCTCGCCATTCATGAAGCCAGAGTAGGTGGCCTCGAAGGAGGGAAGCGGGTCGCCCTGATAGATGGTGTAACTCTTGGCGGTGACGGTCAGCGGAGCCTTGGTGACTGTGACTTTCCCCTCGTAGAATGTAACCGTACCACTTTCAAAAATCTCATACTTGTTGTTGATTGATAAGGGATAGGTACCCACAGGAGTGGTGGGCCCCACATGATTGATGGTGCCGTTATAACATATTATATTGGGCGCTTTTGCCATAGGCTCTATAGAATAACAAGTATAAGTGAATGCCGGTGCGCCACTACCGTATGTCATCGTCTGGTCATCCGCTATAAGATAGGCATTCTCATAAACACCTTTTTTGAAGTAATCACTTGTCCATCCTTTGTTGGCATAATCGTTCTTCGTTCCTGTTGGGACAATCAACATACAATTATTGGATATGCCACTAAAAGCAGAACTTTCACAGGATGGCACTGATGTTGCAGTACAAATGATAGCAGAGAGAGAAGAACAATTATAAAAAGCTTGTGATTGAATTTGATAGACGGTATTCGGAATACGAATTGATTTGACAGTACCGCCATAAAGACAGTTTGATCCTATAGCAGTGACTTTATATGTTTTCCCATCGTTTTCAACGGTTGATGGAACAACAATATTTCCTGTATAGGTGGCTCCAGAGTTAGTGTCACATGTAAATCTGCAAGTGCCATACCCAGCACCTCCTATCCATTGAAAACTGTCAAAAGCCAGTCCATTGACTATTATTTTATCCATCGCTGCTAACGCAAACAAGGGAATAAGAAGGAATATAAATAAGCCGAATAGTCTTTGTTTCATAGTTATATCGTTATATCGTTTACCTGTTGTGCTATTGAAGTTTATGACAAAGCCCAATGAAGGTGTGAGTCTTTCTGCCCTTCACCATGTTACATTGAATTCTGCAGATGCTTTGGAAAGTGATGCTTAACAACTCCCCTCAATGTCCGTCGACGGATAAAATCCGAAGACAGAGTACAAAGATAGTGCAAGTCGAGTGGAATTCAAAATAAAAAACACAGTTTTTTAATTTTGATTCCCGAGACGCAGCCTATCTTATCTAAAGATAGTGCAAGTCGAGTGGAATTCAAAAGAAAAAACGCAGTTTTTTAATTTTGATTCCCGAATTGAAAATTGAAAATTGAAGATTATTGGTAATTGCGAAAGAAATCGTGAAATTATGAATTATGCATTATGAATTATGAATTATCAATTGGCGTCAGCTATTTAGCAATCAGGGGGGCAAGTCATGGATAATGATCTGCCCCCCTGACAAAGAGGATGTCGCGAAAGGAGACTACATGATTTTGGTGATGATACCCCTTTGTGTCTCGGAAAGGAAGCGTATGAGCGCCTGTATCTCCTCGCTGTCGGGCACCTGCTCGCGGACCTGGAGGATGGCATCGAGGACACTGTTCTGCCCGTGGAAGACGAGCCGGTAGGCATTGGCGATATGCTTCTGCACCTTTTCCGGCACCCCTGCCATGGTCAGCTTGGTGGTGTTGACCCCATAGTATTTCACCGGTTTTCCTCCAACGATGATATAGGGAGGCACATCTTTCAAGAAGGAGGTGCCAGCCTGCACCATGGATTCCTTCCCCACCCTGCATCCTGCATTGACGATGACACTTGTCGAGAGGA
Source organism: uncultured Prevotellaceae bacterium (assembly GCA_946184125.1). Lineage (GTDB taxonomy): Bacteria > Bacteroidota > Bacteroidia > Bacteroidales > Bacteroidaceae > Prevotella. The sequence continues at coordinate 29,466 of CAMHEL010000014.1, forward strand.
TGACATCATCCTCAAGGACACAGTCGCCTGCGATTTTTGTTCCATATCCGAAGACGCAGTTGTCGCCAATGACGGTGTCGTGCGACACATGTACGCCCTCCATGAGGAAGTTGTTGCTGCCGATGACCGTTTTGCACCCTTTATGTGTGGCCCTGTTGATGACCACATTCTCTCGGATGATGTTGTTGTCGCCGATGACACACTCGCTTTTCTCACCAGTGAACTCGAAGTCCTGTGGCAGGGCACCGATGACCGAGCCCTGGTGAATTTTGTTTGCCTTTCCTATTCGTGAGCCGTTGAGGATGCTGGTGAACGGGAAGATGACGCACCCGTCGCCGATTTCCACATCTCCCTCGATATATACGAAAGGAAAGATTTTGCAATTGTCGCCTATTCTCGCCCTTTGGTCGATTTCAGCTCTTGGACTGATATCACTTGCCATAATAATTCAAAATTCGTGATATAAGATTTGTTCTATTCATCCTATTTGCCGCCGCCACCGAGGGCGCTGTAGAGATTGACCACGGCCTGCATTTTGTAGAATTGGTCGGTGACCATGGAAAGCTGTGAGTTGAGCAGCGTCTGCTGAGCGGTGATGACCTCGAGATAGGAGCTGTTGGAACTTTTGAAGAGCATTTTGGTATGCTCCACGTTTTTCTGCAGTGTCTCCGCCCTCTTGCTCTCCAGTTTCGCCTTCTCGTCGGAAGCGTTGTAAAGCACGAGTGCGTCGCTCACCTCACTTCCCGCCTTCAGAATGGCGTTCTGCCAGTTGTTGAAGGCCTGCTGGTACTGCGACTCAGCCACTCTCAGTCCTGCGGTGAGCTGCCCCCTCATGAAGATGGGCTGCGTGATGCTTCCCACCAGTGAGAGGAGGAATTTCCCTGGGTTGACGATGCCACCCATGTTGTTGGTGAAGGTGGCCGAAGGTGTGATGGTGAGGCTTGGGTAGAAGCGGCTGCGTGCCGTCTCGATGTTATAGAAGCACTGTGCGAGGTTCATTTCGGCATAGTGCACGTCGGCCCGGTTGGCCAGCAGCTGCAGTCCGATGCCGGTGCTGAACTCCGACGGGAGGTTCTGGTTCTCGAGTTTTCCCCTTGAGATGGTCTGCGCCGGCTGCCCCAAGACGAGCGACAGCGAGTTCTCCACCTCTCTGATTTGCCTTTTCATGTCGACCGCCTGTGTCAGCACTGAGTAGTAGTTGGCCTCCGCGCTCTGCACGCTTGTCGACCTTGCCCTGCCCAGTTCCATCTGCAGTTTCATCATGTCCCAGGTGTCTTTGGTGAGCGATGTCATGTCGCCGAGGATTTCGAGCTGGCGGTCGAGCATGAGTAGCGTGTAGTACATGTTGGCCACCCCCGCCACGATATTCGTCCTGATGACGACCTGATAGTCGTGCAAGGCAGTGAGCTGCGCCTGGGCCGACCTTTTCTGTGAGAGGAAAGTGCCGAAGAGGTCAGCGTTCCAGCTTGCCGCCACGGGCAGCTGATAGGTCTTTGTCGCCGGTCCGCCATCCCATGAGGCGATGGTTCCCGATGGCGAGAAGGTGAACTGCGGCAGGAAGGCGAGGCGCGCCACTTTGAGCTGGTCCTCGGCCATCTTCACGTTGAGAGCGGCATTGAGCAGGTCGACATTGTTGTCGAGGGCCTGCTGGATGAGGATTTGCAGCTGCGGGTCAGTGAAGACCGAGCGCCATGGCAGCTGTCCGAAAGTCGTGTCGGCCTGAGCGACGAGTGTGTCGGTGAGCGAGACGTTGTCGCGTATGACGCCTTTGGTGCTGACGTCGGGCCTCTCGTAGGTCTTGTACAAGCCACATCCCGACATAAGGGCCACTGATGCGGCAAGTATCACGATATTGAGTTTCTTCATGAGTTATTCCTCCACAATATAGTTGTTGGCATGATTGACATACTGTTTCATTTCGGCATTGACCGTCTCATCGACCTCTTCCTCGAAACGCATGGGCCGGAACTTCTCCTGCAGCGACTGGAAGATAAGGAAGAGTGCGGGCACCACGAAAATCTGCAGCAAGGTACCTAACAGCATACCGCCGATGGCAGCAGCACCGAGAGTCTGGTTACCATTCTTTCCCACACCAGAAGCGAACATCATGGGGAGCAGACCGATAATCATGGCCAGCGAGGTCATCAGGATGGGTCGCAGACGAGCTGCCGCACCAAGCACAGCCGCCCATGAGATGGCCATACCGAGCTGTCGTCTCTCGAGGGCGAACTGCACGATAAGGATGGCGTTCTTGGCCAGCAGACCGATCAGCATAATCAGCGAAATCTGCATGTAGATATCGTTGGAATGGCCGAAGAGCTGTGTGAAGAGGAAAGCGCCTGCCAGACCGAATGGCACGGAGAGAATCACCGCCAATGGGAGGATGTAGCTCTCGTACTGTGCGGCGAGGATGAGATAGATGAACACGATACAGAGCAGGAAGATGAGCGCCGTGGAGTTGCTCGACTGAGCCTCCTGGCGTGTCAGTCCTGAGTAATCGTAGGTGTAGCCAGCAGGCAGGTGCGTGGCAGCCACTTCCTGCACGGCCTTGATGGCCTCACCGGTGGAATATCCGTCGGCGACGGTAGCGGTGACGTTGATAGCCGTGAAGAGGTTGAAGCGGTTGATATTCGACGGTCCGTAGACACGCTCGAGTTTGCAGAACTCATTGACAGGCGACATGCCCGACGGCGTCCTCACATAGACGCTATTGAGGCTCGCAGGAGTCATGCGGCATTCGGGCGAGGCCTGCACCATCACACGGTAGAGTTTTCCGTAGGCATTGAAGTTGGAGGCGTAGAGACCGCCATAATAGCCCTGCAAGGTGGAGAGCACGGTTTGGGGTGAGATACCAGCCTGCTTGCACTTGGCCACATCCATGTGAATCATGTACTGCGGATAGCTGGGGTTGTAGGAGGTCATGGCCGTCTGTATTTCAGGCCTGTTGTTGAGTTCCGCAAGATAGTCTTTCACGACGCCGAAGAACTTGAGGAGGTCTCCACCGGTGCGGTCCTGCATGACGAGCGACACGCCGCTGTTGGCGGAGAAGCCGGGGATCATAGGGGGCGAGAAGGCCAGCACCTGTGCATCCTTGATGGAGGCCGTCTGCTTGTAAATCATGCCGAGCACAGAGTTGGCATCATAGGGATTGACGAGGAAGCGGTAGAAGCTGTCGCCCTGCCAGAAGCCTGAGAGTTTCCACCAGAATCCTTTCTGTCGCTCATCGAAGGGTTTGAGCTTGATGATGAAGGTAGCCTGGTCGCTACCAGCACCAGCGATGAAGTTGTAACCCTGGATTTGCTCACGCGACTGGATGGCCGGATTGGACGCCAGTATGGAGTCCACCTCATTGATAATCTGCCTTGTGCGTGCCACAGAGGTGGCAGGGGGCATGGAGATGGTGCAGAAGAGCGTTCCGGTGTCCTCGCTGGGCACGAGTCCCGACTTGGTGGTCTGCATGGTGACGGCGAGCACGATGATACCGATGAGCACGGCGGCGCCAATGGCGATAGGCTTGCGCACCAGTTTTTCCACCCGGCTCTTATATTTTCCGAGGATTTTCTCGTATGAGGTGTTGAATGCCGCATGGAATCGGTCGATAAACGACATCTTCACCTCTTCGCCATTCTCGTCGTGGGGTTTGAGGAAGATGGCGCACAGTGCCGGCGACAACGTAAGGGCATTGAGCGCCGAGATGAAGATAGACACCGCCATGGTGATACCGAATTCGCGGTAGAAGGTACCCGATGTGCCACCGATGAACGACACGGGGATGAACACCGACGCCATCACGAGTGTGATGGAGATGATGGCACCCGAAATCTCGTTCATGGCATCGATAGAGGCAGTGAGGGAGCTCTTGTACCCCTGGTCGAGCTTGGCATGCACCGCCTCGACGACCACGATGGCATCGTCGACCACGATGGCAATGGCAAGCAGCAAAGCCGACAGCGTGAGGAGGTTGATGGAGAACCCGAAGATTTTGAGGAAGAAGAATGTACCGATGAGCGAGACGGGCACGGCAATCATAGGGATGAGCGTGGAGCGGAAATCCTGGAGGAAGACATACACCACCAAGAAGACGAGGATGAGGGTCATGACGAGGGTGAAGACCACCTCCTCGATACTTGCATAGAGGAACTCGGTGACATCATAGTTGATTTTGTACGTCATTCCCGGAGGGAACAGCTTGGCTTGCTCCTCGAGCTCCTTCTTCACATTTTTGGCGATCTCGTTGGCATTAGAGCCAGCGATCTGCTGCACCATACCCATCACCGACGGGATGTTGTTGTTCTTCATCGACACCGAGTACTGCAGTCCGCCCAATTCCACCTTGGCGACGTCCTTCAGTTTCACGGTATTTCCATTCTGGTCGCTCTTGATGATGATATTACCAAACTCCTCAGCGTTTTTGAGTCGTCCGGTATAGCGCATGGCATACTCATAGGCCACATTCGACTGCTCTCCGAAAGCGCCAGGAGCGGCCTCCACGTTCTGCTCGGCCAGCACATTGGTAATGTCGGAAGGCATCAGATTGTGCTGCTTCATCACCTCCGGGTCGAGCCAGATACGCATGGAGTAGGTCTTCACACCCGGCGACTGCACGTCGCCCACACCCTGTATACGCTTGATGGCAGGCACGACGTTGATATTGCTGTAGTTGGTGAGGAATTCGTCGTCGTAACGGCCGTCGCTGGTGAGCGTATACATCATCACCTGTGAGGTCTGACGCTTCATGACGGTGACACCGATTCGTGTCACCTCGGCAGGCATCAGAGCCAGAGCCTGCTGCACACGGTTCTGCACGTTGACGGCGCACATATCGGGGTTCATTCCCTGTCGGAACAAGATGGAGAGGCTTGCCGAGCCACTCGATGCGGAGGAACTGATATAGTCCATACCCTCCACACCGTTGATGCTCTCCTCGAGAGGCACGAGCACGGAGTTCTTCACCGTCTCGGCATCAGCACCAGGATAGCTGGTGAACACCACGACGGTGGGTGGTGCGATATCTGGATACTGCTCAATGGGGAGCGTAGCCAGTCCGATAAAACCCAGCAGCACAATAACGATGGAAATCACCGTTGAAAGCACCGGGCGTTTTATAAATGTTGTAAATGTCATGATGTCTGTAGTTTACAATTTGTACTGGAGTATCGGAATAAGAGGGTTTATTTCTTATCACCCGTCATCGCATCGACAAATCCTTTGGCAGTGCCATCGGTGCCTATTTTTCCAGACTCTTCGATTTTCTTCTGATACTGTGCTGGTGTGATGGGGACGATTTCCATGCCATCATTGAGTTTTGTCAGACCATTTGTGACATACTTGTCGCCCACATTCAGTCCGCTTGTCACGACATAGTTGACTCCGTCGTTTTGGGGGCTGACAGTTATCTCGGTGTATTTCACCTTCTTGTCGGGGCTCATCACATAGACGAACTTCTTGTTCTGAACCTCGGAGACACAGGCCTGTGGGATGACGATGGCCGTGCTGTTCACCCTTGGCACGACAATCGAGCCAGAACCTCCGCTCTTGAGCAGTCGCTCCGGGTTGGGGAAGCGGGCAATCATCGAAACCGAACCTGTGGAGGCATCGATGACACCGCTCATCTTCACCACTTTTCCCTGATGCGGATAGGTGGTGCCGTCGGCCAGTTTGAGGTTGACGGGAGGATAGGCGCTGACAGCCGCATTGATGCCACCTGCCGACTTGGTCATCTCAAGCACGTCTTTCTCTGTCATGGAGAAGAAGACCTCCATCTGGCTGTTGTTCGACACGGTGGTGAGGGCGGGCTGGCTTTGAGCGCTGACGAGCGCACCCACTTTGTAGGGGAGGCTGCCCACGACGCCACTTGCCGGGCTCTTGACATAGCAGAAACTGAGATTTTCCTTCGCCGAAGCGAGGCTTGCCTGGGCCTGTGCGAGAGCCGCCTTGGTCTGATTGACCTGTGCCTGAGCACTGGTATAGGCGTTCTTGGCCGATGTGAGTTCGAAGTCGCCGATGACACCATTGGCGTGGAGTTGCACGCTGTTGTCGTATTGCAATTTAGCGGTGTTCAACTGCGCCTCGGCGGTGTTGATGGTAGCCTGGCACTGGTTGACGGCGGCCTGAGCCTGGCGCACGGCAGCCTGGAAAGTCTCGTTGTCGATGACGAAGAGCACCTGTCCGGCTCCCACCGACTGACCTTCATGAACGTTGATACGAGTAATGAAGCCCGATGCCTTTGGGCGAATTTCCACATCCTGCACACCCTTGATGGTAGCGGGATAAGTGGTCTGCGATGAAGCTGAAGAGGCCCCTACGGTCTCCACGGGAAACTCGTTGTCGCTGAAATCGGGAGCTCCACCCTGTTTCCCACCGCATGCCACAAGGCACACAGCAGCTGCTGCAAGCAATAAAAATCTTGTTCTTTTCATATTCTTAATAAATCGTTGATTAAGTGTCATTTGTAAAAAGACAATGAGCCTGATTAGTTACTTTTAACTGCAAAGATACAAATAAGTATCAAGAAAACACCCAAAAAACGCATTTATTTAACATTACTTAATAGCACTGTTGAAAATTGAAAATTGAAAATTGAAGATTGAAGATTGAAAATTGAAAATTGAAGATTGAAGATTGAGGATTGAGGATTGAAGATTGAAAATTGAAAATTGAAGATTGAAAATTGAGGATTGAAAATTGAAGATTGAAGATTATTGAAAATTGAAGATTAGGATGATTTTCGAAAGGCGCTAACCGGACACGAAAAGGGAAGGCATGTCGTGGCATGAAAAAAGAAAAAAAGGCATAAAGGTTTTTGTTTTTCGGTTGATAAGCGTTAATTTTGCAAATTCAAAGCGTAGAAGATGAAAGATTATACAGATGCCGAACTGGCTCAACTCCTTGATACCGAGCTGTTTCACAAAATCTCAGAAGTGGCCGACACGATGGGAATGGAGTGCTACGTGGTGGGGGGCTATGTTCGCGACATATTTTTAGACCGCCCCTCCCACGACATCGATTTGGTGGTAGTGGGCAGTGGCATAGAGATGGCCAAGAAGCTGAAAACAGCCATCGGGCGCAAGGCGCACCTCTCTGTTTTCAAGAACTTTGGAACAGCCCAGGTGAAATATGGGGACCTGGAACTGGAATTCGTGGGAGCCCGCCGTGAGAGCTACCGCCACGACAGCCGCAAGCCCATCGTGGAGGACGGCACGCTGGAGGATGACCAGAACCGTCGCGACTTCACCATCAACGCGATGGCCATCTGCCTCAACGCCGACCGCTTCGGCGAACTGGTAGACCCCTTCGACGGACTGGGCGACCTGGACTACGGCTGCATCCGCACACCCCTCGACCCCGACATCACGTTCTCCGACGACCCGCTGAGGATGCTCCGCTGCGTGCGCTTTGCCACCCAGCTCAATTTCTACATCGACGACGAGACCTTCGAAGCACTGGGACGCAACGCCCATCGCATCGAAATCATCAGCCATGAACGTATCGCCGAGGAGTTGAACAAAATCCTGCTGTGCCCCACACCGAGCAAAGGTTTTGTGGAACTGCAGCGCTGCGGTCTGCTGCCCCTCATCCTGCCTGAGATTGATGTGCTCGACAAGGTAGAGACCCGCAACGGCCGGGCACACAAGAACAACTTCTACCACACCCTGGAAGTACTCGACAACATATCGAAAAAATCAGACAATTTATGGCTTCGCTGGGCAGCCCTTCTTCACGATGTGGGCAAGCCGAAGAGCAAGCGCTGGGACCCGCTTGTGGGGTGGACGTTCCACAACCACAACAACATCGGCGCCAAGATGGTGCCCGAGCTTTTCCGCCGGCTGAAACTCCCCCTCGACAACAAGATGAAATATGTGCAGAAACTGGTGGAGCTTCACATGCGCCCCATCGTCATCGCCGACGAGGAAGTGACCGACAGCGCCGTCCGCCGTCTACTCAATGATGCTGAGGATGATATCGACGACCTGATGCTGCTTTGCGAGGCCGACATCACCAGCCGCAACGTCGTCCGCAAGCAGCGTTTCCTCGACAATTTCCGCATCGTCCGCGAGAAGTTGGCAGCCCTGAAGGAGAAAGACTACAAGCGCCTGTTCCAGCCCTGCATCGATGGATGCCAAATCATGGAGATGTTCGGCCTTCCACAAGGCAAGATGGTGGGAATACTCAAGTCGTACATCAAGGAGGAAGTGCTCGACGGAAGAGTGGAAAACGAGCCCGAGACACTGAAGCGGCTACTTGTTGAAAAATACGAACAAATTAAAAATCAGGAAGGCCTGCCCTCCTGAGAGGCGAAGCCTCCCCCACCCCAGCTCCCCCAACTTTCATAAGATAATTTTTTGTAGGTTCGCAGAAAATGATTACTTTTGCAGCGTAAAATGGAGACGAAATATGAATGAGAATGCCAGCATAACGGAAAAGGAGTTCAGGAAAGCACTCGAAGAGTGCCGTGAGCTGTTTGCCAAGAAGCTTCAGGACTATGGCGCCTCCTGGCGTATCCTCCGCCCCTCGTCGCTCACCGACCAGTTGCTCATCAAGGCGATGCGCATCCGCTCGCTGGAGACCACCGGTGTGTCGCTTGTCGGCGAGGGCATCCGCCCCGAATTCATCGCCCTGGTCAACTACGGCCTCGTGGGCCTCATCCAGCTCGACAAAGGTTTCTGCGACCATACCGACATGAGCCCCTCGGATGCCCTTGCCCTGTACGACGGCTATGCTGAGGAGACCCTGCAGCTGATGCTGCGCAAGAACCACGACTATGGTGAGGCTTGGCGCGCCATGCGTGTGAGCAGCTACACCGACTTCATCCTGACCAAGATACAGCGTGTGAAAGAGATAGAGGACCAAGGTGGTGTCACGTTGGTGTCGGAGGGTATCGGCTCCAACTACATGGACATCATCAACTACGCCGTTTTCGGCATCATCAAGCTCAGTGAATAGACTTCTGCAACTCCTGCTCAACATCTGCCGCCTGGTGGTGTCGCTGACACTGCTGCTGTCGGGCTATGTGAAAGCCATCGACCCCCGTGGCACCCAATACAAGATCGAGGACTACCTGAGCGCCCTTTCGCTGGGCGGCTTGTTGCCCGAATGGGCGACCCTCAGCGCCTCGGTGCTGCTGTCGGCCCTGGAGTTCAGTCTGGGCATCTTCCTGCTGTTCGCCATCCACCGCCGCCTGGTGACAAAAATCGTGCTGGCGCTGATGGTGGTGATGACCGCCATCTCACTCTGGCTCTGGACAGCCAACCCCATCAGTGACTGCGGATGTTTCGGCGATGCCATCAAACTGACCAACGGCCAGACGCTGGCGAAGAACATCGTGCTGCTGGTGCTGTCGGCCATCCTCTGCCGGTGGCCGCTGCGCATCGTGCGCTTCATCTCGCGCACCAACCAGGGGATTGTCATCAACTACACCCTGCTGTTCATCATCGCCTCGAGTGCGTGGTGCCTCTACGACCTGCCGCTGTTCGACTTCCGGCCCTATCATGTGGGCGCCAACCTGCGGGAAGCGAAGGAGGAAGCCGACAATGCCCGCCAGCCGGAGTTCGAGACGACGTTCATCCTCGAGAAAGACGGCGAAAGGCGTGAGTTCACCCTGGAAGACTATCCCGACTCGACCTGGACGTTCATCGACAGCCGCACCGTGATGACCCGCGAGGGTGAGGAGACCGCCATGCACGACTTCTCCATCACCCGTCTCTCCGACGACGAGGACATCACCGACTCGGTGCTCTCGGATGCGGGTTACACCTTCCTGCTCATCTCCCCCCAGCTGGAGGATGCCGACGACGGCAATTTCGGCGAGATAGACCAGCTGTATGAGTACTGCGAGGAACACGGCTACCCCTTCTATTGCCTGACATCGAGCGGCGAGGAAGGCATCAGCCAGTGGCGCGACCTCACCGGCGCCGAATATCCGTTCTGCTCGACCGACGGGACGACGCTGCGCACCATCATCCGCAGCAATCCCGGCCTGCTGCTGCTCCACGACGGCGTGGTGGTGAACAAATGGAGCCACAACTTCCTTCCCGACGCCAGTCTCCTGACAAGCCGTCTGGAGGACAGCGAGATAGGCCGGCAAGCCCCCCGCTCCGCACCCCGCAAGATAGCCATCATCCTCGTGTGGTTTGTGCTTCCTCTTTTCGCCCTCACCCTGGCCGACCGCCTCTGGGCCTGGACGCGCTGGGTGAAGAGGAAAAAGAAAAAGAACTGAGGAGCAGACCACCCGGCGGACAACAAGAACACCCACAAAGACAATCATTCGAACAACAATAAACAACCATTCAATTCAGTAAGAAAATGAGAAAGAAAATTGTAGCAGGCAACTGGAAAATGAACATGACCCTGCAAGAAGGTATCGCCCTGGCAAAAGAGTTGAACGAAGTCCTCGCAGCCGACCGTCCCAACTGCGGTGTGGTCATCTGCACCCCGTTCATCCATCTGGCAAGCATCGCCCCCATGCTCGACGCCGAGCTCATCGGCCTTGGAGCAGAGAACTGCGCCGACAAGGCCAAAGGCGCCTTCACCGGCGAGGTGTCGGCAGCCATGGTGAAGAGCACCGGCGCCCAGTATGTCATCCTGGGCCACTCGGAGCGCAGACAATACTACGCAGAGACTCCCGCCATCCTCAAGGAGAAGGTGCAGCTGGCTCTGGCCAACGGTCTGAAAGTCATCTTCTGCATCGGCGAGAGCGAGCAAGAGCGCGACGCCAACAAGCAGAACGAAGTGGTGAAAGCCGAACTGGAAGGCAGCGTGTTCAACCTCAGCGCTGAGGAATTCAGCCAGGTGGTCATCGCCTACGAGCCCATCTGGGCCATCGGCACCGGCAAGACCGCCTCAGCCGAGCAGGCCGAGGAGATACATGCCTACATCCGCAGCGTGGTGGCCGAGCGCTACGGCGCCGAGGTCGCCGACGCCACCACCATCCTCTATGGCGGCAGCTGCAAGCCCAGCAATGCCCGTGAGCTCTTCGCGAAGCCCGACATCGACGGCGGCTTGATTGGCGGTGCCTCTCTGAAGGCATCCGACTTCAAGGGCATCATCGACGCCTGGAAGTGACGCATCATGAAGAAGACCATCACCACATTGGCCTTTGCGCTCTGCCTCGCATCAGCGGGGCAGGCGCAGACCTTTCTGGACCATCTCCAGAAAGATGACAAGAGCAGCGGCTCGGTGTCGGTGAAGCAGAGCGAGGACATCAGCAAACTGGTCAACGGCTCGGGAAAGAAGGAGCAGAGCGGCCAGGAGGCAGCCCCTGCCGCAGAGCGACAGGAGAGCCGTCCACGTGCTGAGGAGACGCCCCGCAGCGAGAGCCGGCAGCACAGCGAGAGCCGACAGCGCACAGAGACCTCTTCCGACCGAGGGAGCACCCGTGCCGACGAGGCACGCGACAAGGAGCGCCGCGAGCGCGAGCGTAAGGCCCGCGAGGCGGCACGCGCCAAGAAGCTGAAGGAGTTTGAGGAGAACACGACCGTCAGCGACAGCCGCAAGAAGCTCATGAGCAACAGCAAGCACACCAAGGGTTACCGCATCCAGGTGTTTGCCGGCGGCAACACACGCGCCGACCGTGAGAAGGCCCACGAGATGGCCGCCAGGGTGAAAGCACAGATACCAGGCCAGCCCGTGTATGTGCATTTCTACTCCCCCCGCTGGTGCTGCCGCTTCGGCAATTTCCGGCGCCAGGAGGATGCCAACAACATGATTAAGAAGATCAAGAAGCAGGGGTTCAAAAACGCCTGTGTCATCAAGACTTCCATCACGGTGAACAAGTGACCTCCGTGGCATCCATCCCCCCAACCTACCAAAAGCAATGACTCAAGAGACAAACAACAGCGAGGTGCTCGACACCCTTGCCAACCACTATTTCGAGATTCTGCGGCTGCTGGGCGAGGACCCCAGCCGCGAGGGTCTTGAGAAGACCCCCCTGCGCGTGGCCAAAGCCATGCAGGTGCTTACCCGCGGCTATGAACAAGACCCGCACCAGGTGCTCACCGACGCCCTCTTCGAAGAGCCTTACAACCAAATGGTCATCGTGAAGGACATCGACTTCTTCTCGTTGTGCGAGCACCATATCCTGCCCTTCTATGGCAAGGCCCACGTGGCCTACATCCCGAAGGGACACATCACCGGCCTGAGCAAGATAGCCCGTGTGGTGGACATCTACAGCCACCGCCTGCAAGTGCAGGAGCGCATGACCCAGCAGATCAAGGACTGCATAGAGCAGACCCTCCATCCCATGGGCGTGATGGTGGTGGTGGAGGCACGCCACATGTGCATGCAGATGCGCGGCGTGGAGAAACAGAACTCCATCACGACGACAAGTGCCTTCAGCGGCGCTTTCAACCAGGCCAAGACACGCGAGGAATTCATGAACCTGCTGAGGGGCTGAGCCAAGGGCTTGGCTTCCCCGCAGGCTTTCTCCTTGGCCTACCCCAACAGGCAAGTTACGCCTCTGGCGGTCACTACTGGCAAAAAGACACCGGCCTAATCCCAAAGAAAACAAGAAGAATCTCACAGAAACAAGAAATGAAAAAACTGAGAACATTGTTGATTGTGATGCTCTGCAGCTCGATGGCCATAGGCATCACATCATGTCTTAGTGACGACGACAACAGCAACAACTACAAGCCCCTGACTGATGTCCAGCGCGCCAACCAGCGCCGGGCAATAGCAGGGTCGTACCGGGGCAATATCTATTTCGTCAACGACTCGACGCACTCCCGTGACTCGCTCGAGATGTCGTGGACACTCTCCGCCCCCGACTCCTCGTTCGTCTCGAACGATTTCCCCGCAAGCATACTGGTCCATGGCCTGAGCAACCTGCAGATGTCGCAGGTGATCCGCAATGCCGGACGCTATCGGCTGAAAGGCACCTTCATCCCCTACATCAACACCGTGGACAACGACAACTACTTCACCTTCACGCTGTACCCCGACAACCTGAAGATGGAATTCGACACCGAATACGAGGGCACCACCCACCACTTCGCAATAGAATTCGTCACCCAGCTTGACACCTACCTCCCCGGGGCTGCCCAGAGCGCACGCTACTATTCCTATGGCGCGTACCTCAGCGGCAAGATGGAGGGTTACTTCCTCATCCAGAAGATTTCCATGGATGGCTACGGCGTTCAGACGAACCGTCCGGTATATATTCTCGGCAACAAAATCTAATCCCTGACAGCCATGCGACTGATTTCCTGGAATGTGAACGGGCTTCGCGCCTGTGTGGGCAAAGGGTTTGAGGAGTCATTCAAGATGCTGTCGGCCGACTTCTTCTGCCTTCAAGAGACGAAGATGCAAGCCGGGCAGATAGACCTTCAGTTCGAAGGCTACACCTCGTACTGGAACTCCGCCGAGAAGAAGGGATATTCGGGCACTGCCATCTTCACCCGCCACGAGCCATTGAGCGTGAGCTACGGCATAGGGATAGATGAGCACGACCACGAGGGGCGTGTCATCACCCTTGAAATGCCCGATTTCTACCTGGTGAACGTCTATGTGCCCAACTCACAGGACGGCCTGCGCCGCCTCGACTACCGCATGACCTGGGAGGACGACTTCCGCGCCTACCTTCAGCGCCTCGACAGCGTGAAGCCTGTGGTGGTGTGCGGCGACCTCAACGTGGCCCATGAGGAAATCGACCTGAAGAACCCGAAGACCAACCGCCGCAACGCCGGTTTCACCGACGAGGAGCGCGAGAAATTCGGCACGCTGCTCCAGGCTGGTTTCATCGACACCTTCCGCTATCTCCATCCCGACCAAGTGACCTACTCGTGGTGGTCGTACCGCTTCCGCGCCCGCGAGAAGAACGCCGGCTGGCGCATCGACTACTTCCTCATCTCAGAACGCCTCCGCGAGCACCTCAACAGCGCCGACATCCACACCGAAATCATGGGCAGCGACCACTGCCCCGTGGAGGTGTCGATTTTCTGAGCTTTTCTGCATCCGGCATCTCACTTTCGAGAACTTTTTCAAGATTGACACGGTCCATCAAGGGTGGCATTGGGTGCCAGAAGCACGCAATGCCACCCCATTGCGCAAATTGAAATTATTCAGCGATTCTTACGCTCAGGTGGATTTGCAATCCACCTGCATGGAGTATAAGTTACTATGTTTGCATCGGCAAACGCAATAAGGGCGCAGTTAAGTCTGGCCCATTTTTAATGCGATTTTCGGATTGCAAATCCTGATATTCAATGCGTCGGGATT
>CAMHEL010000015.1 GCA_946184125.1 uncultured Prevotellaceae bacterium
ATGTAATGTATAGAAATGCCACCTCATAAAAAATCAGAATTAATAGAACACACCTCATGTTTAAAATCATAACCAATGCCTAAGCAAAACGGTTTCACTTCTCCCTTTTTGTGAGTTTGTCGTGCTCGAATCTCACGACCTCCTTTGTTAGCACACTGATTCAGCCCATACGAGCCAACGGACAAACTAAGGAGCTTTCGACCAACCATCAATGAGAAGAAATAAATCAAGCTCACTTGGATGGAATGACGAAAAAATAGCGTAACTTTGCAGCATGAGAGATTTCGTACACCTGCATGTCCACACCTATTATTCCATCCTCGACGGAATGTCGAGCATCAAAGGCCTGGTGGACAAGGCCGTTGCCGACGGTATGCGCGGCATCGCACTTACCGACCATGGCAACATGATGGGAGTGAAAGAACTGTTCAACTACACCAACAAGAAAAACAAACAGCTGAAGGCCGAGGGCAAAGAGCCCTTCAAACCCATTTTCGGCTGCGAGATGTATGTCGCACGACGGAAAAAGGCCGACCGCAGCAAAGACCATCATGACCAAGGCGGATGGCACCTCATTGTGCTCGCCAAAAACTATACGGGCTACAAAAACCTCCTCAAACTTGTTTCAAGAGCTTGGGTCGACGGCTTCTACATGAGGCCCAGAACCGACCATGAGGACCTCGAACGCTATCACGAGGGACTCATCGTATGCTCGGCGTGCATCGCCGGCGAGGTGCCGGACAAAATACTCAAAGGCGACATTCAGGGAGCCAGGGAGTCCATCGAGTGGTACCATCGCGTCTTCGGCGACGACTACTACCTGGAGCTGCAACGCCATGAGGTGCGCGACCCCAACATACGGGCCAACCGCGAGACCTTCCCCCTACAGCAGCAGGCCAACAAGGTCATCATCGAACTGGCAAGGGAATATGGCATCAAACTGGTTTGCACCAACGATGCACATTTCGTAGACCAGGAGAACGCCGAAGCCCACGACCACCTGCTCTGTCTCGCCACGGGAAAAGAACTCGACGACCCTACCAGAATGCTCTACTCCAAACAGGAATGGCTCAAGACACGAGCCGAGATGAACGAGATTTTCGCCGACATACCAGAAGCACTCGACAACACCTGCGAAGTGCTCGATAAAGTGGAGACTTACTCCATCGACCACGCACCCATCATGCCGTTCTTCCCCATTCCCGAAAGCTTTGGAACGGAAGAGGACGTGAGAGCACGTATCTCCGAAGAGGAACTCTTCCAGGAGTTCACTCGCGATGAGAACGGCAATGAAATCATGTCACGCGAGGAGGGAGAGAAGAAAATACAGAAACTCGGAGGCATCGACAAACTCTACCGCATCAAGTTCGAGGCCGACTACCTCGCCAAACTCGCTTACGACGGTGCACGAAGACTCTATGGCGACCCCCTGCCCGAAGAGGTGAAGGAGCGGGTCAACTTCGAGCTCCATGTGATGAAGACCATGGGATTCCCGGGTTACTTCCTCATCGTGCAGGACTTCATCAATGTGGCACGCGACGAACTGGATGTCATGGTGGGACCAGGGCGTGGCTCAGCTGCAGGCTCCGTGGTGGCCTACTGCCTCGGCATCACACGCATCGACCCCATCAAATACGACTTACTTTTCGAGCGCTTCCTCAACCCCGACCGAATCTCACTGCCCGATATCGACACAGACTTCGACGACGACGGACGAGGTCGTGTGCTCGAATGGGTAGAGGACAAATACGGACACGAGAAGGTGGCACACATCATCACCTACGGCAGTATGGCCACCAAAAACTCCATACGCGACGTGGCGAGGGTGGAACGCCTCCCCCTCGAGGAGAGCAACCGCCTGTGCAAGGCCATCCCCGACCGCCTGCCCGACGGCCTAAAGATGAACCTCGAGAATGCCATCAAATGCGTCCCCGAACTCAGGGAGGCTCAGGCTTCCACCGATGTGCGCATGCGCAACACCATCATGTATGCGCGTATGCTTGAGGGCACCGTCAGAAACACCGGCATCCATGCCTGCGGCACCATCATCTGCCGCGACGACATCAGCGACTGGGTGCCGGTATCGACAGCCGAAGACAAGGCAGACCCAGGACACAAACTGCTCTGCACTCAGTACGACGGACACGTCATCGAGGAGACAGGACTCATCAAAATGGACTTCCTCGGACTCAAAACCCTCTCCATCCTCAAGGAGGCCATCGAGAATGTGAGACTGTCGACCGGAGTGACCATCGACATCGACAACATCCCCATCGACGACCCTCTCACCTACAAACTCTACTGCGAAGGAAGGACCATCGGCACCTTCCAGTTCGAGTCGGCCGGTATGCAGAAATACCTGCGCGAGCTGCAACCCTCGGTCTTCGAAGACCTCATCGCTATGAACGCCCTCTACAGGCCAGGACCTATGGACTACATCCCGGAATTCATCGCCAGGAAAAAAGACCCTTCGCGCATCTCATACGACATCCCATGCATGGAGAAGTACCTCAAAGACACCTATGGCATCACCGTCTACCAGGAGCAAGTGATGCTTCTCTCACGCCAGCTTGCCAACTTCACCCGCGGACAGTCGGATACGCTCAGAAAGGCCATGGGAAAGAAACTCATCGACAAGATGAACGAGCTCGAGGGACTCTTCTACCAAGGTGGACAGGCCAATGGCTACGACAAGAAGATACTCAACAAAATATGGGAGGACTGGAAGAAATTCGCCTCATACGCCTTCAACAAGAGCCATGCCACATGCTACTCCTGGGTGGCTTATCAGACGGCTTATCTCAAGGCACACTATCCTGCTGAGTACATGGCCGCCGTGATGAGCCGAAACCTCGACAACATCACCGAAATCACAAAGCTGATGGATGAGTGCAAGGCCATGGGCATCGAGACGCTCGGACCCGACGTCAACGAAAGCCGACATAAGTTCAGCGTCAACAAAAACGGCGCCATACGATTCGGACTCGCTGCCATCAAGGGAATGGGCTCGGCGGCCGCAGAAGCCATCATCGCTGAGCGGGATGCCAACGGCACCTATCAGGACGTCTTCGACGTGGTGAAGAGAGTCAACCTCTCGGCAGCCAACAGGAAAGCGTTCGAAAGCCTTGTCCTCAGCGGAGGATTCGACAGCTTCGGCATCGCCCGCGAGCGATACTTCGCCATTGGAAGCAAGGGCGACATGTTCCTCGACACGCTCGTACGATTCGGACAGCTCTATCAGAACGAGCAGCAGCAAGCGCAGATGTCGCTCTTCGGAAGCGACATGGTGGAGATTTCAACACCGCCCATCCCGGAGTGCGAGCCGTGGAGCAACATCGAGCGGCTCAACCGCGAGCGCGACCTCGTTGGCATCTACCTCTCGGCTCACCCTCTCGACGAGTTCAGCATGATCCTCACACATCTCTGCAACACTCAGTGTTCCGAACTTGCCGACAAGGAAGCGCTGACTCGCAAGGAGAACATCTCGTTCGGCGGTGTCGTCACGGCTGTCAAGTCGAAGTTCAGCAGAAATGGCACACCATGTGGCTTTGTCACCATCGAGGACTTCAACGGTTCGGGAGAACTCGCGCTCTTCGGAGAGGAATGGGCTAAATGGAGAGGTATGCTCACCGAGGCATGCACCATCTATGTCACAGGAAAAGCCGTACCGAAATTCCGCGATTCAAAAATCTACGACATTCGCATCGCCGACATACAATACCTGCAGACGGTCAAGAAGAATGCCATCAAACGCATCACCGTAACCATCAACGCCGACCGCATCGACAAGGCCGTGGTGCGCGACTTTGCCGCCGCCGTAGAAGAAAACCCGGGGGAGACGCCGCTATTCCTCCAAGTCTATAATGCCAATGGCAATGTACTCATGAGGAGCAAGGCCAAGACGGTGGAACTCAAACACCAGCTCATTCAGTTCATCGAAGAGACGGAGGGAATGAATTACACCATCAATTAATGTCATCCTATTACACATTGACACAAAGGGATGGGATGTTGGGCCTTGATGGCACACAATTTGCTAAGTTAGTATAAAACTTATTGTTTCATCAAAATTATAAAGACAAAGACATGGAAGTAACGATCACAACCGAGAATTTCAATTCTTATTTAGAGGGCGACCTGCCGCTGGTCGTCGACCTGTGGGCCACCTGGTGCGGTCCCTGCCGCATGCTTGCTCCTACCATCGAGGCACTGGCCGAGGAATATGACGGCAAAGTGGTGGTGGGAAAATGCGACGTCGAGGAGAATGACGACATCGCCATCGAGTTCAAGGTGCGCAACATCCCCACAATTCTCTTCTTCAAGGGTGGAATATTGGTGGACAAGATGGTGGGTGCTCAGTCAAAAGCTGCCATCGAGGAAAAAATCAAAGCGCTCCTGTAAAGACGAGCAAATTCCCAAGAAAAGCCCCCCACCGCTTACAGGTGAGGGGCTTTTCTTGGATTGAGGTTTGAGGTTTTTGGATTGAGGGTTTTGGTTTGAAATGGCTGTAACGGTATTGCAACCACCTCAAATCTCAAATCTCAAATCTATTTTTGGCTAATCAAAAACCTCAAATCTCAAACCTCAAACCTATTTATTGCTAATCAAAAACCTCCAATCTCAAACCTCAAACCTCAAACCTATTTAACTATGATTTTCTTTCCACGTCGGACGTAGATGCCGGCGGGAAGGCCCTCGGTGGAGCCATCTGACCTTACCAGGCGGCCATTGAGGTCGTAGAGTGCCGGACTGTCGCTCATGGTGATGGTGGGCTGCACGATGCCATCGCTCACCGAACTGACGAAGAGCAGACCCTCGGAAAGGCGGCTGGTGTCCCACTCGATGCCTTCGGGCAGTTCGAGCTGAGGCGTACCGGTCATGGTAGTGGCACGCCATACACGAATGGAGTCGCCGGCCTTGAGGATATGGTTGTCGACCAAAGTGAGGCGCAGCGTGCCGTCCATCGACAAGGTGCTGATGTCGGCTATTGAGGTGCAACCATCGTTGGTGGCTGTGGCGCACTGGCGGGCTTTCACCTCAAGGGTGCTGCCGGCGACGAACGCCACGTTCTTGCCACCGAAGTAGATGGTGCCGATATAGGTGTTGGCAGAACTTCCCGGGCGCACCGTGCCATTGACGGTCACCGACGAGTTGGTCAACGTCTTAGCACCGGTATTGGTGCCCGACAGGGTGGCGCCACGTGCCACGGTGAGGCGGCCTTTGCCCAGCACACCCGACGAGAGCATCAGTTCGCCTTGGTTGATGAAGAAATTGCCCGTGTTGTCGCTCGCTCCACTGTAGGTCAGGCGACCCTCTCCCACTTTGTAGAAATGAGCGTTGGATGTCACCTTTCCTGCCCACGACCAATTGGTGTCGTCGCCCACCTGCCAGTTGTTCACACCGGAGTTACCGCTCTGGCTGAAGGAGCAAGTGCCACCTAGACTGCCAGTACCCGACATGCGGCCGATGCGGAATGTCCTGCCGCTGTTCTCCACCACGACGCCGGCTGGCGCATTGAGGGTGCCCTTGGGCATGCCATTGCCGTTGTCGAGGGTGAAACGGCTGTCTTTCGAGTGCACCTTGCAGGTGATGGTGCCCTCGAAGGCCGACCAGTTGCCTGTGATTTGTGTGCGTGTGGCATTGCCGTTGGTCAGCACCACCACGGGACAATAGATGGTCAGCGTGCCCGAACCCGTCAGTTTGTTGCTGTAGGTGCCGCGCTCCACAAGGTTCCAAGTGCCGCGCTTGCCCTGGGGCACTTCTATGTTATAGTTTGAACTGGTATTCTCGCTGAGGGTTCCGTTCTGGAACTCCACGGTCTTGGCGGGCGTGTTGGCATTGACGCACTGCACCGTGCCGTTGGCAATGACGAGACGGTTAAGCGAGTTGTTCGACGTGTTGAGCTTCATCCATCCCGAGCCTTTCTTGGTAAGCACCGTACCGCTGATGGAACGGTCGACGATGAAGTCGCCCATGTTGTTGATGACACCGCCTTCCTCGCCCATCACCTGGATGGTGGAGCCATTGGTGATGGCGCCGGTGGTGTGCAGTTCGGCACCATTCTCAATGATGAACTTGCTGGGGGTTGCCGTGACAGCGCCAAGGTTGCCTTTGGCTTGGGTGCTGTTGGAGAGCGTCGAAACGTTTACCGTACCGCCCGAGATGCGTGTGCCGCCAGTGTAGGTGTTTTCGGTATTGATGGTCAGTGTGCTGCTGCCTCGTTTCACCAAGGTGGTTGTGCCGGCCAGCGCACCGGTGCCACGGAGGGTGTAGCCCTGTGTGTTGTTGTCAAAGATGATGCTGTCGGCCACAATCTCGCTGTTGAGGTTGATGGTGAACTGGCTGGCATCGTCGTTGAAGATGACTTTGTCGCCGGGCACGAAATGGTCTTTCTCGCCTGAGATGGTGGCAAAGTTGTCGGTGCCGCCGATGTCCCAGATGTCGCTTTCGGTGCCTGTCCAGTAGATATCGATGTTCTCGCGCATATCGGAAATCTCGAGGTAAAGTTTGCCATCCTCAGCGGTAAGAGCGGTCTTCTTTTGGTTGCCGAGGCCCTCGATACGCAGATTGGCAATGTCGCCGCTGATGGTCTCCACGGTGCCGAGCAGGTACCTGCCGGAGGTGAGCTCGCTGCCATGGTTGACGAATTCGACGACGGGCATGAGATATTGCGGACCATAGCGCCAGTCCTTGGTCTCGATGGTGAGCAGGCGGGCGTTGATTTGGTCGGCGGTGAGGTCATCGTAGATGTCGAAGATGACGCGTGAGCCGAAGCCGAGGAGCAGTGAGTCGGTGCTGATGGTGCCACGGTTGTCGGCACGGCCCGGACGCAGTTTCGAAGCGTAGTCCATCTTGATGCGACGGAACTGTCCTCCGTCACTGTTGAGCTCGGCGAAGCGGTTGAGCCAAACTGATGTCTGGAGCATCTTGCCGTCGAAATTCACCACGCCGGCCCAGATGTCAGTGTTGCCGGTATAGGTCTGCTCCACATTGGGGAGGTTGAGGATGCCGTCGCCTTGCTTCACCAGTCGGGTGCTGCCCGTGAAGGCGCCACCCTCGGCGTCGCAGGTATAGTAGACGCGTTTGATACTTGCGTTGCCATTGGTCTGGGTGCTGTTGGTTCCCTGCACCCACGACGGCACGTTGAAGGTCATCACCCAGGGCGAGGCGCCATCGGCGATGCTCACATGGGTGTCGTTGGTCTCGCAGACGATGGCGTGCTTGTCGTTGAGGTCGGTGCCGATAGTGCCACCATTGGCCACTTCGGTGCGACCGGTCATGGTAAGGGGCGGCGGGGCGACGGTGATATCCTCCAGTTCACCGAGGAAGTAGCTGGTGTGGGGGGGCTGGTTGTAGCCTATCGACTCCCACAGCATGCCCTGACGGTACTGATGGTCGTGCCACAGGGTGTAGTTGCGCCATGGCGTGGCGATATTGGTGGTGTAAATGCGGATGTAGCGGTTGTCGGTGGTGCGCACGATGATTTCCTCGCGCCAGTCGCCGAGGATGTCGCCGGTGGCAGAAGGGGTGTTCTTCGTCCAGTTGCAGTTGGCGGTGCCATCGGCACGGAACACGCTGGTGCCGTCGGCCTTGAACACATGGCTGGCTCCCTCACGGCTGCTGGCACCGTCGAGGGCTTCCTCGAGCAGGTCGCCGTCCCAGTAGATGCGGAAGTTCATGGCGAAGCCGGATGGGGCTCCAGAAATCACCTTGTCGGCGACGGTGGAGACGACGCCCGACTGCGACGAATGGCCGATACAGCCCGGGAAGGCATTGGAGAAGTTGCCGCAAATGGCACGGCCGTCATCGCTCGTCGACTGAAGGCGGTAGTAGATTTTCGAAGTGGTGGCATCGCGGTAGTTCATGGCGGGGTGGTCTTCGTTGCAGGTGAAGATCTCCTGACCATGGCGATAGGGGTCGAAGTCGCTGCAGTGCTGGGCATCGCCATGCCCTAATCCGGTGCTCGAGAGGCCCTTGCCGTTGTCGTCGATAACCATCGAACCGAAGACAATCTCATCACGGCCGTCCCAGTCGACATCGGCTATGCCGAAGTTATGGAATCCCTGGCCGAAATAGACGCCAGAGTTGCCACTGTTCCACTCCCAGTACATGGTGAGCTTGTGCGTGGCGGGGTCGACGGAGAAGGCTTTCATGTGATGCTTGGTGTAGCATCCACGCCCGAGGAAGATGAAGGCATGACGGCCATCAAGGAATGGTGCGGCGAAATAGTGCTTCGTGGAGCGGTGGCCATAGCCGTCGCCCCAGTCGTCGGCACTGCCTCGGGGCAGAGGATAGGGCATCCACAGAGCGCCGTTGTTGCCGATGGGATAGGGTTTTGCCGTGGCACCTTCCATATAGAGCAGATATTCGGCTCCTGTGTTGGTGTAGGTCATGTTGGCGTTATGGAGCACCGTGTTTCGGGTGTTCACGTTCATGTTGCCGATATTGGTCTTGCTCCCGTCGGCATGGTGGATAATCATATTGTCGGCACCGCGCATGAGCAGTTCGGCACGCCCGTCGCCGTCCCAGTCATAACCGATGATGTCGTACTGCTCATCGGGACCGCTGCACATGTTGGGGCCTAAATCGATGTGCCACAAACGGTCGCCACGGATGGTGTAGCACTCGAGGAAATTGAAAGCGGAGTCATTGGCCACGGGACAGGGACCGGTGTTGTCGCTGTCGAGGTTGTAGTTGCGCTTGACGATGAACTCCGATACGCCGTCGCCATCCACATCGGCGAGGGTGATGTCGTTGATGCTGTAGTCTTTGCTGATGTCGGTACCTCGGCGCGACAGAATGGGCTTGACGGCAAACTGGATGTACTGCGCACCCTGCCGGATGACCTCGGCGCTTTTCTCCTGCTCAACGCCACGCACCACGGCTGCCACCTGGTAGCGGGAGCCGGCACCACCCTGAGGGTCGGTGAAGTTCGACACGTCGAGGGGCTTGGCATTCAACTTCATACCATTGCGGTAGAGGTTGTATTGGGTGTCGTAATATTCCTCGCCAAAGATACGCCAGCTGACAAAGCTGCCGGAACCGGAGGGAATGGCCACCAAACCGCGGTCGAGAAGGTCGGTGGTACGCTGTGCATGAAGGCCGCTGGCACATAGCAGCAGCACAAAAGATAGGAATAAAGCCTTTTTCATACAGGTGATGTTAGATAGAATTTTGGTTTGATGCAAAAATAGTCAATTTTAATCAAACCTCACATCACCAACGTTGATTTTTTGCATTTATAGAGGTGTAATGCCAAAAAATGATGTGGAAATTTGCAAATGTCGATACTTCATCATATATTTGCAACAATCATTTACTCAACTAAAGACAATACTGATGAGACACTTTTCGTTACTGCCGCTGCTTCTCCTCTTCCCCCTTGTCATGACAGGACAGGTGATGGCCGATTTCCATGTCGTGCCGCTGCCACAACATTGTGTGGCCCAGAAAGGTAAGGCTTTTGCTCTGCCATCACTCTCTGCCATCCGCTATGAGGGCGACAGCGATATGGAGCGCAATGCCCATTTCCTCGCGTCTTGGCTAAAACAGGCCTACTCTATGGAAGTGCCTGTGACCAACAGCAAAGTGAAGGAGCCTGCTATCGTACTGAAAATCAATGCGAAAATCACTGAGCGTGAGGGCTACCGCATCACCGTGTCGCAGCGAGCGGTCACCATCGAGGGCGGCAGCGCTGCCGGCGTGTTCTATGGCATGCAGACACTGCGGAAGGCACTGCCCGTGAAACCCGAGGGGGAGGTGGCCATACCCGCCGTGGTGGTGGAAGACAGCCCGCGATTTGCCTATCGTGGCATGCATCTCGACGTGAGCCGGCATTTCTTCGGTACTGACTTCGTCAAACAGTATATCGACATGCTCGCACTGCACCATATCAACACGTTCCACTTCCATCTCACCGACGACCAGGGATGGCGCGTGGAAATCAAGCGCTACCCGAAACTCACCGAGGTGGGGGCATGGCGCCGGCGTACCGTTGTGGGGCGCAACACGGGCATCTATGAGTGGAAACGCTATGGCGGTTTCTACACGCAAGATGAAATAAGAGACATTGTCAGATATGCTGCCGACAGATACATCACCATCATACCCGAAATCGACATGCCAGGGCACATGGAGGCGGTGCTGGCAGCCTATCCCGAACTGGGGTGCACAGGAGGGCCCTATGAGGTGGAACCCAACTGGGGTGTCTTCGACGACATCCTCTGCGCAGGGCGTGAGGAGACCTTCCGATTCGTGGAGGGGGTGCTCGACGAACTGACGGAACTCTTCCCCTCGGAATACATCCACATCGGGGGAGATGAGGCCCCACGCACGAGATGGAAGGCTTGCCCCAAGTGCCAGGAGCGCATCAGGGCTGAGCACATCACCACCAAGGGAAAGCAGACCGCAGAGGACCAGCTGCAGGGCTATTTCATGAAAAGGGTGGAACATTATCTCAACAGCAAGGGGAGAAAGGCCATCGGATGGGACGAACTGCTCGACTGTGATGTCACACCATCCACCACCATCATGAGCTGGAGAGGCGTGGAAGGGGGTGTCGAGGCATCGAAAAAGGGACATGATGTCATCATGGTGCCTACGGCATGGTTCTATTTCGACTACTACCAGACACCGGAGGACTATTGGAACAAGCCCTTGCTCATCGGGGGATTTGTGCCCATCGAGAAGGTCTATTCCTTCGAACCGGCTCCCGACACGCTTCCCGAAGAGGCACGGAAACATATCATCGGACTACAGGCCAACCTGTGGACAGAGTATGTCTATGCCGACGAATTCGCTCAGTATCAGGTGCTGCCAAGAATGGGCGCTTTATGTGAACTGCAGTGGATACAGCCGGAAAACAAGAACTTCGATAGTTTCATGACACGACAACGACGCCTCAACAACCTCTACGAGGCGCTCGGATGGCAATATTGCAAGTATGCTTTCCTAGACAAAAAAAAAACGCTGGTCTTGGCGCCCTTCTTCACAAAGTCGAGGTGGTAGTTGTTCCAGTTGCCTACATCGTTTAACAGGCCCAGCGAACCGCTGTTCTTGTCGAGGAAGTCGTTGTCGGCCTCGTAGGCATAGAGGTGCTCTATCTCGTGGCCCATGCCATAGGTGATGTGGCGCGTCGAGTTATCGGTGTACGCGTAGGCATAGTTCACGCCATAGCCGTTGGTGGCCTTCTTCTCGGTCAGCTTGCCGGTGGCGAGATAGCGCTTGTACTTCGCCCACGAAGGGTTGTCGAGGAAGTCCTGCAGACGGTCCTCGCCCACGATGATGCGCAGCTGCGTGGAGTCGCAACCAGCGAAGATACTGTCGCCGCAGAGGATGAAGTTCTCAGGGCCGAGGGCGGTCTCGCTGCCCTTGGCGGTCTGGTAGCGCAGGTCGAACTCGCGCAGGCCGGTGCATCCGGCGAAGGCAGAGTCGGGGATGGTGAAGAGCAGCGGCGCGTAGCTGTCGTATTTGCTGCTGCGGCTCTCTGCAAACTTGATGCGCTGCACCTTGGTGTTGCCCTGGAAGGCATCGCGGCTGACACCCACCGTGCGGTAGTTGTAGACAGAGCCGATGTCATTGTAGATGGTGAAGTCGGTCTGGCTGGGGTCGGCCTCTTTGATTTAGGTGTGGTAGATGAGCTTATTGTCGGGCGTCGTCATGCCGAATCCCACCAATCCCAACTGGTGGATGTTGGCTGCCAGGTTGTCGGCCATGCCGTTTTTCATCTGGTCTTGGTTCACCTGATTAGGAAACGCCTGGAACTGGCTCACCATTCGCGAGCCGACATATGGACTTAATGTGCCGGCCACTACAGTTTTACCCAACTTGTATTTTAGCAACAGCTTGCTGGCCTGCTGCATAAGCTTTTTCTGGAGTGCCTGTTGCTTCAATATCTCAGCTACCACTTCAGCCATACGAGGAGTTGTTACATTTTTCACTACCTCGCCCAGAAGTCTCACGGCATCCTTGTTGAGTTTTGTCTTTCCTCCCACCTTTATAACGTAATCGACGGTGGATTTCATGTTGTTCAATAATTGGAACAATGTATTCATGGCTTTTTCACCCATGGCTTGAGTAAATTTTCCGCCACCCATCAGATTCACGATGGGTAAACTATTTTTCGCAGCAACACCAAGTTTCTCTTTCCCAATGCCCCTTGCCAACTGCAAAGCCACTTCTTTTCCTGTATTCATCCAGCCCATGATTCATGGGCCACAGAAAACAAAGTGTCCGACGCAATAACGCCGAACACTTCGTATGGTGGGGATAAGATATTGCTTGCAGAGAGCAAGAAAGCTGACATTGTTGAATCATAGGGCAAAGAAATGGCATACGAGAGCCATCCCATGATTCAGGTTGTTTTTCACTCGAAGACTTTGAACTGATAGCCTTGCTCGGTGAGCCATCTGAGTGAGGCGGGCAAGGCGATGTGGAGTTTGTCGATGCTCTTCAGGGAGTCGTGGAAGGTGATGATGGAACCGTTGCGGGTGTAGCGCCGAACGTTCTCCACCACATCGGCAGCGGTGAGGTGGCGGGAATAGTCGCGTGTCACTAAGTCCCACATCACAATCTGGTATTTGCTGCGCAGATGGTAGTATTCGCTGGGGGTCATCACACCATGTGGCGGTCGGAACAGGCGTGCACCGATGTAGCTGTTGGCCAACTCCACATCCTCCACATAGGTGTGGGTGAGGTGCTTGAGGCCTCCGAGGTGATGGAAGGTATGGTTGCCCAAGCAGTGACCCTCGCTCACGATGCGCTCGAAGAGATGGGGGTATTTGCGCACATTGTCGCCTACCATGAAAAAGGTGGCATGAGCCTCATAGGCACGAAGGGTGTCGAGGATGAATGGCGTGGCTTCGGGGATGGGACCATCGTCGAAGGTGAGATAGACCGAGTGGTCGTTCTTGTCCATACGCCAATAGGCACGGGGAAACATCCACCGCAGCCAGAAAGAGGGTTGCTCAAGTATCATGGTGGGATGAGGAAAATCAGATTTAAAAGGACACACTTAAATTCAGGGGTGAGGAATTGACCTCACCCCTGAGTGTGTGTTCAGGGCATGACGCCCAGTTTCTGTTGGTAGGCACCATAGAGCAGGTTGAGCGCGTTGGTATGTTTCTCGCTCCATGACTCATCGGCTTTGTCCATAACCTGCATGATGGCCTGCATGATGTAGATATGCATCTTGCAGTCGCGGTCGCAAACGGCAAGGTAGGAGGGCTCATTGGAAATATACCATGCGAGGAACTGCTCCGACTGCTTCCATAGCTCATCGGCTATCTCGGTGGCGCGTTTTTTGTTGCCCACGCCAATCCAGGACTCCACAAGGTCGAGGGCGCCGCTCATGTAGTCGAGGGGCACATTGTAGGCGGGGATTTCCTTGTCGCACTTCTCAAGCACTTTGCGGGCCTTCACGGTGTCGCCCTCGTTGACCAGGGCAAGTGCCAGCTGAGATAGCAGGCGGCGGTGGGTGGCGCACATGCGCGTCACCGTCTGGTCGAGATAGAGGCCGGGCTTGTCGAGACCACCGAACTTGAACTTGTTCATCACATAGTCGTAGGTCTTGGCGGTGTCGAAACGTGCCTCTTCGTTGCCTGCCGTGGTGAAGGGAGTGATGCGGTTGACAAGGCCTTCCTGGATGAAGTTGTCGCCAAGGTTCATGTAGTTCTCCTCACCCACAGTGATCGCCACATAGATGGGACGTGTCCAGTTGGCTTGTGAAATCATCTCGAGCATCATCAGGTCGCCCTTGCCCAGACTGCGCTTGCCGGAGAGCGAGATGACCATGTGGTCGGGAATGCTGTCGTTCACAATCTTCATGCCGCTCTTTCTCACGGCATCCTTGTCGATAGTCACCAGCAGGGTGTCGGTGGGCACCACGTGTGCGTCTTCCTCCATGCCCATGTAGCGGAGGATGCTGTTCTTCGCTGTGCGCTGGGCATCGTTGACGTCGCCGCGGACCCAATAGCGGAGCACATTGCTCAGCTCGAGGGGATTGTCGCCAAAGGCTTCCTTCGCCTGCTCGGGGTAACTCTTGTAAAGCTCCTCGATGGCTCCCTTCAGTTCGGGCCGCACACTCACCACGTCGTTGGTGCCCGAACAGTAGTCGATACGGGGCCAGGTGATGGGAACAGGGGGCGAGTCGTAGGCGGGACGGAGCATCTGGTCGATATACCAGTCGGTCTGCAGGTAGCTGAGGTTGCACACGCGCACATCGGTGCGGTTGCCCTCGGTCTCCTGATTGTACCACAGCGGGAAGGTGTCGTTATCACCGTTGGTGTAGATGATGGGATAGCCTTTTTCCTGCAAGGAGTTAAGGTAGTTGAGTCCGAAGTCACGGCAGGTGTAGCGCCCGCTCCGGTCGTGGTCGTCCCAGGTCTGGGAAATCATCTGCAGGGGCACGAGGAGGCAGGCAATGGCTGCCAAGGCCACGACGAAGCTCTGCTTGAGGCCGAGTTTCTTCAGCCAGTCGATGATGGCGGTGACACCCAGTCCGCACCAGATGGCGAAGGCATAGAACGAACCGGCGTAGGCGTAGTCGCGCTCACGCGGCTGGTTGGGCGTCTGGTTGAGATAGACCACAATGGCGAGGCCCGTCATGAAGAAGAGGAAGAAGACGACCCAGAACTGCCTGATGCCACGCTCGCCACGGAAGGCTTGCCAGAAGAGGCCCAGAAGACCTAAGAGCAAAGGCAGGCAGTAGAACACATTATGCCCCTTGTTGGTCTTGAGCACATCGGGCATCTTGCTCTGATCGCCTAAGCCAAGCACATGGTTGTCGATGAAGGGGATGCCGGTTAACCAGTTGCCATGCTCCTTCTCACCGTAGCCCTGGTAGTCGTTCTGACGGCCGGCGAAGTTCCACATGAAATAGCGCCAGTACATGAAGTTGCACTGGTAGGTGAAGAAGAACTTCAGGTTGTCGAGCATGGTGGGCATCTTTATGTCGGTAGGTCCGTATTTCGAAGGAACCATACGGCCCTTCACGTTGATGATGCTCTCGTAGGAACTGGCGAAGCGGGAGTCGTACATGCGGGGGAAGAACATGTTCTGCACGTACTGGGGCTGCTGCTTCCAGTCGACGATGAAGTAACGGTCGGGCTCATCGGCACTGTGCTTCTCCACACGCTGGTAGATGGGTGCCGACTTCGTCATCTTCACATAACCATCATCACCGGCATCGTATTCCGAATTATAGGCCTGGCCGTAGAACAGCGGGCGGTAACCATACTGGTCGCGGCTGAGGTAGTTGCCAAGAGTGAAGATGTCCTCGGGGGAGTTCTGGTCCATCGGAGGGTTGGCAGCGGAGCGGATGACAATCACTGCATAGGTGGAGTAGCCGATCATCAGCATCAGCATGCAGAGCAGCGTGGTGTTCTTCACACGGCTTGAGATGAGCAGTCTGCCTTTACGGCGGCTGCGGAGCAGAGCCCAGAGGGCGACAAGAAGAACAAGACCGATGAAAGCGGCCTTGTAACCGTAGCCGTAGAAGGGCACACCGAGCATGGCGACGGCAAGGATGAATGCAGCATTCTGACGGGCAAGACTGTGGTCGTTGTAGGTCTCGTAGATGGCCCAGATGACAGCTGCCACAAGCATGATGATGTAGATAATCACGCCGGTGTTGAACGGGCAGCCAATGACGTTGACGAACAACAGCTCAAACCATCCGCCAACAGTGATGATGCCGGGCACCACGCCGTAGAGCACGGCGGCAACGATGACGAAGGAGAGCAGGAGCACCAATAGCGAACCTTTGAGGGTGGCACGCTCGCTCTTCCGGTAATAAAACACCAGCACGATGGCAGGGATGCACAACAGGTTGAGCAGGTGAACGCCGATGGAAAGACCCGTCATATAGGCGATGAGCACCAGCCAACGGTCACTGTGGGGCTGGTCGGCCTCATCCTCCCACTTGAGGATAAGCCAGAACACCACAGCGGTGAATGCCGAGGAATAGGCATAGACCTCGCCCTCGACAGCACTGAACCAGAAGGTGTCGCTGAAAGCATAAATGAGGGCACCCACCATACCGGCGGCCTCGATAGCGATGAGCTTCGTGGTGTCGAGCTCACTCCAGTCGCGCAGGATGAGCTTGCGGGCAAGGTGTGTCACCGTCCAGAAAAGGAACAGGATACACACTGCACTCAGAAGCGCATTCATGATGTTGACCATGTAGGCCACTTGTGTCGGGTCGCTCGCAAACTGAGAGAAAAGATTGGCGGTCAGCATGAAGAAAGGTGCCCCTGGGGGGTGACCTATCTCAAGTTTGTAGCCAGTGGTGATGAATTCCGGACAGTCCCAGAAACTGGCTGTCGGCTCCACGGTGGAACAATAGACGACTGCGGCGACGAGAAACGCCACCCAGCCAAGGATGTTGTCCACCAATTTGAACTTCTTCATAGAGTTAACGGTATAAAAATTGCAATTTGGGGGCAAAGTTACGAAAAAAACACCATTCAAGACGGGAAAACGGTGTGATAATTTGTTAAAAGATCCTCATCGACCAATAGGCGACGAAAACGTAGCGGAGGATTTTGCCGATGAGAACGCTGATGGAAGAGGTAATGGGGTTGGCACGCATGAGCCCCAAAAGGATGCATATGGCCGTGCCTATGACGGGAAGGAATGAGAAAACACCCATCCATGCTCCTCGGTCGCCGATGAAATGGCGGGCACGGTCAAGGTTCTTCTGACTGACATGAAGGTAGCGCTCCACCCATTCCAGACGGCCAAGATGACCTATCCAGTAATTGAACATACTCCCCGCCCAATTGCCTATCGTAGCATAGATGAGCAGGGGGACAGGCTGAAGACCGGCGGCTATGAGTCCCATCATCACCGCCTCGCTGCTAAAAGGTAGAAAACTGCCTGCTATAAAGGCAGATATGAACATACCCGTGTAGCCATAGTTGACAAGAAACTGGAGGATGGCATCCATGCGTTATAGGCGATGAGGAGTAGGGTTAAAAGGAAGATGAAAGCCGAGAGAATATTGGTCAGCCAGGAATGGGTGAGTGTCAGGAAATGGGCGATGAGCGGACAGGTGTTGACTATAATGATGGGCAGCAGCATCGCATAGTGCTGGGGCTGAAGGAAGAGGAAAAGGATGGTGAGCAAATCGATGGTGATGAACACCTCATGGAGCATGCGGGTGCGTGTCTTGTCCTGATAGCCCTCCTGACCATAGTGGATGATGCCCACGGCAGCGAGCACGACGGTCCAGGCCACGGCAGCCCACTCATGCTCGCCCAGCATGCTGTAATCGCCCAAGGGGCTGAAGGTGGCAAGTGGGGCGAAATGGGGCAATATCACCTCAGGACCAAGGAAATAGATAATCACCGGACCACTCAGCCAGTAAGGGGTGACAAGACCGATGAGCGAGGCCCAGAAAGTGCGGGCGGTGAGGGCGCGAAGACACGTCGCCATGAGCAGCCATAGTACAGGCACGAAATACAGCACCTGAACAAACACCATGCTGGCCAAACCTAAGCAGAAGAAGCCATAGAACACCCACCCCGGCGACTCGTCGTGCTGACGGCAGTGGAAGAGCATGAAATAGAGGGCCACCATGCACAGCTGCATGATGCACGCTCCGAGGTCGGGGAAGATGAAGATGCTCACCCCTACGAGCAGAAGGTACATGGCGGCTGTCGACTGGCTCTCGGTGCGGAGAAGCTGGTTGCTCCTGTTGAGCTCGATGAGCATCGCAGTGGCAATGGCCACACAAAACAGCTGCAAATACAGACTGTTGGCCACCAAACCTGCAAGTTGGCAAGCGGCAGCGAACACGAGAGCGGCGAAAGGCAGGAGAAGCTTGCTCTCGGTAAGGGTGTTCTGAAGTCTCTTGTATGCCATCTAAAGCCTAATTTTAGGAGTTTGGGAGTTTAGGAGTTTAGGAGTTTAGACGTTACCTTTGCGGGTTTCGGGCCGATGGGTTGGTCTAAAGTCTAGGGTCTAAAGTCTAGGGTCTAACTAAAGTCTAGGGTCTAAAGTCTAGGGTCTATATCTGTAGTTTGGGAGTTTAGACATTAGTTCGCTATTTCTCGAATCTGATGGCTTTCGTTTTTTCGGTCTTAGACAAGCTAAGACCCTACAGAGGAACGGCGGGGCGGCTTTCAGAACTCTTTATGTTCGAGCTAACGGCACAATGGCCTTAATTCCTCATTCCTAATTCCTAATTCCTAATTCCTCATTCCTCATTCCTCATTCCTCATTCCTACAAATCGCTTCCGATGTCGCTGCGGAAATATTTGTCGGTGAAATGGATTTTCTGGGCTTGTGCGAAACTCTGGGCAAGGGCCTCTGCCTTGTCGCGGCCGTAACTGCTTACAGCGATGACTCGTCCGCCGGCGGTCACCACCTGCCCTTCACGGAGCGCCGTGCCACTATGGAACACGATGGAGCCTTCGACGTCGTCGAGACCACTGATAGGATAGCCCTTCTTGTAAGCCTGAGGATAGCCGCCGCTGACAAGCATCACGCAAACGGCGGCACGCTCGTCGAACACCACTTCGCGGCGGTCGAGGTCGCCTTGAACCACTCCCTCAAACAAATCGACGATGTCGCTCTTCAGGCGGAGCATCACGCTCTCGGTTTCGGGGTCGCCCATACGGCAGTTGTACTCGATGACCATGGGTTCACCCTTCACATTAATCAGTCCGAAGAAGATGAAGCCTTTGTAGTCGATGCCCTCGGCTGCGAGTCCCTCCACCGTAGGCCGTACGATGCGGTCCTCCACCTTCTGCATCCATTCGGGGGTGGCGAAGGGCACTGGGCTCACGCTTCCCATGCCTCCGGTGTTGAGGCCGGTGTCGTGCTCACCTATGCGCTTGTAGTCTTTCGCCTCGGGAAGGAGTTGGTAGTGACGCCCATCGGTGAGGACGAACACCGAGCACTCGATGCCGCTGAGAAACTCCTCGATGACGACACGCGAGGATGCATTGCCGAACATGCCTCCGAGCATGTCGCGGAGCTGCACCTTCGCCTCATCGAGCGTGGGGAGGATGAGCACCCCTTTGCCGGCACACAGACCGTCGGCCTTGAGCACGTAGGGTGGCTCCAAGGTCTCGAGGAAGGCGATGCCCTCATCGAGATGGTCGCCGTCGAAGGTGCGGTGGCGCGCCGTGGGGATGTGGTGACGCTGCATGAAGGCTTTGGCGAAGTCTTTGCTTCCCTCGAGCATCGCTCCTTGCGCCGAAGGACCAATGACGGGAATGGCGGCGGTGCGGCTGTCGGCGGCAAAACTGTCGTAGATGCCCTTGACGAGCGGGTCCTCGGGACCTACCACCACCATGTCGATGGCATGCGCCACAGCGAAGTCTTTCAGCGACTCGAAGTCGTCGGAGGCGATGGCGACATTGGTGCCCACGGCTGATGTGCCTGCATTGCCGGGAGCGATATAGAGTTGGCTAACTTTCGTGCTTTGAGCGATTTTCCATGCGAGGGCGTGCTCACGCCCTCCGCTGCCTAATAGGAGGATGTTCATGTCGGTTCGGGGATGTTATTTGAGATAATCGTCGAAGTATTGGGTGATGCGCTCGTGCAGGTGGACGCTCTTGCGACCACGCATGTTATGGGGCTCGCCAGGATAGACGAAGAAGTCGGGCTGCGTGCCGGCCTTGATGCAGGCGTCGATGAACGAGAGGCAGTGCTGGGGCACCACGGTGCGGTCGTTCATGCCCTGGATGATTTGCAAATGGCCTTTCAGGTTGGAGGCCTGGTTGAGCAGCGAGGTCTTCTCGTAGCCCTCGGCATTGGTCTGGGGCGTGTCCATATAGCGCTCGCCATACATCACCTCATACCATTTCCAGTCGATGACAGGACCTCCTGCCACACCAACCTTGAACACATCGGGATGATGAGTCATCAGCGTGATGGTCATGTATCCGCCAAAGCTCCATCCATGGACGCCTATACGGTCGGCATCAACGTATGGGAGGGTGAGAAGGTAGTCGATGCCTTTCATCTGGTCTTCCATCTCCACCTGTCCCAACTGCCGGAAGGTGGCTTGCTCGAAGGCGAGGCCACGGTCCTTACTGCCGCGGTTGTCGAGGATGAAGAGCAGGTAGCCGCGCTGGGCCATGTAGCTCTCCCATCCACGCGACATGTAGTGCCACCGTGCCTCCACATTGCGCGCATGAGGCCCGCCGTAGACATAGACCACAGTGGGATATTTCTTGGAAGGGTCGAAGCCGATGGGCTTCACCATGCGGTAATAGAGGTCGGTCACTCCATCGGCGGCCTTGAGGGTGCCGCATGAGAACTCGGGAACGTCGTATTCCTCCCAGGGGTCGGGGGCATCGAGCAGCACGCGCTCGGCCTGCTTGCCGGTGGTGAGCAGGGAGATGCGGCGGGGAACGTCGGGCTCACTGTAGTTGTCGAACAGATAGCGCCCGGAGGCGGAGAGGATGCTGGTGTGCCTGCCGTCGTCCTGATACACATTGCCGTGACAGCCGCGGCCGTTGTCGAGCAAGGTGCGCTTCCCCGTGGAAAGGTTCACCTCGTACAGGTTGTTCTGGATGGGACTGGCCTCAGTGGAGAGGATGACCACACTGCCCCGCTGCCGGCAGAAGCCCACCAGATCGAGAACCACCCATTCGCCTTTTGTCAACTGACGGAGCTGGCGTCCCGTCGTGTCCATGAGGTACAAGTGGTTGTAACCGTCGCGCTGGCTCTGGAGGATGAATTTCCCTGCATCCCAGGGCAGGAAGGTGATGGGTACGAGGGGCTCGGCATAGCGGTCGTTGTGCTCGGTGTAGATGACGCCCTCGCGCTTGCCGCTGACGGCATCATAGACGGTCAGTTGGATGTCGGTCTGGTCGCGGTTGAGTTCCTGGATGTAGATGCGCCGTGCGTCGGGGCTCCACTGTATGTTGGTGAAGTAGCGGTCGGTGGGGTCGCCGGCATCAAGATAGACGGTGCGACCCGTGCCCATGTCATATACGCCTACCGTCACCTTGTGGCTGGTCTCTCCGGCCATGGGATACTTGTCGGGCTCCTCGGTGGCGATGCGCGTAAAGGTGTTCACTTGTGGATAGTCGTCCACCATGCTCTGGTCCATGCGGTAGAAGGCAAGACGCTGGCCGTCGGGGCTCCAGAAAGTGCCCTTGTAGATGCCGAACTCGTCGCGGTGGACACTCTGCCCATAGACTATCTCGCGGCTGCCATCGGTGCTGAGCTGGATGGTCTTGCCATTGGCATCGGCAACGAAAAGCTGGTGGTTGTCGACGTAAGCCAGGGCGCGTGAGACGGGCGTCCAGTCGCTCACCTCATGTCCATCGTCCTGTCGCCAGGTCACTTGCTTCTTCTGCCAATCATAGAGCATGCGGCCCTTGAAATTCTCAAGCAGTGCAAGTGTGGTGCCCGGATAGGGGAAGGTGACGCGTGCAAGACTTTTCAGTTGCTCCTCCTCGGTACCGATGGCGGCGTTCACGTCGTCGAGCTTGAGGAGGGGTGTCTCGTCAAGACGTTTCATGTCGACGGTGCTGCACTGCTCCTTGTCGGTATGGATGAGCACGTCGCCCCACCAGGTGTAGGTGGCGTTGCGGGGCTGCATATCGGCGTAATTGCGGCCTCCGTAGTTGAGTTCTTCGAGGGTGAGGGGCTTCTTCTGCGACATGGCGGTAAGGGGCACCAGGGTGGCGAGGAGAAACAGTGCCACCTTGGCAAGGTGATTAGTCTTCGTCATGATCCTGCCTCCTGTCGTTGCGGTTGCCACGTCTGTTGTCCGTGGGGCGCTTTCCACGGTCAGAGCGCTTTCCACGGTCGAAGCGACGGTCGCCGAAGTCACGGCTTCTGTCGCGCGAACCGTAGCGGTTGCCGTCGCGGCGGTCACGGTCTTGGTACCGGCCATCCCTCGACTCCCGGCCCTGCTTTTTCGCCTCACGACGCTGCGGACGGCTATCGGCATCCTCCTGACGGCGGAAGGTGTCGAGTTTGTGGTGATGGAAGGTGAAGGTGCGGATGTCGCCCTCTTCGTTCTGAGCCTCTTCTTCAAGACGCTGCTTGAACTCCCTGTTTTTCTTGAATCTGTGCTTCTCAGCCATGGCGGCACGCTCCTCGTCGGTCTTCACTACCCCACCCTCGCTGCGGAAGTTGCTCAGTCTGCCCTCAAAAATGGCATACTTGCGGAACTCACACTCAAGCGAACCGTTGAAGACGGGGTATTTGATGGAAGGACGAAGGCCTATCTGCTCGAAGCATTCCTCCCGGTAGCTGAGAATCCAGGCATCGTTGCCCACGAAGGCATGCTTCAGCCGGTCGCCAATGATGCGGTAGGTCTCGAGCAGGTTGGGGGTGGAGATGCGCTCGCCATAGGGAGGATTGGTCACCATGATGCTCTTCTCGGATGGCTGCGTGAAGTCCTTGATGTCGGCCTGTGCGATGGTGATGAGCGAGGTGAGGCCGGCGGCACGTACATTCATGCGCGCCGTGTTGACACTCTTCATGTCGATGTCATAACCGTAGATATGGTGGTTGAATTCGCGTTCCGCACTGTCATCGTTGTAGATTCGGTCGAAAAGCTCGGGGTCGAAGTCATTCCACTTCTCGAAGGCATAGCTTTTTCTAAAAACGCCTGGTGAGATGTTGCGGGCGATGAGTGCTGCCTCGATGAGGAGGGTTCCCGAACCGCACATCGGGTCGATGAAGTCGCATTCTCCTCGCCATCCCGTCATCAGTATCATGCCTGCGGCAAGCACCTCGTTGAGAGGGGCTTCCACCGACTCCTGGCGGTAGCCTCGCCGGTGCAATGATTCGCCGCTGGAGTCAAGGCTCAGCGTGCAGTCGTATTCGGCGATGTGGATGTGAAGACGGAGGTCGGGATTCGACAGCGAGATGTTGGGGCGTGTGCCGGTGCGCTCACGGAATTGGTCGACAATAGCGTCTTTCACCTTGTATGAGACGAACTTTGAATGTCTGAACTCCTCGGAGAAGACAACGGCGTCTACGGCGAAGGTCTTGTTCTTGTCGATATATTCCGACCAGTCGATTTTCATCACCTCGTTGTACACGTCGTCGGCACTACGGGCGCGGAAGTGGCTGATAGGCTTGAGAATACGGATGGCGGTGTGCAGTTGGAAATTGGCGCGGTACATGAGTTCCTTGTCGCCTCTGAATGATACCACACGTCGACCTGCCTTCACGTCGTGGGCTCCCAGTTCGGTCAATTCTTGTGCCAAAATGGGCTCCAGTCCCATGAATGTCTTGGCAATGAGTTCAAATTCCATTTTATATCTTTCTTTTACGTTGCAAAATTAAGCATTTTATCCTGAAAAATTATCATTTGTGACACAAAATATTCATTATAAATAGGTGTGTTCTTCCAATTCTGTTTTTATGAGATGATATTGGTAAAAACAGAGGTGGAAAACCCCTTGGCTTTCCACCTCTATTTATTTATAGGCTCAATAGGATTATCTGATTTCAAAAAGATTGATGAATCCAGTCATCATGAAGACCTTTTTGATGTCGTCATTGATATGGGCAACAATCACTTTTCCACCTTTTACTGCTGCTGCTTTTCTTATCGACAAGAACAACCGAAGACCGGAACTACTGATATACTGCAGTTGTTCGCAATCGAGTATGATTTCTTTGTCAGCATTTTCCAGCAAGGGTGCGATTTCCTGTTGTGCCTTTACTGCCGAGGGGGTGTCGAGACGGCCGATGATGGCGGCTGTCATACCTCCCTGATGTTCTTTGATGTCCAACGTCATGGTCTTTCGTTGATTTATGTGGCTTCCGCTCTGGTCTGAGAGGGTTGAGCCACGTTGCCTAATGGCTGATTATTTGATGATGGCCTTGCGTGCAGCGGCAATGTTGTCCTTAGCCTCTGCCAACTGGGTCTTCAACTCGTCGAGCGATGTGGCATTGAGCACCTCCAGCGGAGCGAGAGCTTCGGCTACGGGCTTGATAGCACTGTCATAATCGGTGAGGCGCTTGATGGCATCGAGAACGAGAGTGAGGCGGTAGGTGACATTCGAAGCTGCTTCATCGTCGAACACGCTGAGGAACTTGTCGGAGTTCTGGTTGGTGATGTAGAGCTGCTCAACGAGTGCTGCAGAAGCGAGCTGCCAGAAGCTGTTGATGCGTCCGTTCTCGTTCATGGCATCGTAGAGTGCTGTCGATGTCTCGAAGAAATCGCCGGAGTTCTCTTCCAATACTTTGAAAGAGGGGTCGTTGATGTCGGCAGACAACTTGGCAATGGCCTTGTCGTAGTCCTCAGTGGGCATCTCATAGAGAGAAGCAATCTTGCGGTCAACACTAAGAGCGCTCAGAATGCGGTACTTCTCAGCCAAAGTGGTGGCTTCGTCGGCAGCACTCGGGGCAAGCAGGTAGTCGGGCTTCACCTGCTTCTCCTCAGCGGTCAGAGAGAAGCTGTTGTTGTCCTTCTGAATGAACGGAACCTGCTTGAGCTGACCCAGCTCTTTTGCGATACTGTCCATGTTGGCTTTGATGGCGGCCTCAATCTGACCCTGCTCGAAAGTCTTCAGGCTGTCGGTTTGGGAACCTTCCTGCCCACCTTTGTTGCCCCAGCATGATGCCATGGCAATGGCTATGAATACAATAGCCAATACTGATAATTTCTTCATGGTTCTTTCTTTGAATTTAATGATTTTGAATTTGTTGTTGATATGTTCTTTCTATGCTTAAACGGGGGAAGTGGATATACTCCCCAAACTCATCTGCAAAGATAGATAAAAGTTTTGAAATAAGTATCATCGACGATGTACTTTTAACACATTTACACAATTACGGCTTATTTACACATCCTTTCATCATCTGTGCTATGC
Organism: uncultured Prevotellaceae bacterium; assembly: GCA_946184125.1. Taxonomy (GTDB): domain Bacteria; phylum Bacteroidota; class Bacteroidia; order Bacteroidales; family Bacteroidaceae; genus Prevotella. The sequence continues at coordinate 24,801 of CAMHEL010000015.1, forward strand.
GTCTTTTCTGATGTATCTTCCAGGACAATCGGTGAGAAGCATGATGGTGACGATGACTCCCATGAGTACCAAAACAGCCATGTTGAACCACAGGGTCTTGATATGCAAGGAGCCGATGACTTTCTCGCTGCTGTAGAAGGGGGCCCTTCCGATGCGGCTCTGAGGGGTGAGGAAAATCTGCCCGCGACGGGCCACGATGTGGTTGTCCACCACTTCAACCGTATGCTGCTGGTCGACCCCGGTGACGAAGTCTTCGAGCGACAGGTTGTAGTTGTCGCGTTTCAGCTGAAGCAACTTTTCCTTGCCATACTGAGCGATGAAGTTCGACACCATCTCATCTCCTTTGAGGGTGATTTTGTTGCTGCGGGCCGCGAGGATGTGCTCGGCTTCCTTCATATAGTCGCGCAACGAGGTGTAGGAATAGTCGCCGTCGTAGGGCTTCATGCCGCAGTAATCCGTCACCAAAGGGAGATTGATCTTGATCACCTCCAGATGCGCCGGCGACACCTCTTTGCCTTTTTCCTTCTCACTTTTCATGGTTTCCAACTGCGACTGCAGCTCATACAGATAGCCCATGTTATAGAACTGCGTCTCGTATTTCTCTTTGTCGTTGGCAAAGAACGGGGCTTCGTACGCATTGTCGGTGAACGACGTGACGGCAAGGGCCTCGTATGACCACCGCGAGGGCACAAGGTCGCCGATGAGGGGCACGTTGCCCGTGGTGCTGCCGGGAGTCAGGTCGGTGAATTTGACCACCAAGCCGCAGAGCAGTATCTGAGGGATGAGCAGCAGGGGGATGCTGATGTAGATGGCCACCACGGAGTTGAGGCATTGAGAGAGCAACAGTCCGGTGAGATTGGCCACAAGGGCGGTGATGAAGAGGATGAGCCACCAAGTGAGGGTCAGTCCGTGCAGACCCATGATGGTGTTGCCCACAAGGATGAAGAGGAGCGTCTGTATGAGCGAGACACCTGCCATAAAGACGATTTTCGACATGATGTAGCTGGTGTAGGAAAGGTTGAGGAAACGCTCACGCTTAAGCAGCGCACGGTCGCGGATGATTTCCTCGGCACTTCCGCTCATGCCGGTGAAGGTGGCCACGATGACGGCCATGAAGAAGTAGCTCACCAGGTTCTTGTTGTTCATGATGGAGTACCCCTCGATGGGTGCGTAGCGCGTGAGGAGGGCGCATACGACAGCGAGCAGGGGGGCCACCAAGAGGACGATACAGAGATACTGCACGTTGGCAAGCTTGGTCTTGATATTGCGCTTGAGGAAGATGGCGAACTGCTTCAGCGCGCTGGGTTTCTTCTGGTCCGACGAGGGGATTTCGCTCACAGCGGGCTCCGGCATGGCAGCACGGCGGCTCAGATAGAGGTCGTGCCAGTCCTGTGGACTCATTTTCCGCTCTTCGGATGGCTCTCCGGTGTTGCTGATGGCTTTCTCGTCGATGATGTTGAGCACGATTTCGGGGTTGACGTTCCCACAGGTGGGACAAGCACTTGTCTCGGCATCGGCGTAGTTGGCGGCCTCTTTGAAATAGGTGATGGCATCGATGGGGTTGCCGTCGAACACAGGATATCCTCCTTTGTCGAGCAGCCACAGACGGTCGAACAGCTTATAGACGTCGCTCGAAGGCTGGTGGATGTTCACGATAATCAGTTTCCCTTTCAGCGTCTGCTCCTTGAGCAGCAGGATGACTTTCTCGGTGTCGGCCGACGACAGTCCCGAGGTGGGTTCATCGAGGAAAAGCACGGCAGGCTCACGGATGAGCTCCAACGCGATGTTGAGCCGGCGACGCTGGCCGCCGGAGATGTATTTGTTGATGGCCGAGCCCACCTTGAGGTCTTTGGCTGCATACAGCCCCAGGTCTTTCAGCGTCTTGGTCACACGACGGTCGATTTCGGCATCGTCAAGGCCCTCGAAACAGAGCTTGGCGGTGAACCAGAGGTTCTGATAGACGGTGAGTTCCTCGATGAGCAGGTCGTCTTGGGGAACGAAGCCGATGAGGTTCTTTGCCTTGGGTTCCGAAATGTCATGCCCATTGATGGTGATGCTGCCCTCCTGCGGCTTGAGGCTTCCATTGAGCAATGAGAGCAGCGTGGTCTTTCCCGTTCCCGAACCTCCCATGATGGCGAGCATCTCCCCGCTGCGCAACGTGAAGCTGAGGTCATGCATGCCGTTGTCGCTGTTGGAGAAGCGGAAATTGATGTCGCGCCCGCAGAACTCCACGCTCTGCGCCTGCTGTCCTTCTTTCTGGTAGGCACTGATGATGGAGGAGTAATAGACGGGCTTGGCGTTGAAGTTTTTCAGGACACTGCTCTGCTGCCACACCTGATAGGCGCCCGACAGCACCGGCACGTCGTTGAACAGCACGGTGTCGCTGCCGGTGTAGGTGAAGATGAGCAAGCCGGTAGGCTGGTCGAGAAGGGTCTTGATGGTTCCCTCGAAACCATCGAGCTTGTGCAGCTTCACATGCTCTGTCTCTCGGTTGCCCACGAAGTCGGCGAAGTCGCGATATTGCGCCTCTGGGATATGGAACTGCCTTGCCATGGTGTCGAACATGGTGTTGGCTTGTATGCCGTCGCTGCTGCAGAACTCCATGAGGCGGAGGAGCAACAGCGCTTCCTCGCTGGTGCGTATTTTCCCGTGAAGCGAGGAGCAGATAGCGGTGACGGTATCCTCGCTGTTCAGCCCTTCGGTCATTTCGTAGGCCAAACGCATATCGCTGTAAAGGTCAAGATAGAGGTTGATGTTCCTGATGCCGAAATGCCGGCTCAGGTAGCTGACCAGCGTTTTCTTTGCCCATACCTCATCCACCTCCTCCTCTTTGCCGAAAAGGGCAAAGAGGCTGATGAAACTTGATAATACGATGTCTGTCATCTCTTGCTCGCTTGAGGATTATCTTTTGGTTAAGGGGTGTCAGTCGAACTTTTTCCTCAGGGTGAGGACGTTCATGCCGTTGGTCCGCTCGTAGTTGATGCTGTCCATAATCTGGCGCAACAAGTGGATGCCCAGTCCGCCGATGGCTCTTTCCTCGGCTGGCAGACTGGTGTCGATTTCCGACTTGGTGGTGGGGTCGAAGGGCTTTCCCCAGTCGTAGATGATGAATTTCAGCTGCTTTTTTTTCGCCTTCGCCTCGATGGTGACGTTGCCCTGCATACCCTGGGGGTAGGCATAGTCCATGACATTGACCACCGCCTCTTCCAAGGCCAGGTTGATGTTCATGGTGGTGCTCATGTCGAGTTGAAGGGTTTCGCAGACCTCTTCCACGAATGCCGCGAGCAGAGGGATTTGCTCCACATCGTTGGTCAGGGTGATGCTGCCCAGGTCTTTTGGCACCTCTTTCTCTTGTTTGGTGTACTGAATGGCGAGCATGGTGAGGTCGTCGCTTTGCTCCGCCTCTCCCACGAAGTGCTCTATACTCTCTGTCATATTTTTGATGAGTGTCTCCGGCTGTTGGTCTGATTTTAAGATTACACTGTACATGCGGTGCTCCTGAAATTGCTCGTGCTCGACGTTCTCGGCTTCGGTCAGTCCGTCGGTATAGATGAAAAGGGTTGTCTGTGGGGTGATGGTCAATTCCTGAGTGCTGTATTTCCATCCCTTGACGACACCCACGGGCAGGTTGGCATCGCAGGGCAGCACCCAGGCATGGCCGTTCGCCTTTCTCACTGGCGGGTTGTGCCCTGCATTACTGTATCGCAACCTTCCCGTAGGCAGGTCGAGCACGCCTACGAAGAGGGTGACGAACATGTCGGATTCGTTTTCCTCCGACATCATGTCGTTGATGCCCCCGATGATTTTCCCGGGGATGCTCTGATGAGCGGTAGCGGTGCGGAACAAGGCTCGCGTCACGGCCATGACGATGGCGGCCGGCACGCCCTTTCCTGAGACATCGCCCACACAGAAGAAGAGTTTCTCGTCGCGGATATGGTAATCGAAAAGGTCGCCGCCCACTTCCCTCGCAGGGGTCAGATGGGCATAGATGTCCACATCGGTGCGGTCGGGGAAGGCGGGGAAGGTCATCGGAAGCATCGACATCTGGATGTCGCGGGCGATGCGAAGCTCACCCTCCATCCTACCCCGCTCCTCGTTCACCGTCTTGGTCTCCTCCATCTGGTTGATCAATGACTCTTGCATGGTGGCAAAGGAATTGCGAAGGCGCATCATCTCGTCCTTGGTCTTGATGACGGGCAACTTCGCCTGGAAATTGCCCCTCGCGATTTCATCGGCGGAATCAGCGAAGTGGGTCAGCGGCTTGGTGATGCGGTAGATGGTGGAGCGGCATATCCAACCTACGATGAGGATGCCGAAAAGCATGATGAAGGCAAGAATCTTGACAATCGTGTTGATGATGCCGAAATTCTCCTTGACCGGGACGAGGATGCCCATCGACCACCCCGTGCGCTTGATGGGCGCGTAGTAGATAAAATAGCTGTTGTCTTCGACGGAGTTGAGGGTCAGGATGCCTTTTTTGCCGGAAACAAGGCTGTTGACCATGCCTTCCTGCTCCTTGCCGGTCATCTTCTTGAGAAATCCGCCTATCGTCCCTTTATATAATATTTCCTTGTCGGGATGGGCAACGAATTTTCCCTCTTTGGTGATGATGAAAGAGTAGACGCTTTCCTTGTTTTTGTCATTGAACATTCCCAGGTGAAAGTCCACGTTGACAAGACTGTCGACTTGCTCCACCTGCTTCTCTATCCAGTCGACGGAGATGTCTGCTGCCTGCACGGCATAAACCTTGCCCTTGCTGTTCATCAGCGGCACTGAAAAAGTGGTCATGAGCACATCGCCTCCAAATTTGTCCTTACTGGGGTCTGACCAGAAACTTCTTGCGCTGTCAACGGCCATCTTGTACCAGTCCTGGTGCTGATAGTCGTATTCTGGCGTATTGAGGTTCTTGCTCTTGAAGCCCGTGCTGTCGCGATAGACATAAGGTGCGAACCGCTCTCCTTTCATGGGTTCGCAGGATGGATTGAGGGCCACGGCTCCACCTGCGATATCTGGGTTCAGGTTCAGCAGCCGCTTGATGACATGAAAGTCTTTCCCACCACTGTTGATGTCTTCCTCCACTTCTGCCATGTGATTGGCCAAAGCCACTTCCACGTTCGTGAAGACATTGTTGATTTTTTCCTGTGCCAAATTCAGCGTGGTGAAATAGACGCCGGAGAGGGCGACGGCACCGATAATCCAGACGATGAAGAAGATGAAAGCCGAGATGAGAAGGAATATCAAGAAAATCGTCCCCACGACACGCCATGTCATGCGGTTGGCAATCGAACTCTTGAACTTGAATATCCCAGGTAGCTTCATGTTGTTGTCTAACACCGCCGCAAATATAGATATTTTTTCTTAATCGCCAATCATCGAGCCCACGTTTTTGGCATTTTTGTTCTTCTCAAGCCTTGTTTTTTACTGCATTGAGCCTATATTTTCCCCACAAGAGGGCGAAAACAAAAAAAAATGACTACTTTTGCATCTTGTAATGAGACGTCCACCACTCCTTCCCGTCATCATTGGCACGGGCTTTGGCTCCGGCTTCTGGCCGTGGGGGCCCGGCACTGCAGGCGCGGTGCTTGCCACCGCCATCTGGCTGCTTCTGCATGCCTTGATGCAACAGGTGCCGCTCGTCCTCACCATCGTGGCGCTCATCGTGGCGTTCACCATCATCGGGACATGGGCCACCGCCAAACTGGAGCCTTTCTGGGGCGAGGACCCCAGCAGGGTGGTTGTCGACGAGATGGTGGGGGTGTGGATACCCCTACTGCTTGCCGATGGATGGACAACGGCGCTGGCGGCACTGGTGCTCTTCCGCTTTTTCGACATCCTGAAACCTCTCGGCATCAGGCAGCTCGACAGGCGACAAGGCGCTTTCTGGGTGATGGCCGACGACATCCTTGCCGGCATCTATGCCGCTTTGGCGCTCGCCGCAGGACTTCTTCTTTATCATCTTATCGCATCATGAACAAAAGTCTGGTGAAACGTGAACTGTGGAGATTCTCCTTCGCACAACTGTCGGCACAGGTGGCTACCGTTGCCGACTATGCCGTTTCGCTGTTTCTCGCCGAGGTGATGGGGTTGTGGTACCTGACGGCATCATGCGCCGGGGCTGTCACCGGAGGGGTCGTCAACTGCTTGGTCAACAGTCGGTGGGTCTTTGGCATCGATGGACAGAAAAAACGCAATGTGGCGATGAAATATCTCTTTGTCTGGACAGGGAGTATATGGCTCAACATAGCAGGCACCTACTGGCTAACCGAAGCATCGGGACAGTATTTCATCTTCACCAAGGCCGCAGTGGGCATCACCGTGGCACTGCTGTGGAACTACCAGCTCCAGCGGTTGTTTGTTTACAAGAACCTCCATAAAAAGGGAATTTGATTTGAAAGGATAAAGGAGTATGATGGATTACCGAAGTGTCATACAGAAAATCATCTATGTGTGCATCGACCCGGCCATCCGCGGGATGGCAAAGGTGGGCCTGACGCCCAACATGGTTACAGCATTGGGATTCTTAGGCAACGTGGGTGCCGCATGGCTCTTCATCGAAGCCTCACGCAACATCACTATTGGCGCGACGTCTGCCGCCTTCTCTCTCATCGCATGGGCGGGTGTGGTGATTATCGCCGCCGGACTGTTCGACATGGTCGACGGCCGTCTGGCACGCCTGAACAACATGGCATCGCCCTTCGGGGCCCTTTGGGACTCCACACTCGACCGCTACAGCGAACTGGTGACCCTCTCCGCCATCTGTTTCCTGCTTCTCGAGGCTGGATGGACGGGAATGGGGCTTGCCACTCTCGCCGCCATGGTGGGGTCGGTCATGGTGAGTTATGTGAGGGCACGGGCTGAGGGACTCGGCATCGAGTGCAAGGTGGGACTCATGCAGCGCCCCGAACGAGTGGTGGTGACCGCAGTGGCTGCCATCATCACCGGACTGACGGGCAACCTGTGGTGGCTCTCAGGAGGAATGGCACTTACTGCCGTGCTCACCAACCTCACCGCCTTCTGGCGCATCGCACATTGTTACCGCGAAATCAACCGCCGTGATGGAAAGGGATAAGAGGCATGGCTCTGGAAAACTGTCAGCGGCACATGTGGTGGCGGTGACAGGATGTGTCGCCCTCTACCTGCTCTTCCAAGCCACAGTGGTGGGACTCAATGCCATGCATCTGCTCATCCTGCTCTTTCTGGCGCTATACCTTGCCCATCCCGCCACACGCAGACTGGCCATCGCACTGCTCCCCTTCATTCTCTTCGGCATCACTTACGACTGGCTGCGCCTCTACCCCAACTACAAAGTCAACCCCATCGACATCCGTGGACTGCACGATGCCGAAGCGGCTCTCTTCGGCATCAACATCGACGGTCATGACATCACCCTCAGCGAGTATTTCTGGACGCGCCACACCCCCTTCGCCGACATCATGGCGGGCGTTTTCTACCTTTGCTGGGTGCCGGTGCCCATGGCTTTCGCACTATGGCTCTATCTGAGCGGAAAGAAACGGATGTATCTGCATTTCTCTCTGGCATTCCTTCTCTGCAACTGGCTGGGTTTCATCGGCTATTACATCCATCCCGCTGCCCCGCCATGGTATGTCATCAATCATGGCTATGAGGCGGTGCTGTCCACACCCGGCAACATGGCTGGCCTGGCTCACTTCGACCGTCTGACGGGGCTCAGCGTGTTCAAGGCCCTCTATGAGAGCAACTCCAATGTCTTCGCCGCCGTACCATCGCTCCACGCCTCTTATATGCTCATCACCACTTGCTATGCCGTCAGGAGCCGCCAGCCATGGCTGCTCACCATCGTCTTTGCCATCATCACCCTCGGCATTTGGTGGACGGCGGTGTATACCGCGCACCACTACGTCATCGATGTGCTGCTGGGCATCGCCACGGCCATCATCGCTGTCTTTCTCTTTGAGTGGGGGGTGAAGCACATATCTTGTTTCCGCAAGTTCATCCACCGTTACACCCAACTCATCTGATTCCACAGCCTCATGCCTATAAGAACACTCCTCCTCGCTGTCTTCCTTCTCGCAGCAGCCCCGTCGGGCGCACAGACTTTACTTCAGACCGAGGCACAGTTCACATCCTCCTCGGGCGAGCACAGTCCGCTGTGGCTCAATGCCAACCGCTACGGCCTCAGCTCGCTCGAAACCACCAATGGCTATGCCCGCCTGGGGCTCTTCCACTCATTCGACAGCGACTCGCTCCGCAAAGTGGCTTTCGGATATGGCGCCGATGTGGCAGTGGCTCATCATTTCTCAAGCCGGCTGATTGTGCAGCAGGCGTATGGCGAAATGAGGTGGATGAGGGGGGTGCTCACCATAGGCAGCAAACAGCATCCTGTGCAACTGAGAAATGCTGAACTGAGCACCGGACCGCAGACGCTCGGCTCCAATGCAAGACCGGTGCCGCAGGTGAGGGTCGAACTGCCCGAATACTGGGACATCCCCTTCGCCAAGGGTTTCCTTGGCATCAAGGGGCATATCGGATATGGCATGCAGACCGACGACCGATGGCAGAAAGACTTCACCAACGAACAATCGAAACATACCGAGCACACGCTCATCCACACGAAAGCGGGATACCTGCGCTTCGGAAAACGTGAGAAACCCGTCACCGTGGAAATCGGACTGGAGATGGGGTGTCAGTTCGGAGGAAAGTCGCATCAGTTCGAGGGCGGCAACCATATCGTCATCGACAATGACGCGAGCCCCGATGCCTTCCTCCACGCCTTCGTGCCAGCGGGCGGCGACAGCGGAGAGGGAGCCTATAAGAACAAGGAGGGCAACCACTTAGGAAGTTATGTGGTCAGGGTGAACCTCGAACAGCCATCCTACGGCCTGTCACTCTATGGCGACCACTTCTTTGAGGACAGTTCACAGATGCTCTTCCTGGAGTTTGACGGCTATGGCGAGGGAGAGAAATGGAACGAGTGGGAGCACAACCGATGGTTCATCTACGACCTGCGCGATATGCTGCTGGGTGCCGAAGTGCGCCTCAAGCGTTGCCGATGGGTCAATGCCGTCGTAGCGGAGTATATCTATAGCAAGCACCAGAGCGGACCCGTATATCACGACCGCACGCCATCGCTCTCCGACCATGTGGGTGGCCGCGACGGTTACTACAACCACTACATCCAAACGGGCTGGCAGCACTGGGGACAGGTGATGGGCAACCCGCTGTACCTCTCGCCGGCCTACAATAGCGACGGCGCCATAGAGGTTCGCAACAACCGCTTCGTGGCGTGGCACCTCGGCATCAGCGGACAGCCTCTGCCGGCACTCTCCTACCGACTCCTCGCCACCTGGCAGAAGGGCTTCGGCACTTACGACATGCCGGCCATCGCACCCGCCATCAGCCGCTACTATCTCGCCGAGGCCGAATACCGCTTCCCCGTCAGCTCTGCGCTCAGAGGATGGCGCGTCAAAGCCGCCCTCGGCATCGACCACGGAAAATGGACAGGCAACAACACCGGCACGCAGTTCACCATAGCACGGCAAATCAATCTCTGAAGCACGGCAAATCAATCTCTGACCATGCCTGTGATTGGCCCATCTTGAGGCCGCCGTTGCGCCCGGCATAGCTCAAGCAAGTTTGATGCTGCGCCCACAACGAAGGATGCAAAGGTAACCGTAGGAGGTTGAGATACCGGAGCGGTCAGGATACCATGACTTTTTTCATAATAAAAATCAAAAAATTGTCGCTTTTTTGCATAGTTCGCTTTTTATGAGTATCTTTGCATTTTGTAATGTACGTACGAACATTTGCAAATGAAGACCAAGATAAAGACCATCATCACTCTCTTGCTGCTCCTCTATGCTGCCGCCGCCTCATCCCAGGAGCTCAAGGGCTTTGTTGTCGATAGGCATACGGGCGACACCATCCCATTTGCCAGCCTCATTTACAAAGGGCATCATGTGTCGGCACCAGGCGAGGCCGACGGCTCCTTTTCCATTGAGCGCCACAACGGATGGACTCTCACCGTGAAAGCCGTGGGATACAAGACCGAGACCATCTCCATCAAGGAGAGCACGCCGCAGCCCCTCATCGTCAAGATGAAGTCTGAAACAAAACGACTCGACGAAGTGGTCGTCAAGTCGAAGAAAAAGAGCAAATACAGCAGGAAGAACAACCCCGCCGTAGAGCTGATGAAAAGGGTGATAGAAGCGAAGAAACGTACCGACCTCGAAAACCACGACTTCTACCAATACGACAAATACCAGAAAATCACACTGGCGGTCAACGACGTCACCCCCGACGAACTTGAGTTCGTACAAAAGAAAAACCAGCAGTGGATGGTCGACCAGGTGGAGATGTGCCCGCTGAACAACAAGCTCATCCTGCCCCTCTCCATCGACGAGACAGTGTCGCAGCACATCTACCGAAAAGACCCCAAAAGTTCGAAAGACATCATACTCGGACAGCAGAGCAAGGGCGTCAACCAGCTCATCGAGACAGGCAACATCCTCAACACGCTGCTCAAGGACATCTTCACCGACGTTGACATCTACGACGACCAGGTGCGACTGTTGCAGTATTACTTCACCAGCCCCATCGGAAAGGACGCCATCTCGTTCTACCGTTTCTACATCGAGGACACCGTCTATGTGGGGCGCGACCAGTGCTATCACCTCCAGTTCACCCCCAACAACCAACAGGACTTCGGTTTCCGAGGCGAACTGTTCATCCTTACCGACTCCAGCCTGCATGTCAAGCGGTGCAGCCTCACCATTCCCAAGCGGAGCGACGTCAACTTTGTCGACAATCTGCGCATAGAGCAGGAATACACACAACTCCCCAACGGAGAGTGGGTGCTCACCATCGACAACATGATCGTCGAGATGGTGGTTTCCAAACTCCTCAGCAAGGCCGCTGTCATACGCTCCACTTACCTTCACGACTACGCCTTCGACCCCATACCGGCAAAGAAGTTCAAAGGCAAGGCGAAAACTAAAGTCGACCCCACGGCACGAATGAAGGACGAGGAGTTCTGGGCAAAGACCCGAGGGGTGGAACTGTCGAAGAGCGAGGAGTCGATGGACGACTTCATCAAAAACATGACGCAAATCAAGGGCTTCAAATACATCCTCTTCGGCGTGAAGACTCTTATCGAGAACCATGTGGAAATCGGAGGCGGCATCAACAAGAAGAGCAAGTTCGACCTGGGACCCATCAACACCATCATCTCGCACAACTTCGTCGATGGCTTGCGCTTGCGACTCAGCGGGCAGACCACATCGGCCCTTCACCCGCACTTCTTCTGGAAAGGATACTACGCCTACGGCAAGGATACCAAGAAGCATTACTACAACACGCAGTTCACCTACTCCTTCAACCGCAAGGACTACCTCCCTCACGAGTTCCCCGTCAAGACGCTCAGCTTCACCAGCACCTACGATGTCATGTCGCCTTCCGACAAGTTCCTCCACACCGACAAGGACAATGTGTTCACCGCATTCAAATGGAAGAAGGCCGACGAGATGTATTTCTACCGACGCCAGCAACTCAAGTTCGACTGGGAAACTGAGTCGGGCTTCAGGGCCACCTTCAATGCCAAGGTGGAGAGCAATGAGCCGACGGGCTCCCTCGCCTTCAAGCGACTGAGCGACAGCGCTCCCGTCAACAAGCTACGCACCTCGGAGATGTCGCTCAGCCTCGTCTACTGCCCCGGGAGGACTTATGTCAACACCAAACAGCACCGCGTGGCCATCAACTTCGACGCGCCGGAATACACCCTGTCGCACACCATCGGCTTCGATGGCTTGCTCGGCGGACAATACCGCTACAACTTCACCGAACTGGGCATCTACAAGCGCTTCTGGCTCAACAGCTGGGGCAAATTCGACTGCCGGGTGAAAATTGGTGCACAGTGGAACAAAGTGCCCTTCCCACTGCTCATCCTTCCTCCCACAAGCCTCTCATACGTCATCGACGAGGGAGCGTTCGCCCTGATGGACAACATGGAGTTCCTCAACGACAGGTATGCCACCGTACACCTCAGCTGGGACCTGAACGGGAAAATACTCAACAGGATACCGCTCATCCACAAACTAAAATGGCGCGAAGTCATCGGCATCAAGGGCATGGTGGGCAGGCTGACCGACAAGAACAACCCCTTCCTGCCCGAAAACGCCAGCTCCGACTTCCTCTTTGAGTTCCCTGCCGACGCTCATCTCATGCACGGCATAGAGCCCTACTGGGAAATGCGCGTGGGCATACACAACATCTTCAAGTTCTTCGAGGTCGACTATGTCCGACGACTCAGCTATATGGGCAACCATGGAGCACAACGCCACGGCGTACGCTTCGGATTCGAATTCACCTTCTGACATCATTCCCTACGACTGGAGGACAACAAAAAGAACATACCATATTAAATATGAGGAAAATCAAGAACCCATGGCTTCATATCGAGGGCTACAACTGCTTCGGATGTGCTCCCGAAAACCCCTTCGGACTGCACATGACTTTCTATGAGGAAGGCGATGACATCATCAGCTTCTGGCGCCCGGCCGACTATTATCAAGGCTGGGTGGGCGTTCTCCACGGTGGCATCATCAGCACCCTTATCGACGAGACAGCAGGATGGGTCGTCATCCGGAAACTCCAGACCGCTGGCCTCACAGCACGCCTCAAAGTGGCTTTCAAAAAGTCCATCAGCAGCGACGAAATGCAAATCACCATCCGAGCAAGGCTGAAGGAGCAGAAGATGAATGTGGCAACCATCGAGGTGAAGGTGCTGAACGCCCACGAAGAGGTCTGTGCCGAGGGCGATGCCACTTACTTTTTGATGTCCGATGAACAGTCGCAGGAAATGGGCTTCGTTCACTGCGATGTCGAAGGCGACAACCTTCTTCCCTTCTGAGTGCACTTATGGCTGTGTTGATTGCCGACAACCAGGACATCACCCGCGCAGGACTGATGTATATCCTCCAGCAAATGGGGGAGGACGACGTGCGACAGGCATCGGACAAAGCAGGGATGATGGCACTCCTGGCCGACCGCAAACCCACCGTGGTCATTCTCGACTACACCCTGTTCGACATCAACGATGCCGACGAACTGCTCATCCTTGCCGACCGGTACACCCAGGTGTGGTGGCTGCTCTTCAGCGAGGACCTCTCGCTCGACTTCACCAGAAGGCTCATCGCATCGTCGCCGAGGGTCAGCGTACTGCTCAAAGAATCGCCACTCGCAGAAATCAGGGAGTGCATCAGGCAGACACGAACAGGGCGCCGGTACATCTGCCAGCGCATGGCTGAGATGTTGCTCACCGCACCGGTCACGGAGGAGAAACTCAACCTCACACGCACCGAAACGGAAATACTCAAGGACATCGCACTCGGCATGACCACACGCGAGATAGCCGAGAAACGCTTCTCCAGCTTCCACACCATCAACACTCACCGGAAAAACATTTTCAGGAAACTGGAAGTCAACAATGTTCATGAAGCCACCAAATACGCCCTCAGGGCAGGACTCGTGGATTCCGCCGAGTATTATATTTAGGTGTTGCCAAAGCAGGAATTCTAAATAGGTGATCAAAAAAATCCCCTTTTTTTCCATGCTTTCATAATTTTTGCTTACCTTTGCAATAGAAAGGAAGCTGCACCCCGGCCTCCTTATGACAGTTCCATGAAAACCCTTTAACTATAAACAATATGAATGCACAGACTGACATTAAACCTTATGTGATAGGTTTGGATTTGGGAGGCACCAACTCCGTGTTTGGAATCGTCGATAGCCGTGGCGACATCAAGGCCACCACAGCCATCAAAACCCAAGGCTTTGACAAAGTGGAGGATTATGTGAATGCCTCCGTGGAAGCGCTGCAAGTCATCATCGAACAGGTGGGAGGCATCGAGACCATCAAGGCAATGGGAATCGGAGCACCCAACGGCAACTACTACAACGGAACAATAGAGTTTGCGCCCAACCTTTCCTGGGGGCACCATGGCGTGGTACCTCTCGCTAAACTCTTCAGCGACCGGCTCGGAATACCCGTAGCACTCACCAATGACGCCAATGCCGCAGCCATCGGCGAGATGATTTACGGCGTGGCAAGGGGCATGAAAAACTTCATCGTCATCACACTCGGAACGGGTGTGGGCTCGGGCATCGTCATCAACGGACAACTGGTATATGGCTGCGACGGCTTCGCAGGAGAGCTCGGACACGTCATCATGAAACGCGAGAACGGACGAGCCTGCGGATGCGGAAGAAACGGCTGTCTCGAGGCGTACTGCTCGGCCACCGGCGTGGCACGCTCCGCACGTGAGTTCCTCCTCAAGAGCGACGAGCCATCGCTGCTGCGCGACATGAACCCCGACGACATCACCTCTCTCGATGTGTCGATTGCCGCCGGAAAGGGCGACAAATTGGCCAAGGAGGTCTTTGAGTTCACTGGTGACATGCTCGGTGCCGCATGCGCCGACTTCGCTGCCTTCTCATCACCCGAGGCGTTCATCTTCTTCGGAGGACTGGTCAAGGCGGGCGACCTCATCATGGAGCCTATCAAGAGAAGCTACGACGAGAAGGTGCTCCCCATCTTCCGGGGAAAGGCCAAGTTCCTCATCAGCGGGCTCGACGGCGCATCGGCTGCCGTCCTCGGTGCATCGGCCATCGGATGGGAAATCTGACACATCAGAACGCATAACTTTTCACCCATAACAAGGGGCCACTCCATCTTGAGTGGCCCCTTGTTTTAGACGTTAGACGCTAGACTTTAGACTTTAGACTTTAGACCTTAGACTTTAGACGCTAGACTTTAGACCCACTTCCCTTATCACTTACATATCCTGTATTCGAAGCTATCGAAATAAGCCGTGCCGCCCTCGCCATAGCAGAAGAGGCCCGGGCGGATGCCTTTCCAAAAGCCTTGCTGCATGGCAAACGGTGCACCGGCAGTGGTAAAATGGCGCCCGTCGAGGCTGAAGCTGAACTGATGGCGGTTGTCACGGGCATTGAGGGAAAGACGGAGCCATACCCGGCGGGGGGTCTTCGGCGACACTTGCTCCCGCTGACCGTTGTGCTCAACGAAAATGCCTCCCTTGCTTACACCAATGCCCCAGAACTCACGCCCCATGCACAACAGACCGGCGAAAGTGGTGGGCGCGAGCTCCGAACAGTCGACCAAAGTCGTCACCTCACCTTCATATCCCATGCTCTTCTGCGTGAGCATGTTGCGGCTGTGGCGCAAGTCGGCGGAAGGCAAGGCCTGCAATGCCAGCCATCCCTTCCGCTTGGCGAGGCTCCAATGGCTGTCCACAGGGTCGTGACACCACTGCCACTGCAGCCCCAACTGCCCGTTGCTGAATTCGTCGCTGGTCTGGGGAAGCATGGGTGCCGAAGCAGCAGCGGCATGGGGCTTTGTCCATACCGACACCGGCTCGCCGATGCCATTGCCGTCGATATCAACACCGAGCAGCGGCCAACCGTCCGACCACCGTGCGGGCTGCAGATGCACCACACGCCCCAGCACGGGGGTCTCCTGAAAATGGTAGAACCACCACTCGCCGGAAGGGGTGTCGACCAAGGCGCCCTGATGAGGACCATTGATGGCCGTGGAACCTTGTTCGAGCACCACGCGTTTCTCATAGGGACCGTAAACCGACTTCGAGCGCAGCACGGTCTGCCAACCGGTGCCCACTCCTCCCTCTGGAATGATGAGGTAGTACCACCCGTCGCGCTTCAGCCATTTCGTGCCCTCTGCCACCGGACCGGTATACACCGTCACGCCATCGTCGAGCAACTTGCGGCCGTCGGCACTCATCTTGTGGACGATGATGGGGCCGGCACCATGGCGGCTGCGTCCCAAATAGGCCTGACCGTCGTCATCCCACAACGGGCAAGGGTCTTCCCACTTCTCCACCTCACGGACACAGTGCAGGGGCGACCACGGACCATGGGGGTCGCTGGCGCACGACATGAACAGTCCCTCGTGAGGGGTGCAGAAAAAGACATAGAACAACCCGTCGTGCCACCTGATGCTCGGTGCCCATGAGCCACCGGCGTAACGCTCCATCGTCGACCAACCGGGAAGGTCGAAACGACTGTACACCTGACTCACCAATTGCCAGTTGACCATGTCGCTCGACTCCAGCACCTGCATGCCTAAGAAGTGGAAGTCGCTCGCCACCATATAGTAGCGCTCCCCCACCCTAATCACGTCGGGGTCGGAATAGTCGGCGCAAAGCACGGGATTCTTGTAGGTGCCGTTACCCTGGTCGCCCCAGTCAAGAGGCTGAGCGGAGAGACACAAACTGGAAAAGATGAGCGTCATGCCCAGGATGATGATTTTTCTCATAGGTGTAGATGAAGATAGGTGAAGCCATGGGGATAAGTGGGGTGAATATCTGTGCAAAGATAATGAAGGGCGGGCGAATAGCAAAACAAATTCGCCCTTTTGGTAGAAAATTACATGCAGGACAGTAATTTATTGTCTTCACATTTGTGCTTTTTAGGAAATGTTTTAGTAATTTTGCAAAAAATCCTAAAGACTGAAAGACATGAGAAAGCTATTCACATTATTGGCATTGGCCTTCGCCCTACAGGGCATGGCTCAGGGCAAGGCCCAGACGAGGTATATCGAATACCAGGCATACCAAATCAACAAGAACTACTCCGATTCGCTGACGGCTTACAAGTCACGTCTCGATTCTCTCCAGGCGGCTATCGACGCACTTGGCGAGTCTGGTCTCGCCGACGGGCGCTTCTACCGGCTCTTCGCACCGCTAACGTTCTACCACTCTCCCGCAAAGAAGGCACTGCGCATGAGCTACAGGCAGAACGGCGTCGACGAGGTGGACGACGAAATCGACCAGGCACTGCTCAATGTCTATCTCGAAAGACCCGACCTGGTGGTCAACAGCGAGAACCACCTGAAAAGCGTGGGAGGCATCAGCGACGACATCATGGCCCCCATACAGCAGGATGTGGAACTTGCCGGAGAGGCTGAGACAACCACCATCGAGGCTGCCGACGACACGCCAGAGGTGGACGTGGTGGTCACAAAACCCAAATTCTGGACCATCAAGGGCGACTATTTCCTCCAGGGACTGCAGAGCTACATCTCCGGCAACTGGTACAAAGGCGGCGAGAGCAGCTATTCATTCCTCGGAAGCATCACCATGGAGGCCAACTACAACAACAAGCAGAAGGTGAAGTGGGACAACAAACTCGAAATGAAACTCGGATTCCTCACCTCGAAGAGCGACAGCCTGCACTCATTCAAGACATCCGACGACATCATGCGTCTTACCAGCAAACTGGGACTGCAGGCCTCGAAGAAGTGGTACTACACGCTGCAGCTCCAGGCTTGGACGCAGTTCTCAAGAGGATACAAGAGCAACGACTGGCGAGTCTATTCCGACTTCATGTCACCGTTCAACCTCAACATCTCACTCGGTATGGACTACAACGTGGAGGCACTCAACAAAAAACTAACGGGTACCATACACCTCGCACCATTCTCATACAACCTGAAGTATGTCGACCGTAGGTTCTTCGATGTGGCAGGATGGATGCCAAAACGATATGGCATCGATGAAAACCGACACGCACTCAACGACTTCGGTTCCCAGTTCACCATCGATCTCAAATGGGCTATCGCCGAAAACATCAATTACCAGACACGCATGTACGGATTCACCAGCTTCAAACGTGTGGAATGGGAATGGGAGAACACCTTCACCTTCAAATTCAACAAGTACATCTCCACAAAGCTCTTCATCTACCCTCGTTTCGACGACAGCACCGTCCGCGACGACCACCACGGATACTTCCAGTTCCAGGAGTTCTTCTCTCTCGGCTTCTCATATAGCTTCTAAAAAACCTGTATCCTATCCATATTCCAAAAAGGCTGCTGAAATTCAGCAGCCTTTTTATTCTCTCTATTTCTATGATTTCAAAACCCTAAAGTGTAGCGTCAAAACACGGCGGTCTTTTTGACAACTTTCTTTAGGTGGGTTCTATTAATTATGTCGAGGCGATTTTCGACTTTTAGTCGAGGG
>CAMHEL010000016.1 GCA_946184125.1 uncultured Prevotellaceae bacterium
CTCATGAGTTTGAGCGTTTGGAAACGGCCGACTGGTTCAAGAGCCACGACCCCAAAGATGCCAAGATAGGTAATTTCCGCAAGCAGGAGCTGATTACCCGTCGCTTGGAATCGAAGCATTACTGGTTCCCGCTTCCCGACAAGGATGTCTATCTTTACGAAGGATTTGCTCAAAATCCAGGATGGTAAGGCAATGATTAATGATTAACGCTAAACGATTAATGATTAATAAGATATTTTTATGAAAAATATAAAGACAAATATATTTCTCTTTGCCATGTTCGCAGTTGCTCCACTGACGGTCAATGCGCAAGTCGCTGACGATGCAGATGTCCCCGTGGATACTCTCGTGGGCAAAAAGAAAGTCCATGTTGCTTTCCGCGACAAGGATCCCGACCATCTTCTTGGAGGCATTTCCTATATTGACATGGAAGAGCTGCAGAAGAAGGATTATACGACGAGCAGCCTTGAGGACCTGTATGCTCTTGTTGGCGGATGGAATGGCAACAACCTTTGGGGTATGGACAATGACCGTCTTGACACCAACGACAACAGCAACCTCCCGCTTGTGATTATCGACGGTGTGAAGCGTCCTTCGAACAATGTGCTTCCTTCAGAAATAGAGCAGGTCACCTTCCTCAAGGGTGCACAGGCCGTGATTCTCTATGGCGCCAAGGCCGCCAAGGGAGCCATCCTCATCACCACCAAGCGTGGCAAGGTCGATGGCCTTAAGATTGTGGCCAATGCGAACACCGGTTTCCACGTGGCAAAGGAGTTCCCTGAGTATCTCGGCGCAGCCGAATACATGACCCTTTACAACGAAGCCCGTGTTAATGACTACGCAGACCCGAAGTATACCCAGATGGATATCTACAATCATGCTACGGGTTTGAACCCTTACCGTTATCCCAACATCAACTACTATTCCGACGAGTATATCCGCAAGATGTACAACCGCTCGGAAGGAACATTGGAAATCCAGGGTGGCGGCCCCAGGGCTCACTTCTATACGAATATCAACTACTACCGTTTGGAAGACCTCATCGACTTCGGTATTGCCAAGGACAACTACACCGACCGTTTCAGCGTGCGTGGTAATGTGGACCTTGTTGTCAACAAGCTCATCACAGGTTTTGCCAACGCAAGTGCCACCTTCTATAATGCCAATAGGAACAAGGGCGATTTCTGGGGTGAGGCCGGCGGCTTTGATACTAACGGCCAGCAGAAAGGTCTTGGACGTCCCAACTTCCCTGAAAACGCAGCTCCGCTGATACCTATCGATATGGTTGACCCCAATGCCTCGAAGGCTCTTGCTATCCTCGGCAAGTCGCTCAACCTTCTCCACGGGAAATATTTCCCCGGTGGAACCAAAGCCACCGACCATAATGTGATAGCTGATTGCTATTTCGGAGGAAGGTCGACCGACGTCAGCAGGCAGTTCCAGTTCGATGCCGGTATCAACTACGATATGAACAAATTCGTCAAGGGCTTGACGTTCAAGACGCAGTTTGCCATTGACTACGCAGCCAACTACAGTCTTTCATATGACAACAAGTACGCCGTGTTCATCCCCACCTGGAGTAATTACAACTCAGTGGATGCCATCGTAGGCCTTACCCAGCAGAACGACGAGATCGTGACAGGTAAAATGACCATGTCGAATGCGAAGTACCGCCAGACCATCAGCTGGAACGGCCATTTCGACTACGACCATACGTTTGCCAACAAGCACCATGTTACGGGTATGGTTCTGGGCAATATGTTCACCACAACCGCCAGCCAGCAGTACCATCGTTATGCCAATGCCAACCTTGGCCTTCAGGCTGGTTACGACTACATGGGCCGTTACTTCGGCGATGTGTCATTAGCAGGTGTGCATTCCGCCCGCCTCCCCAAAGGCAATCGCGAATCCCTCTCCCATTCTTTCTCTCTCGGCTGGAACCTTGCCAAGGAGAATTTCATGAAGAACAGCTTTGTCGATGACCTGATGCTCAGCGCCTCCTACAGCAATCTGAGCGAGGATATCGACATCTATATGGGCAACGATAACTTCTATATCTATGAAGCCCTGTGGTCGACGACTGGCAGTGGGTTCTACTGGAACGAAGGTTCAACTACCGACCTTACCTATTCCACCATGAGCAACAACCCCGCTCTCGACTTCGTGCATCGCAAGGAATGGTCGGTAAGTCTTCGTGGCTCATTCTTCAACAAGTTGATTTCCACCGACCTCACGTTCTTCAACACGGATTTGGATGGCTTTATTATCCAGGACCCCACCAATTTCCCCTCCCACTTGCAGGGTGGAATCCAGGGTAGCTCGTTCAAGTCGGCCTTCAACAATAACATCCAGAACCGCAAGGGCCTCGACTTCAGCATCACCGCTCAGAAGCAGTTTGGGCAGCTTTACGCAAGTCTTGGCGTCGTCGGTACCTATCTCACCACGGAATACACCAAGTATGATGAACTCGTTGAGGACGATTACCAGCACGTAGAGGGCCGTCCTATCGATGTGCTTTGGGGTTACAAGTGCCAGGGCTTCTATAATGTTGATGATTTCGATGTGGTTCAAACCACCGATGGCAAAACAAGGTTGGAGTTGAAGAAAACCCTTCCCGCTTCCAAGCTTGGTGGCACCATCCAGCCAGGTGACTTGAAATACGAGGATGTGAACGGCGACGGCCTCATCACCACCCGCGACAAAGTCGACCTCGGCAAGAATGGCGCTTTTGGCGCTCCCCTCACCTTCGGTGTGAACCTGACGCTGAAGTATAAGAACTTCACGCTCTTCATGCTTGGCAACGGCCAGTTCGGAGCTTATGGGATGAAGAACGGCTCTTATTTCTACATGGATGAGGAAGCCAAGTACTCCGTGAATGCTCGTGGCCGTTGGACTCCCTCCACCGCCAGTACCGCCACTCATCCCCGTCTCACCACATCGAGCCATGTTCACAACTCGTCGAACTCCACCTTCTGGCGCTACAGCACCGACCGTTTCAACCTCCGCAAGGTGCAGCTCACTTACGACTTCCCGCAGGAAATGTTTGCCGGAAAGGTCGTTAAGGCTCTCTCGGTTTATGTCAACGCCAATGACCTCCTCACCATCTCCAAAGAGCGCAAGTTGATGGAGACCAGCGTTGGTTATGCACCCCAGACACGTTTCTACAATCTCGGTGTTAAGGTAACCCTCTAAAAACAACAAGAAAATGAAGATAAGAAACACTATTTTGTATTTCATCGGCCTGATTGCTTTCTGCTCCTGCTCAGATATGTTTGAGCCAGCAGATCGTAACTTCCGCCATTTGGAAGACCTGACCGAGGAGTCTAAGTATGCCCATGGTCTGCTCATGTACGGCTATGCCCGCCTTCCTTATATGAGGTCGACACAGACAGATATTGCTACAGATGACGCTGTGACCAACCTGAGAACCAGCAATTACCTGCTCATGGCTACGGGTTCGTGGGCAGCCGACAACAACCCCATGACGCAATGGAACACCTGCAAGGAAGGCATCCAGTATATCAACCTGTTTCTCTCCATTGTCAATGATGTGAAGTGGGCTCCCAGTGCTGTTTCCAAGCAGCAGATGTTCGTCGACCGCCTGAAGGGCGAGGCCTTCGGCCTGCGTGCTGTCTTGTATTACTATCTTATTCAGGCTCATGGCGGCTATGCCGACGACGGCACACTCTATGGTGTCCCCTTGCTGTTGAAAGCCGAAGATGGTAGTTCGGACTTCAATCAACCCCGTGCCACTTTCGCTGACTGTGTGAAGCAAATTTTCGCCGACTGCGACAGTGCAATGGCGCTCCTTCCGTTTGACTATAAAGACATCAGCAGCGAAGATGACATCCCGGCAAAATACAAGGCGCTTGGTGCCATCGTCTCTGGCTACAACCTCGTCTTTGGTATCAAGGCGAGAAACCTCATGTCGGGTAAGGTGGCCGAGGCCGTGAAGGCTCAGGTTGCCCTTTTGGCCGCCAGCCCTGCTTTCCGCGAGCAGAGCGGTGTGACTTCCGCCCAGGCCGCCACTTATTGCGCCGCTGTGCTCAAGCGCATTGGTGGAATAGATGGCTTTGACCCGACGGGCAACATCTGGTACAAGAACAAGACCAAGCTTGAGCCCAGTGCAGATGAAATGCCTGAAATGCTCTGGCGCCAAGACCGTGTCAAGGATGCCGAGCAGGAGAAGGAGAACTTTCCGCCGTCACTTTTCGGCAATGGCCGCGTCAATCCCACCCAGAATTTTGTCGATGCCTTCCCCATGCGCAACGGTCGTCCTATCACTGACCCCAACTCGGGTTATGACCCCCAAAATCCATACGCCAACCGTGACCCACGTCTTGAAGACAACGTCATCTATAATGGCCAGACATTCAGAAGGTCTGTCATCATAACCGGTAATTATACCATCGAGAATAGCGAGCCGTCCAACAATAGAGACAAGATAGCCACATCGACACGCACGGGTTATTATTTGAAGAAACTTCTTCGCGACGATGTCAACCCCTTGGGAAGCTCCCTTATCGAGCAGCAGCACATCTATCCCCGCATCCGTTATACTGAAATCTTCCTTGCCTACGCAGAAGCAGCCAATGACGCATGGGGACCAAAGGGCGACCCGACCGGTGTCGGTTTCACCGCATACGACGTGATCAAGGCCATCCGTGTTCGTGCCGGTCTTGGCACGAACGAGATAGGTCAGCCGCTTCCCGAAGGCGATGCTTATCTTGAGGAGTGCGCCAACGACCAGGCCAGGATGACCGACCTCATCCGTAACGAGCGCCGCATAGAGCTCAGCTTTGAGAACAAGCGCTTCTGGGATCTCCGCCGCTGGATGCTGCCTCTCAATGAAATGACCAAAGGCATCAGCATTGACCGCAACGATGCTACCGATGAGCTCACCTATAAAATCATAGAGGTGGAGAAGCGTGAATACGACAACTCTTACCAGCTCTACGGACCAATTCCGAAAGAGGAAGTGCTCAAATGGAGCAACCTCAAGCAAAACAGGGGTTGGCGATAATTGAAATCTATATATCATAAAATGTTCAAATACATATAATTATGATGAGACTAAAGAAATATATATACGCAGCAGCGTTGGGAGCGCTCTCTCTTACTTATACATCTTGCTATAATGCAGATAATGAGTTCCCTGACTATGAAAAAGGAACGACGGCCTACTTCGCCTATCAGTTCCCCGTACGTACCCTCATCCTTGGCAACGACATCTACGACAACACGCTCGACAACGAGCACAAATGCCGCATTTGGTCGACCATGGGCGGTGCTTACGGCGGGCGTGACGCTTATGTAGACATCGCCGTTGATGAGTCGCTCTGCAACAACCTCTGGTTCGTCGATGCCGGTGGTAACCCGTCCACCCCAGTGCTACCCATGCCCACAGCCTACTATCATCTCTCATCCAATGTCATTCCCTACAAAGGTGAGCCTCGCGGATATGTGGAAGTGCAGTTCACCGATGCATTCTTCGCCGATGCAAAAGCCGTACAGAACACTTATGTCATTCCTATCGTGATGACGGGTGTGAAAGGCATTGACCATATTCTCACTGGTACCCCACGTGAAGGCCTCAATCCCTCGCGTTCGAATACAGAGGACTGGGATGTGCTTGCCAAGGACTATGTGCTTTACTGCGTGAAGTATATGAACCCCTGGCAAGGCAAGTATATCCGCCGTGGCGTCGACAATGTGACAGAGAAAGGCGTCACCACAACCATCGTGCGCAAGGACATGTCGCTTGTCAATTCCGACTTGGAGCATTACAAGGAGAACCCGGTGAACCAGAACGACGAGATATGCGGCATCACCACGAAGAACATGTCGCAGGCCATCTTCCCCGTGTCGTTCAAAACCTCTGGCGCTTCACGTTCGTGCAACCTCATTCTCACCTTCGACGGGAATAAGTGCACCATATCCACCGACGACGAGAACGTCGAGGCTTTCGGCTCGGGCGAATTCATTGTCAAGGGAACGGAGAGGGCCGAATATAAGGACTATCAGTGGGGCAGCAACAATGGCCAGCCTGTGCAGCGCGACATTCTCCGCCTGTCCTACAATGTGAACTTCACCAACAGCGACCTTCAGATTACCACCAATGATACTCTTGTTGTTCAGACTCGTGAGTCGAACAAGAAAGAATTCTTCTCACCCAAATACGTTACACCATAATAGGAGGCTAAGAATATGAACAAGAATTTTAGAAACGGTCTCTTGATGCTTGCAGTGGGAGCACTTGCCGTCTCCTGTGCTGACTATAATGTGACAGATGATTTCACTGCTCAGCCCGATCCCACTTTCGTAGAGCCTTACAAGGATTACGGGCCTGTCAAGTCTTACATCGACAGGACCAAGTATCCTAACCTGTCTCTTGGTGCAACACTGAGAGTAACCGACTTCAACAAGCAGGATCTGGCCCATTCGGCAGCCATCACCAATTTCGACGATGTCGCTTTTGGCAACACCCTGATGTCGGGCGCGATTGTCAGCGAGAAAGGCGTGATGAACTTCCTCGATATGAGTGACCTTCTCGACCATGTCGAGGAAATCGGTGCCAATGTGTTCGGCAGTCCCATCGCTGCCAATGCCAATCAGGCCGATGCATGGTTGAATAATCTTACTGCTCCTATTGAAATCGCCGTCGACCCAATCGAAGACAAGTTCGTCGACTACACCACCATGGAGGAGTTCACTGGTACCATCAAGAGGAACGGACAGGGCAGCAACAAGGTCGGTATCGTAAAGAATTACGATGGAAGCGACAATGCCCTTAAAGTTCCCAAGAGAGCCAGGGTTTACATCGTCGAAGGCTTTGACCTTGAGCCAAAGGGCCTTTACACCATCACGTTCTATGCAAAGGTGGATAACATCACTACGGATGAGACGATTATCTGCAATTTCGCTGGCAAGACGATCCAGGAAGGCTCAGGCGATAAGGCGTCTGACAAGAAGTTCCCTATCAAGCCTGATAAGTGGAACAAAATCACCCTTGAGGACCTGAGTCCGGCAGAAGATGCCACCGAGGGCTTCCTCATGATTGAGGGTAACCTTAACGCTGATGTGTATATCAAGACGGTCAGCGTGGTTCACAATCCCGACAACCACCGCCCGCAGACTCCTCAGGAGTTGAACGACACCGTCCACTACGCGCTTAACACCTGGTGCGACGGTTTGATGAAGATTAACGCTGGCCGTATCAAGTCGTTCGACCTCATCGACGAGCCCATCGACTCCAAGTCACAACTTGAAAACGGAATGTACGACCTGAAGCACTCCACCGAGAAAATCTTCTGGCAGGATGTTGTGGGCAGTGAAAACTACGCTCCGGCCGTGGCAAGGGCAGCCAGGGCAGCTTACGCAAAGTATGAGGGCAACCCAGCCGATCTGAGGTTCTTTATCAGTGAGTCGGGTCTTGACGACCCCAAGAAAGTGGAGAGCCTCAAATATTGGATAGGCATCTGGGATGCCAATGGAGCAGCAATTGATGGTATCAATGCCAAGTTAAATCTGTTCTACAGCGAGGATAATGCTGTACAGGCAGCCAACGTGGCTTCTCTTAACCAAATGCTTGACAATCTCGCCGCCACAGGCAAATTAATCCGTCTGTCCAACTTCGATATCAAGTATCAGGACGGAGAGGGGACAAATGTCACCGCAAAAGAGATTTCCGCTGAGCAGCGTCAGAAGCTTGCCGACTACTATGGCTACGTCATCAAGAGCTACATGAACAAGATACCACATGAGAAGCAGGCGGGTATCTGCAAGGGCAACCTGTCGGATACAACCGACCCCGTGGGCCTTTGGTCGGTCGACCCCGATAGCAGAGACTGGGTGCGCACCGCTACCTACAAGGCCTTCTGCGATGCTCTCAGTGGCAAGTAAAGTCATCTGCTGACAGATAATTGCCAGTGAAGAAAAGAAGTCATTCTGTATTCCTGGTAATTATCTATCAGATGAAACAAAAGTAACATAATCATTTTTTATCATCTTTTTATTATCTAACTAAATTACTATTTTTATGAAGAAACTATTTACTCTAATTGCTCTCTTAGCCGTGGTTATGGGAGTGAAGGCAGAGTGGGTGGAAGATTACAAAATCGACTACTCACAGAACACTGGTTTCCCATTCTTCGTAATGGGTTACGTGCCAGAGTGGGTTGACGGAGTGATGACCGACTATGGAGCCAACTTCAAGTATGTGGCCACTACCAAGGACGATGGCTCCCCCGCTGATGAAAGCAGCGATGTCATCGTGAAGACCCAGGGTGGTGCTGAGTACTACAAGATTTCCCTGGATGCCCCCGAGTGGCACCAGTACTTCATCGCCGACGGTATCCGCACCGAGATAGATGGCGCTTACACCATCAAGGCCATGGTCAAGGCTTCAGAAGCTTGTACCATCAACGTCAACATGGGTTGGGGTTGGAAGGATGGCGAGCAAGCCAGCGCCACTGTGGATATCCCCACAGAGTGGACTGAGGTGGAATGGGAGTACACCGGTATCGGTGGCGCTTCTTGCAACCTCGTTGCTCAGCCAGGTACTGTCACTGCCACCATCGAGTGGAAGTATGTCACCGTCTCGCACTTCCAGAAGGAGCAAAGACCTGTGGAGTGGATTGAGGACCTCACCAATGGTGATGCTGAGAAATCATGGGAAGAGCTGGGTCTTGCCGACGTGAAATTCAATGACCAGGAGAACAACTTCAAGGTTTGTGCATGGTCAAAGGAGAGAATGAGAAACATGAATGAGGCCGGTGATGGTTGGGATCCCTTCCCCGCCGACATCGAAGAGGTTGATGGCAGCCGCGTGTTCGTTTGCCATGCTCAGCCCGCTATCTCCAGCGGTGATGCCTCTGCATGGGACAACCAGTTCTGGATTCAGTCGCCGCAGTCATGGAAGGCCGGCACACAGATTAAGGTCCACTTCCGCTACAAGGCTTCTCAGGATGTCAGTTCCACCGACACCCAGATTCACAAGCAGAACCCCTCCGACTACCTCATCTGGCATGCTATCGGCAACATTCACTTCACCACCGAGTGGCAGGAGTTTGACGACGTGATGACCATCGCCGAGGATATGGCTGGTGGCTGGTCCATCGCCTTCAACCTGAACTCAGTTGTCAAGGACGCTGTTACCTTCTATTTCGACGACCTCTCATGGCAGCACATGAAACTTGACGAGGGTTACTTCGTTGCCGGTGCCAACCCAAGTGAGGGTATTGACTATGACCTCGACAATGCAACTCAATTTGAGTATAGCGAAGAAGATGGCTTCTATGTCGCTACTGTAGGTGATAAGAAGTCGTATGTCTCTCAGATCATGATTTCCACCATTCGTGGTAATGACGCTGCCTTCAAGGGCGCAACACTTAAGCCTGCTGGCGAAATCGAGAACAATCCCGAAAAATGGCTCGACTACACCCCTGCCAGCCTTGCTAAGCTGAACCTGCCTGGTGCTGGTATCTGGAAGGTCTATCTTGACGATGCTTACAAAAAGATGGCATTCGAGATGCTCGAGGGCGACATCATTGAGAAACCCGAAATCAATCCCAACCCAACAGTTGTGACCATCAATGCACTTGAGAGAGACTTCACCAATGCCGAGCAAGAAGGTGGTACAGGCCAGGCTTGGGACAACCAGTTCTGGATTGTTGCCAACCGTCCTCTTGCCGCTGGTGAGACGACCATAGTCCAGTTCAAGTACAAGAGCGCTATCCCTGCAAAGGCTTCTACACAGAGCCATGAGATGCCAGGCAACTACATTCACTGGGCTGCCATCGGCGACGTGAACTTCACTGAGGAATGGCAGGACTTCAATGCTACATTCACTGTTCCTGCTGAGTGCGACGGCACAATGGCAGACGGTGGCTTCTTGAAGAACTTGCAGTCCATCGCCTTCAACTTGTCGGAAATCAAGGATGCCAATACCTATGAGCTCAAGGACATTGTCTGGAAACTTGAGGATGGCACAGAGTCACTCATCAACCAGACTGGTTCTGAGAACTTCTTCGTGAAGGTTCTTGGCGGTAATCCTGAAATGTTCAATGATGGCACTGGCATCAGCAGCGTGGTGAACAACAGCACTGTTCCTACCGTCACCTACAACATCGCCGGCCAGCGCGTGTCCAAGGGCTACAAGGGCATCGTCATCAACAACGGCAGAAAGGTTCTGGTTAAGTAAGAAACCCCATCTCTCTCCTTCGTAGAGAGCCATTAAAATCATCGTGCGCCACTTTCCGCGATATCGCCGGAACGTGACGCACGATTTTTTTAGGTGGTTAACACACCTCTACTTATTTCTTCCGGTTTTGCTCCATCCCCTCGAAGAATTTCTGCTGGAGTTGTTGGGCGAGTTGGTTGTTAGGATTCAGCTTCAGCGCCTTTTCGAAGTTCTGCATCACGTCGATGTAATAACGCTGGCCGTTTCGTGCGGGGTCCTGCACGATGCGCACCATGTAGAGGAAGCCGCGGAGTGTGCAGACATCCGACGGGTCGGACAGTGTCATCTCCTCCATCCGGGTGATGGCCTGTTCCGCTTCTGCCAGCAGGTTTTCTGTCTGTGCGGCGTGTGGGTTCGTTACCGAGAAGACGAGGCATTGCAAGGCAGTCTGATACTTGGGCTGGACGCTGTCGGGAAACATGGCGTCGATGCGCTTCAGTTCCGCAATGCAGTTGAGGTAAGCCTCTGGCGTGGGCTGTTGGAGTTTGGAGAGCGACTGGCCGATGAGCATGTCCATCGAAGTCTCCTGTGCGTGAATGTTCACTGATGCCATGAAAAACATGACGATGGTCAGCACGTGGTGCTTAAAAGTTTGAGATGTCATAAGCTTTATTGTTTTTTAGTGAAACGAAAATACCGATATAGAAGAATCTGTCGCGTGAAGCCGTGACGGGGCAGCCATTGCCGTCGAAGCGGAAGATGTTGGTGCGTCCGAGAATGTTGTTCAGCGAGGTGTAGACGATGACTTTGGGGTGCAGCAGATAGGTGACGTTGACGTCTAAACTGTTGTAATGGGGTGTGGTGCCGGTGGGGAAATGCCTTCCGCTGGCAAAGGACCCCGACAGGCCGATGATGGTCTTCCCGATGCCATATTTTGCCGTCAGCGTGAGGTTGTGGCGAGAGGCATAGTCGGGCATGCGCCGCACCGTGTAGTCGAGGTGGAGCCGTTCGGAATCGTTGTATGAGTAGGAAAGTGTGGTGGTCAGGTTCCTGACGAGCGAGTGGTTCTCGAAGAACACATCCACCCCTCGGCTGGTGCCGTCGCCGTGGGGCTGATAGATGCCGTTCTCCATCAGCGGCAGGCGGTGGTATCTTTTCCAATAAGGTTCGATACGCAGGAGGGTGCCCTTCGTCGTATACTGCATCGAGAGGATGCCATGGTCGGCAGTGCTCTGCCCCAGTGCGTCGCGGCTCTTCGCCAAGCAGTCGTCGGATGCGGTCTGGCTGTACCGTCCTGCCACGAGCGAGAATTGCAGGTGGCTGCTGGGGATGTAGGTCAGCGTCATCCTGGGCATGAGCAGCCAGTCGGTACGCATCATTTCAGCCCGTGCCGACATGTTGAGAAACAGGCGGGGGAAGACCCTCCACTGGGCATCGGCGTGAGCGGCGAGTATGTTGTAACCGAGATGGTATCCTGTGTCCTCGTACGTCAATGTGCTGTGGCGCACATAGTCCTCCATGCCAGCCGACACCTTCAGCACCTCAGAGCACACCTTGCGTAGCTCGGCTTTCAGGTGGACTTCATTGCGGAAGTTGTGGTAATGGTCGCCCGGAACCTGTGCCCCGTCGATGTCGCTGAAGACCGAGGAGTTGGCCACGCCGGTGAAGAGCGAGTATCCGCGGCCTACCGCCATCTTGTGGGTGATGTTGGCATAGATGTTGTGCTCCTTGAGCGAGAGGTCGCGGCCATCGGTGTGCAGTCCCACGGAAGTCAGGTCATATCCCACATACGATTTCACCACGCCCTTGGTGGAGAACTCTCTTTTGTATTGTGCCTCGCCCGACAGTTTCCGGTAGGGACGTGTGAAGTCGAGGCGCTGCGAGAAGAGGCGGTCGTAGAGAGCCATGCTGGTCATGGCGGCATTGAACGACAGGCTGCTGTGGCTGTAAGCCTTGGTGCCGCCCACATTCCAGTCCACCAGCGATGCGCTCACGCCGCATTTGTCGGATGTCGCCATGTCGGTCGTCTCCATCGGCAGCACTGCCGAGAGTGCTTGTCCGTACTCTCCGCTGTAGCCGCCCAGTGAGAAGTTGATGCCTTTGAACAGGAAGGGTGAGAAGCGCCCCCGCGACGGGGAGTTCTCGGTTTGTGTGGTGTAGGGCACGAGCACATGCATGCCGTTGACGAACGTCTGGCATTCCGTGCTCTCTCCCCCTCTGACGTAGAGTTTCCCGTCTTCCCCCACTTTCTGCGTGCCCGGGAGTGTCTGCAGTGCCGCCACGATGTCGCCGCATGAGTTGCCTGCCATCACCACGTCGAGTGCGTCCATCGTCTTGAAGTTCTCGCTCTTGCCGAAACTGAAGGTGCTTGCCGTGACGACCACCTCGTCGATGGCAGTGGCGCGCTCGCTCATCCGCAGCGTGAGATGGTGCATCTGTTCCACATCGGCCGTCAGGGTGTAGTCATCGTATCCGATGTAGGTGGCTTTCAGCGTCGCCCCGCCCGATTTCGATGTGGTGAACGAGAATGCCCCGAGGGAGTCGGTGAGGCATCCTTCGATGGTGCCCATAATAAAGATGTTGGCGCCGGCGAGCGGTTCCTTTCCGTCGGTGACAGCGCCCGAAATGATGGTCTGTGCAGCCAGGTTGCAGGCTGCTGCCAACAGGATGATGGTGGGTGTGAGTCGTTGTTTCATGCCGCAAATGTAAGGCAAGAATCCGAACCCACCAAATTCCCGTGACCGACAGCTAAAACTGCTGACGGAAAGCTATGGCGGATGACGAGTGACTAAGAAAAATGACGAATGACTAAGCGATAAAAGCCTTTAGCCGAGGCACATAGGCGCGGGAAACGGGGATGACGTCGGGGCATGTCGCGAGCATCAATTGATAGCCGTTGGAGTTGCCCCGGGCCGAAGTGATGTTGTTCACATTCACCACAAATGAGCGGTGGCACTGGAAAATGTTCTGGTAGTCGTTCAACTCCTCTATCACGGCAGTGAGGGTGGTGTGCACCTCCTTGTATGTCGGCTTTCCTTCTTGCATATAGCACACCGACACATTGTTTTTCCGGGCCTCCAGATAAAGGAGGTCGTTGATGGGGATACAGAGGTCGTCGGCCCTGACGTTGGTATCGTGGATGGTGATGAGGATGTCTTTCTGCTCCTCGGTGGTCTTGTTCAGCAGCGTTTCCATCTGGTCTCTCAGGAAGCGGTTGTAGGCTATGCCAGTGGATGCTGTGGTCAGGATGATGCCGATGATCGCCGTCCAGTAGAGGAACATGAAGAAAAACCTGGGCTTGATGGGGAAGTGGAAGATGAATGAGAACAAGAGGAAATTGCAGATGGCAATAAACAGGATGAGGCCGAGCACAGTGCAGGCGTTGTGCCAGATGCGCCAGGGCTTGACATGCTGAAATAGGGGGTTCAACACAGCCCATCCATAGAAAGCATAGCAGCCGGAAGTGACAAGGCCGAAAATCGCCGCTGTCAAGCATTTGTTCCCCCTATACATGCTGAAGCCAAAGGGCTGCAGCAGATAGAGTATCGCCCAAAGGACAACACCGTAGGCGATGCTGTCTCTCAGCCAGTGCTTGCTCTGTCTGAAAGGATAGGTGCGGGTAAGGAAAGACATGCCGCAAAATTACCACTTTTTTTGAGATTTCGGGTGATTTGCCCATTTCTTTTTATATCTTTGTGCTCGAATAGACAAACCGGCGATGGGCGCGAACTTTCAGTGACTCGTCTTGTCGAACCAATATCCAATCAACTATGGCACTTATCAAATGCAAAGAATGTGGCCGGATGATTTCAGACCAGGCTACAGCGTGTCCTCAATGTGGATGCCCCACACAGCAAGACACTGCTCTGCATGGCGGTTCCAATAGGTGGCTGTATGCCATCATTGGACTCCTGGCGCTTGCCCTATTGGCGGGCGGTGTAGTATTCTTCATGAACAAAGGGAAGACGAAAGAAAACAACCCTCAAAAGAAAGAAATGGTGGAAGCGGTGAAGGACGCAGAAACAGCTGCTCCGAGTCAGGCTAAAGCTCAACTACCTTCTTCCTCACGGAAATGATATAACACCCATCCCTAAATGTTGATGCGAAGAAACGATATGATGGAAAAAGCCATGTGCTATGGCTGGTTGGCCTTGCTGCTGTTGTGCGCCGGCGGTGCCTCAGCCCAGAAACGGGAGAAGTATGAGTTCCGCCGCAACCTGCCAGTGTATGCCGACTCGCTGATAGCAGATTTCACCTTTCCGCTGGCATGGGGCAACAGCGATATCCACGACTTTGACGAGTGGCGCCGCGTGGCCCGGCAGAAAGTGTTCGACTGTATGCTGGCTCCTCCGCCACCGCCTGCCTCCGGCTACGACGTGAAGGTGCTTTGCGAGGAGCAGCGCGAGGGCTACAAGGCACGAAAAATTGAGATCCGCCTCAGCCGCTATTACACCGTTCCGGCCTATGTGCTCATCCCCGACGGCAAGGGACCTTTCCCCGCCGTCAACGCCCTGCACGACCACGGTGCCCATCTGTTCATCGGCAAGGAGAAGATGATTCGGCCACTGGCCTGCGAGGACTCCTTGGTCATCAAGGATGCCGATGAGTGGGTCGCCAACCTCTACGAGGGACAGTACATGGGTGACTTCCTGGCCCGCAATGGCTACGTGGTCTTCTCTGCCGACGCTCCGATGTGGGGCGAACGCGGACAGATGGAGGGACCCAACCGCGACCGCTACGATATGATTGCCGGCAACATGATGATGTATGGCATCGACCTGTCGGCCTACATGACCTACGACGACATCGCGGCGACGGAATACCTCGCCTCAATGCCCGAGGTGGATGCGTCGAGGATAGGCTGCACCGGCTGTTCCATGGGGGCTTATCGCGCATGGATGCTATCGGCGCTTTCCGACCGCATCAAAGTGGGGACGGCCATCTGCTGGATGGTGACCACCGATGAGCAGATGAGCTTCAAATACAAGCGGACGGAGAACGGCGGCTTTGCCAACTGCTTCCCCGGCCTGCGCCGCTGGATGGACTACCCGCATATCGCCAGTATGGCATGCCCCAAGGCGATGCTCTTCATCAACGGCTCTCAAGACAAACTGTTCCCTGTCGCCGGGGTGCAGAAAGCCTTCGACTACATGCACGACACTTGGCGGTCGCAGGGAGCCGAAGAACGCCTGGAAACGGAGATTTGGGACATCCCGCACAGCTGTCCACTGAAGGCACAGCAACGGGTGCTGGAGTTCTTCAAAAAGATGCTTTAATATTGAAAATTGAAGATTGAAAATTGAAAATTGAAGATTGATTTCGGCTGCGCCGATTGAAATCCGAAAGTCGCGGACCGTGCACTATCAAACTAATGTCTAAACTCCCAAACTCCCCAAAAAATTCAAGAACCCCCTAAAATAACAATCCTATGAGTACCAGATGTAATATTGCCATCAAGTTGAAGGAGAAAGACCTGAACAAGGAATTGACGTATGATGATATTCATTTCCTGAAAACCAAGGAGGAATATCCTTATATGGAAGTGTATTGCCATCATGGCGGCTCTCCCGACATGGCTAAAGATTTCTTTTTCAACAGGGCGAAACTGACCGACTATGAATCGGTGCTGAGATATATCCTTCAGGGCGACCGGACCTCGTTCGACACTTCTTACACCGAATGTGGTGAGCAGTGGCCACACAACCGGCCCTATATGTTTGCATCGCTTGAAGGAGACATACCAGAATTGTACTATTACATCTTCATGGAGGGTAAATGGTATTACAAGGAGCGTGTCTCGGCCAATGACCAACCGATGGAATGGATAGAACTCATCGCCGATGAGACGACAGGCGAGGTTCCTCAGGATATCGATTTTTCCTTCATTGCCGGCGAAATCAAGGCATTGGTCGAAAGACTGACTGACGGGAAATACACCACCAAGGACCTCACCGAGGATATCCTGAAACTGAAAGAATAATTCTCCTTGGTCTTACCAACAACAGTTCGTAAAGGCAAAAAATGCTTCTTCCGAACTCAACCAGTTTGGCCCTTCGGGCCGCCGTTGCTTTCGGCCTTTGGCCGCGAAAATCAACGAACATACCATAAGAGCGCGGCTCTCCGAACTCGCGAATCACCTACAGAAGGCATATTCTTTCGAACTTATTGGTAGGGTCTTAGCTCGTCTAAGACCGTAAAACGAAAATCATTCGGTACAAGGTGATCAGCCGGTTCCTTGACTTGAAGTAGCTAAAACAGGCAGACTATCAAATATTTGTTGTGGCTATGCGGGAATTTCGCATAGCCACGCTCTATTTTTGCAGTCGGTAATCATTTCAGGTGTGTTCTATCAATTAATAAATTCTCTATGAATTATCTTTTCTTGTTTTTGCCTCTTTCCGGCATCTTCCCTTCCAAGTCCTTGGAACGTAGTCCGCTACGCCCCTTCGGCCTTGAAAGTAAATCTGCTCGAAAATAGTCTAAAAGCAATGCAAAGCTAATTTATAGAACCCACCTTAAAAACAACTATAATATGAGCAATAAGAAAGAAAGAATAATCATTGTCGCTGTTGGAGTATGTGTGGTGATTCTCTTGACAGTCCTTTTCATTGAAATTGGAGCTTGGCATCGCGTGAATGAAAAACTGGCTGTTTACGGCTCCTTGGTAGGAGGGGGAAGACTTGCTGGTTTTTTCCTGTTCTTTTTCGGATATGAACTTTGCATCGGAATCGTTTATATGCTGAACTATTTTGCCAAAAAAGCGATTGCAAGCTTGAAAAGAAGAAAATCATAAGCTTATGCCGGAAGGACAGCGCTTCGTAGGCAAATAGGAGTCTCGCTTCGGATTTGCCATCCGAAGCAAAATTAACAAGTGTGGCTTTAGGCTTTAGTGCTAATGTCTAAACTCCCAAACACCCAAACTCCCAAACTCCACAATTTTGTTATATGATAGTGAAATTTCAACATATTTCGTATCTTTGCAGGCATGAAAGACTATTTACGCAGACATATCTGGATACTCAGCGAACTGTATCAGAACCCGCAGGGACTGACCTACAAGGAGTTTGCTGAGCGATGGGAGCAAAGCTCGCAGAACATCCAGGGCACATCGCTGCCCAAGAGAACTTTTGCCGACTGTCTGAGAGCGATAGAGGAGACATTCAACATCGACATCTCATCGGATGCACGCAATGGATACCGCTACCGCATCGTGCAGCGTGACTGGCTGGAGAACGACAGGGTGAAGGACAGCTTGCTATCGGCTTTCGCTGTGAACGGACTCCTGCAGGACAGCCGTGGACTGCGTGAACGGGTGGTGTATGAAGACATCCCGTCGGGCAACGAATACCTGCTGGTGGTGCTGAAGGCCATGAAGGCGATCCGTGTGTTGGCAATGACTTATCAGGACTATTTTGACGAAGAGCCGCGCGAAGTGCGGCTGGAGCCCTATTGCGCCCGTGTGTTCCGTCAGCGGTGGTATGTCATTGGCGTGATGGAGAATGAGCCGGTAGGGGAGGAGCCGCCAGAACTGACCAACCAAGGACGTATTCGCCGCTATGCGCTGGACCGTATCGTGAAATTGGAACAGACGGATGCCACATTCAAGATGCCGAGGGGGTTCTCCGCAAGAAAATATTTTTCCAGTGCCTTTGGCATCATCGTGGAACCGGAAGAATATGATGTGGAGACGATTTGCCTGAAGGTCTATGACATCAACCATCGGCGTGAGTACCTGCGTTCTCTGCCTTTGCATCCGTCGCAGAAAGAGGTGGAGTGGCACAAAGATTATTCTATCTTTGAATTGCTGGTGGCTCCTACTTACGATTTCATCAAAGAGGTGCTGTCGATGGGAGGCGAGGCAGAGGTCGTCAGTCCAGCGTATGTCCGACAGGAAGTGAGACGGCGTGCCGAGGAATTGCTTTCCAGATACACGTGATGTTGTAATCGCTGTGAAAGGCGAAAATAGCGTGCGTGTTTTTCTTTCGAACTCATCGTGTCTCTATACGATGAGTTCGGACATTATTGGCGGGGACACTATTGGCGGGGATCCCGCGCTCCAGCCTATATAATAAGGAGTGGATGGGCGTTTCGCGTGCTCGGAGATCACGCGCTCCTACAGAATGGCTTTCGTTTTCGGTCTTAGACGAGCTAAGACCCTACGGTGGTGTGGGGGGATGGTTTGTTTTTTCGGTCTTAGACGAGCTAAGACCCTACGGTGGTGTGGGGGGATGGTTTTCGAACATATTGTTGTAGGTTCGAATTTCTCAAGAAATATGTCGAGAGCAACGGCGCCCCAACGGGGCAACACGCTCTTAGCCCAGGGCAACGCCCTGGGTTTTAAATCGAAAGAAATAATGTCGCCCTGAAGGGGCAAAAGCCTTATAATCAATTTCTTATGCCCTTTCAGGGCGAAAAGTTAGCATGCGAATAAAAACCCAGGGCGTTGCCCTGGGCTGAGAGCAGGTTGGCCCTTCGGGCCGCCGTTGCGCTCGACATAATCAAAACAGGGTGATTTTACTTTACCAAAAACAACGATGCAAAGTTACCGGTTACAAGGATGGCTTTCTGTTTTACGGTCTTAGACGAGCTAAGACCCTACGGTGGCGTTGGGGGATGGCTTTCTGTTTTTACGGTCTTAGACAAGCTAAGACCCTACGGTGGTGTGGGGGGATGGTTTGTTTTTTCGGTCTTAGACGAGCTAAGAGCCTACGGATAAGTTCGAAAGATAAATACTTTCTGTAGGGGGCGGGATTTTCGTGCTTTCATTTTCAGTATCCTAATGGGGGCTTTGCGACAGTTTCAACAGCGTTTTTGTTATTTTGCCGGATTTGGCGGCAGCTGTCGTTCTCTTTTGAACAATATTTCGGTAAAAATTTTTCGGGGTGATGAAAACCGCCTTACCTTTGCATCAGAAAAAAACAAAGACAGGCAGAAAAAACAATTGAAAATTGAAAATTGAAAATTAACAATTGAAGATTGAAGATTGAAAATTAACAATTGAAAATTAACAATGAAAGACCTGTTGGAGTGAAAACAGCAGAACAATAAACAATAAAAAAATACGATTATGAAGACAATGAACGTAACCCCAATGACTGTTGCTCAGTATGAGAGCGTGGCAACCACAAAGTTCAACAAGAAGGCATTCACCACCAAGTGCAAGAAAGCCATCTCCAAGTTTATCAACAACAATCTGGCATTCTTCCAGTATTCTACGGGAATGTATGTTGACCCGAAGCAACAGCAGATCTGGCACTAAAAGTCAGTTACGGCGATAGCCATGAAAAGGCGGAGGCTCCGATGAATTCGGGGTCTCCGCTTGCTTTCATATAATAAGGAATATAGGATAGTTAATGGCGGTGGGTTGTAGATAAAGCACGGACGGCCCAATTTATCCGAGGAACTCGATAAGCGACCGCAGTTGCTGTATGCCCTGGTGGTTGTTGTCGAGAGCCTCCACTTCGCTGAGATACCTCATGGCGTGTGCTGTGTCGCCCATGCCATAGTATCCGAGAGCGAGCATGTATTTGCAGTGAATGATGTTCTTGGTGTCGAGAGAATCGTCCCAGATGAGGAGGTCGGGCAATGACACGGCGAAGTAGTCCATCACCTGTTTCTCGAAGAGGTGCTGCTTGCCATAGTTGATGAGGCGGTAGAACCGCCCGTGCGCCTCGTCCTCGCGCCCCAGCCTTCGGAGTGCCATGCCCTGGTAGAAGATTTTGTCGGGTTTGGCATCGTTGTAGTACATGGCAGCAGCGGGCTCCTGCGGACCTTTTGTAGCCTCCTCCCAGCATTGCCGAGCCTTATCTTCTTCTCCAAGCGCATCATAAGCGATGCCGAGCAGGAAATAGAAGTCGTTTTCCTGTGCCCCATAGAGTTTTCCCTCGCCGAGATGTGGCGGGTATTCGAGGCATTCTTTGAGCCACCCTATGGCCTTGTTGTATTCCTTGTCAGCGATAGCCTTTTTGGCCAGTTCCACGCGGCATATCTGGTATTGAGCCGAGACCTTTCCCTCGCCCCCCTCCCATGGATGGAAGGTATGTGCATCCAGTTTTTTCATGGCCTCCTCGTAGTGCCCGGTTTGGTTGAGCAGTGTGATTTCCTCCAGGACGAGGTCGTCGCGCCGCTTGATGAGCTGGGGGAATTGTTGCAGGAAGCCGAGGCGCATGTCGTGGGGCTTATGCAGACGTTTGTAGAGTTGGTCGAGCTCCATGAGCACACGAGCGTCGCTCTCGTCGAGATGGAAAGCCTGCTCCATATACTGCAGAGCCTCTTGCTGGCGGTCTTGCTTATTGAATCTCGCGAGGGCGAGGTTGCGCCAAACGGTGGGGTAGAAGGGGTTGAGCTTTGCTGAGAGCTCCCAGTTGGCGATGGCGAGGTCGTATTGCCGTGCGGCATAGAAGAGACATCCGAGGAAATAAGGAGCATGTGCGCCGTCGGGGTTGATGACGATGGCCGCATTGAGTGCCAGCACGTCTTCCAGGCGGTTGGGGAAGCAATAATCCGGCGCCTGCTGCTCAGCCCTCTCAAACCAGTCGTTGGCCTCCACGGCATCGCCTTTGCGCAGCTTTGCCCATCCCGTGTAATAGAATGTCATGGGCGAGGCAGCCTTGTTGTCGATGGCGAGTTGCCATAGGCCGATGGCCTCGTCGTAAAGACCGGCGGCACAGTAGTCGAGCGCCACCTCGTCGTAGTTGTTGGGCAAGCCATGCATCATCTCCAGCATCTCGCTCAGCACCGCTGCAGCCGCTGCATCGTTCTTCTCGTGGCCAATGCGCCATTTCTCATAGCGGCAGCCATAGTTGAACGGGTCGCACTGCAGCGACTCTTCGATGAGTTTGAGCGCCTCCTCATCCTTACCCATTTTGTGTAGGATGGTCGTTTTCAGGGCACGGGCTTTGTGGTTGAGCCAGTTGTTGTTCAGACAGAGGTTGATTTCGTCGAGCGCGTCGTCGTAGCGCCCCTGCATGGTGCTGATTTTGGCGGCCTCGAAGGCAGCAGCATCCACCCATGCCTTGTTCCATGTGGCTTTCCAGAACCGCTCGTATGCCTCGTCCATCTTTCCCTGGTATTTGAGCGCGAGCGCGAGGTTGTAGATAGGTTCGCCGTCATAGGGGTTGGGGTTCCGCTTGGTGATGAGCCTTACGGCTTTCCGCAGGTAGTCCTCCGCTTTGTCGAAGCGCCCTTTCCGGATAAGCCACAGGCCGAGCGCATTCAGGCAGCGTATGTCGTTGGGGTCACGCCTAAGCGCCTCCTCGTAGTAGTCGACGGGGCTCCAGGTGGCATGGCGGTATTGCTCCAGGTGTAGTCCGGTGAGATAGAGCTGCTCGTTGGTCTTCACCTCCCCGGGTGTGAGTGCCGCCTCGGCGCTGTCGGGGATGGGGCGTATCTCGTCGGGCTCGGCATGCCAGCACAGCACGGTGCGCCGTCCGTAGGTGAAGTCTTTCGTAATCTCGAACGTCAGCTCGCCGAAAGCAGTTCCCTTGACCTCCACGTTTTCCACCAGCACCTCCTCGGGCGAGAGTGTCAGCTCCTTCTGGTAATAGACCTCGCCATTGTCGTTGTGCAGCACTATGGATACCTCCTGCTTGCTTGTGGCGAATACTTTGAAGCAGACGGAGCCATCGCCAAGGTCATCGATATTGAAGATGAGGTCTTTGGAAGCCTGCTTCACCACTCCGATTTCTCGGTAGGGCATGAAATACTGCACGAACCGCTTCTCCTCGTAAGGCATCAGCCAGCTGAAGTCGGGTTGGTTCTCGGTAAACACCCCCGCCATCAGTTCGATATAAGGTCTGAAACCGGCCTTTAACTGTGAACTGAGCGCCGAGAAGGGGAAATGAGGTGCGATGTTGTCAGGTGCGGTGTTGTCGCCGTCGACTTCGTCGGTGAGGTTTCGGTCCCATGCCCTTCCGAAGTCCCCGTTGCCCCATGTCCACTGTTTCTTGCCAGGTGAGACGTGGTGCGAGGCGACGTGCAGCATGCCGGCATGGCTGTCGTTCTCGTATCCGCCCTCGAAATCGAAGCGTGAGTTCACGCCCATATAGCTTGTCGGCACGTAGATGTTCTTGTAGTTGGAGATATCGACGCCAGCCGAGTAGTCCATCTTGTAGTAAGTGCCGGTAGCAATGGGGAACGACGACACCGCCCGCTTGCCATGGTCGAAGACGGCATTGATGTCGGGCGGGAAGACGCTCTGGTAGGCATCGTTCACTTCCACGGCAGGGTTGGCCCACCAGAGGAAGGTCTGAGGCACGTCGGTGCGGTTGTAGAGCCTGCCATGGATTTCGAGATAGGCACATCCGGGCCGGAGCGTGAAGCCCGCCGCCCCCTTCTGGTGGAACATCCTCTCCATCTCGCTCACCCATACCGTCACCGAACCGTCGGCATTCTCCTCGATGCTCGTGTCGACGGGCATGAATGTCGACGGGCGGTGGTGCTGGGGCCAGTTGAACTCGATGCCTCCGCTAATCCAAGGGCCTGCCAGCCCCACAAGGGCGGGCTTGATGACATGGTTGTAGTATACGAAGTGCCGACGCGCGATTTTGTCGTAGGCCATTTGCACACGGCCGCCCAGTTCGGGAAGCACCATGACCTTGATATATTCATTCTCGAGCCAGATGGCGAGATATTCCTTGTCGGTCTTCACATCGGATATCGACTCGATGACGGGGTAGGGGTATACCACGCCACTCGACCCCTGATAGACCCTTTTTTCCAGGAACATCGGGTTCTTCTCGGGTGTTCCCACCTCGTAAGTTGGTATGGTGACCAACTCTCTCCATGCTTTTACCATATTCTGAGTTATTTGGGTTTAAGGTGTTCTTATAAGTAGGTAATTTTGTTCACCTACTTATCTGTGCTGCAGAGTGCTGCGGGATAGCCAACAGCCAGATGCTGCTTACTGCTCTTTGACCAACTCCTGTTCGAGCTGTTCGAGGCTTTTCCCCTTGGTTTCCGGACAGTTGCGATAGAGGAAGCAGAAGGCGCAGATGCAGATGGCACTGTAAATCCAGAAGGTGCCGCTGCTGCCCAGCGCAGCATTCATCGACGGGAATGAGAATGTGAGGGTGCAGCATCCCACCCAGAGGGCGAAGGTGCAGGTGGCCATGGCGATGCCCCTTATGCGGTGGGGGAAAATCTCTGCCAGCAAGGTCCATGTCACAGGGCCGAGGGTCATGGCATAGACCGAGATGGCAGCCACGACGAGCGCCACCATCAGAATGCCGGTCATGCCCAGGAAGTAGCATGTTCCGAGAGTGAGGTATATCAGTCCCAGTCCTCCTGCTCCGAGGAGAATGAGGGTTCGCCGTCCCCATTTCTCTATCGTATAGAGAGCCACGATGGTGAACACCACATTGGCGATGCCGGTGATGACGATGTTGATGAACATGCCGTCGACATCGAAGCCTGCACCCACGAAAATCTCCTGTGCATAGTTGAA
The DNA here is from genome assembly GCA_946184125.1 of uncultured Prevotellaceae bacterium. Classification (GTDB taxonomy): domain Bacteria; phylum Bacteroidota; class Bacteroidia; order Bacteroidales; family Bacteroidaceae; genus Prevotella. Next base: position 23,625 of record CAMHEL010000016.1, read on the forward strand.
GATGACATTGGTGCCGCACCACTGCTGGAACACGGCGATAATCAGTCCGAGAACCAGCACCTTGGCGTATTTGTGGGTGAAGAGTTCGCTCAGCCGGGCCTCGCTTTTCTTCCCTTCGCCCCTCGGTGCCTGCTTCATCCTCAGAAACACAGGACTCTCGGGTATGAAGAAGCTCATGACAAGGAACAGGGCAGCAGGCAGCGTCTCAGCCCAGAACATCCATCTCCATCCCCATTCCTCATTCCAAATCAGGTTCTCAGCTATCGACGTGTCTTTTGCCAGGAGCATGTTGACGACCTGAGCCCCGAGAATTCCCAGGACGATGGTCATCTGGTTGAGGCTCACCATCCGCCCCCTTATGCTTGCTGGGCTGACCTCGGCGATGTACATCGGTGCGAGCGCAGAGGCGACTCCGATGCCCACTCCCCCCACGAGGCGGGCGATATTGAAGAGGTTGAAGTCGTCGAATAGTCCTGTGGCGATGGCGGAGACGGTGAAGAGCACGGCAGCGACCATGAGAAGCGGCTTCCTGCCATATTTGTCGGCTGCCGCTCCGGCCAGCATGGCGCCCACCAGGCATCCCACCAAGGCTGTTGTCATCGCAACGCCCTGGAGCAGCGGAGATTCGCTGATGCCGAAATACACCTCGTAGAATGGTTTGGCACCGCCAATCACCACCCAGTCGTAGCCGAAGAGCAGACCGCCCATGGCTGCAACGAGGCAGATGAAATAGATGAATCCTTTGTTGTGTTCTTGCATGATTATTGTTTTTCCTATTCTGAGAGCGATGTGTGGCTGCTGCGGTGCAGCAGAGGAGCAACGGAGGAAGGTTAGCCCACCGTTCCCTCGAGTGTGACGGAAAGCAGCTTCTGTGCCTCGGCCGCAAACTCCATGGGCAGCTTGTTGAGCACTTCCTTGGCATATCCGTTGACGATGAGCCCTACGGCCTGTTCGGTGGGAATGCCCCTTTGGTTGCAATAGAAGAGCTGGTCCTCGCTGATTTTCGACGTTGTGGCCTCGTGCTCGACGATGGCAGTGTCGCAGTGGATGTCCATATAGGGGAAGGTGTGGGCACCGCATTTCGAGCCAAGGAGGAGCGAGTCGCAGCAGGAGTAGTTGCGTGCTCCCTCGGCATTTGCCGTGGCTCTCACCAGTCCGCGGTAGGAGTTCTGTGAGTGTCCTGCCGAGATGCCCTTGGAGATGATGGTCGATTTGGTTTGTTTCCCCATATGGATCATTTTCGTCCCCGTGTCGGCCTCCTGGTGGTGGTTGGTGACAGCGACGCTGTAGAATTCGGCTTGCGAGTGGTCGCCCCGGAGGATGCATGAGGGGTATTTCCATGTGATGGCGCTGCCCGTCTCCACCTGCGTCCACGACAGTTTTGCACCCTCGCCCCTCAGGTCGCCCCGCTTGGTGACGAGGTTGAGCACGCCTCCGCGGCCGTTCTCGTCGCCCGGATACCAGTTCTGCACGGTGGAGTATTTCACCTCGGCATGGTTGGCGACGATGATTTCGACGATGGCGGCATGGAGCTGGTTCTCGTCGCGCATGGGCGCAGTGCATCCCTCGAGATAGCTCACATAGGAGTCGTCGTCGGCGATGATGAGCGTTCGCTCAAACTGCCCCGTGTTGCGTGCATTGATGCGGAAATAGGAACTGAGCTCCATGGGGCAGCGCACCCCTTTGGGGATATAGACAAACGAGCCGTCGCTGAAGACGGCGCTGTTGAGCGCAGCGAAGTAGTTGTCGCGATAGGGCACCACGCTGCCCAGATACTGACGGACGAGGTCGGGGTGCTGCTTCACGGCATCGCCAATGGAACAGAAAATGATGCCTTTCTCGGCAAGTTTCTCCTTGAAAGTGGTCTTCACCGAAACGGAGTCCATGATGGCGTCGACCGCCGTGCCGCTGAGCGCGAGACGCTCCTCGAGTGGGATGCCCAGTTTGTCGAATGTCTTTTCCAACTCAGGGTCAATCTCCTTGTTTTGTGGCTTGCGAGCCATCGGGTCGGCATAGTAGGAGATGGCTTGATAGTCGATGTCGGGCAGATGGACATGCCCCCATGTGGGCTGCTGCAGTGTCGTCCAGTATCTGAATGCCTTGAGGCGGAATTCGAGGAGCCACTCTGGCTCTCCTTTTTTCTGCGAGATGAGCCTCACCACATCTTCGTTGAGACCTTTCTCGATGATCTCGGTGTGGATGTCGGTGGTGAAGCCAAACTCATATTTCTGCTCTGCAATGCGGCGCACCAACTCGTTGCCGTCTAACGGCTCACCCGACTCGGTGCGCTTGTCCTTATCCTTGTCCTTATCTTTATTTTTGTCCATTGGTTTTCATATATTTGACGGCCAGCATCGTCAGGTCGTCGCTTGGATCGGCCTCGCGTACGAAAGCCTTCACAGCATCAGTCATTCCGCCTACTATATCCTTGGGGCTACGGTGTTCGCCCGAAGATATTGTTCGGGCCACGGCTTCCACTCGGTCGATGCCGAATTGGGCGTGGGACACATCCTCGGCCTCAGTGAGTCCGTCGGTATAGAGGAAAATGGTGGTCTGGGGCTCAATGTGGGTGGTCTGACCACTGAAAGTCCATCCCGGCACCACACCAAGGGGCACATTGGAATCGCAAGGCAGCATACTCACATCATCACCGATGAGCATCGGCTCGTCGTGGCCTGCATTGCAATAGCGCAGTGTGCCATCACTCAGATCGAGGACGCCCAGGAAAAGGGTGACGAACATGCACGTATCGTTGCTGTCAGACAAAGTATCGTTGAGAGCAGTGATGATACGGTCGGGCTCCAACATGTGGGCCGTGATGTTGCGGAAAAGGGTACGTGTGACGGCCATCACCAGCGAGGCTGGCACCCCCTTGCCCGACACGTCGCCGATGCAGAAGAACAGCTGATTGTCGCGGATATAGAAGTCGAAGAGGTCGCCGCCTACCTCCTTGGCGGGGTTCAGCGAGCCAAACACCTCGATGTCGCTGCGCTCGGGATAAGGCGGAAAGATCTTGGGCAGCATGCCCATCTGTATGTCGTGAGCCACCTGAAGTTCATTCTCAATGGCCGCTTTTGAGGCAGTGGTATGTTTGAGTTCCTCGACATATTTGGTGAGCGACTGCTGCATGCCATCGAACGAGTCGCGCAGCACGCCCACCTCGTCGTGGTGCCTGATGACAGGCAGAGAGGTGCTGAAATTGCCCTTCGCCACCTCATCGGCAGAGAGCGCGAGCTGCTTGAGCGGTTTGACAGCCCGCCTGATGACCACACGGCTGACGAGGAAGGCGGCGAGGAGACCGATGGCGATGAACAGCAACAAGACAAGTCCCACAAAGATACTTATCTTATCCAAGCTTGTCTTGGGGACAGCAAGTGCCAGCGACCAGTCGGTGAATTTGACCGGAGCATAGAAGACATACATGGGTTTGCCGTCGAACGAGACCGCCTCAGGCATTTCGTCGATCTGCTGGCCATAATAACCCTTTTTGCCCGCCACCATCTGCCTGACGACATAATCGTCGGCGGTGTCGGGAGTCGCCTTGACATCATCGTAGATGTTTTTGTTGATGATGCGCTGGCGGTCGGGATGCACGAGATATGTGCCATCGCTGTTGATGAGGAAACTGTAGGGCTTGTATTTGCTCAGTTTTTCGCCATCGAAGTCAAGGTCATTGTTCTGATACTTCTCTACAACCTCCCTGCTCGGAGAGACCCATTCCTGCGAGAAGGTCTCCCAGTCGGTCCACCTCATCTTCTTGGCGAGCCATTCGAGCGACATGTCGGACCCCAGCACCGCCACCGTCCGCCCCGTGCGGTCGTGAATGGGAAAGAGGCATGAGACCAGCGGCGCCACGGAATCGGTGCCATCGAAGAAGGGCTTGGACCAAAGGGTCTTCGCAGCCTCCATGCCCTCTTTGAACCACCCGGCACTCAGATAGTCGTGGGAAGGTCCGCCGATGATTTTCGTCTCGACGTGGGAGCTGTCGGTGCGCACCGCATAGGGGCAGTACCAGTGCCCCTTCTGCGGATAATAGTCGGCGATGAATGAGATGCCGCAGCTGTGCACCTGAGGGTTCAGCCTCACGACACGTTCGACGAGGGCAGGCAGGCGGTCGGGGTTGGCGAGATTCTCCTCAATCTCCGGCACATGGTTGTATGTGCTGGTATAGATGTCGGATATATTGCGCCTCATCTCACTCACATAGCCATCGCGGAAAACCTCCTGCCGCATCCCATCCGCTCCGAGAACGAACTCACTGGTGGCACCATAGATGAGCCAAGCCACCAACCCCATGATGATGAGCATCATGAGCACGATGCGCCAGGTGAGGCGTCCTGCAAACGACCGCATTTTCTTCTCTTTCTTACCCATCAGGCGATGAACTGCTTAACGTGGCTGCAACCTATCTCAGAGTTTCTGCTCCACCTCGATTTCCATGAAGGTCTCGATGATGTCGCCGGCCTGGATGTCGTTGAAGTTGACGAGCGAGATACCGCATTCCAGTCCTGTGGCCACCTCCTTGGCATCGTCCTTGTAGCGCTTGAGGGCGCTGATGGGTGCGGTGTGGATGACGATACCATCGCGCACCACTCTCGCCTTGTCCTTGTTGTGAACCTTGCCTTCGGTGACAAGTCCGCCGGCAACGGTGCCCACCTTGGAGATTTTGAACACCTGCTTGACTTCTATCTCGGCGGTGATGACTTCTTTCTTCACCTTGTCGAGCATGCCCTGCATGGTGGAGCGCACCTCGTCGATGGCATCGTAGATGATGGAGTAGGTGTTGATTTCAACTCCCTCGCGCTCAGCGAGTTTTCGTGCCTCTGCCGACGGCCTCACCTGGAAGCCGACGATGATGGCGCGTGATGCTGATGCAAGCATGACGTCGTTTTCCGAAATCTGTCCCACGGCCTTGCTGATGACACTGACCTGCACCTTCTCTGTGGAGAGTTTGATGAACGAGTCGGAGAGTGCCTCGATGGAGCCGTCGGTGTCGCCCTTGACGATGATGTTGAGCTCGTGGAACTCGCCCAATGCAAAGCGGTGTGCCAACTCGTCGAGGCCAAGTTTCGTGGTCGTGCGCAATCCCTGTTCGCGCTGCAGTTGCAGACGTTTGTTGGCGATGTCGCGCGCCTCCTGCTCGGTTGCCATGATATGGAAGGTGTCGCCCGCCGTGGGCGCTCCGTTGAGACCGAGGATGATGGCCGGCTCGGAAGGCCCTGCCGTCTTGATGCGCTGGTTGCGCTCGTTGAACATGGCCTTGATGCGTCCGTAGCTGGTGCCGGCGACGACGATGTCGCCCACCTTGAGCGTACCGTTCGACACGAGCACCGTGGAGACGTAGCCGCGGCCCTTGTCGAGCGACGACTCGATGATGGAACCCGTTGCCTTGCGGTTGGGGTTGGCCTTGAGTTCGAGCATCTCGGCCTCGAGAAGGACTTTCTCGAGGAGGTCGTCAACGCCGATGCCTTTCTTCGCGGAAATCTCCTGGCACTGGTATTTTCCTCCCCAGTCCTCGACGAGGAGGTTCATGTTGGCCAGGTCCTCGCGGATTTTGTCGGCATTGGCTCCCGGCTTGTCTATCTTGTTGATGGCGAAGACCATGGGCACGTTGGCTGCCTGAGCATGAGCGATGGCCTCCTTGGTGGTGGGCATGACGGAGTCGTCGGCAGCGATGATGATGATGGCGATATCGGTGACCTGTGCACCACGGGCACGCATGGCGGTGAAGGCCTCGTGTCCTGGGGTGTCGAGGAACGTGATCTGCCGCCCGTCGGACAGCTCCACGTTGTAGGCGCCGATGTGCTGCGTGATGCCGCCTGCCTCGCCCGCGATGACGTTGGTCTTGCGGATGTAGTCGAGCAGCGAGGTCTTGCCGTGGTCGACATGACCCATGACGGTGACGATGGGTGCGCGTGGCACGAGGTCGTTCTCGTCGTCCTCCTCCTCGGTGATGGCGTTCTGCACCTCGGCGCTGACATATTCGGTGCTGAAGCCGAACTCGTCGGCGACGATGTTGATGGTCTCGGCGTCGAGTCGCTGGTTGATGCTCACCATGATGCCGATGCTCATGCAGGTGCCGATGACCTGGTTGACCCCGACGTTCATCATCGTAGCGAGTTCGCTGACGGTGACAAATTCGGTGAGTTTGAGGATTTTGCTCTCGGCCTTAGCCTCGGCTATCAGCTCCTGTTCTTTTTCCGCCACCTTGTCGCGCTTCTTGCGTCGGTGGTCGGCGCCGCGCTTGTTCTGGTTCTTGCTCTCGAGGCGTGCGAGCGTCTCGCGGACGGTCCTTGCGGTGTCCTCATCGCTGACCTCGATGGAGCGTGGTGTGCGCTTGGGTTCCTTCTTTTTCTTGTTCTTGCCGCTCTTGCCGCTCTGTCCGCTGTTGGAGTTGGAGTTGGGATTGGGGTTGCTGGCTTGCTGGCTCTGGCCCACGGCGTCGATGTCGACACGCTCACCGCCGATGCGTGTGCGCTTCTTTCGCTCTCCGCCCTGGCCTCCGCCCTGTGCGCCTTGTCCTTGGCGCTTGTTCTTGTCGCGTGCGCGTCGCTGTTCCTCCTTCGACTTCTTCTGCGGTCTTGAGGTGCCGACGCGGTTGAGGTCTATCATGCCGATGGGCTTGGGACCCTCCATGCGGGTGGTGCCCAGGCTGTCGACAGCAACTTCGGCAGGCGTGGCGGTTGTGGCGGGCGTTGGCTCTGCCTTTGCCTCTTCTGCCGTGGCTTTCTGTGGCTGATCCTCCTTCTTCTGTGGCTGTTGTGCAGGCTCTTCCTCGGCCTGCTTTGTGGCCTCCACCTTCTTTGGCTGCTCCTGGGCCTGCTCTGTGGCGGGCTTCTGTGGCTGTGCCTCTGTCTTCTGCGGCTGTGCCTCGGGCTCTTTCTTTTCTTCCTTTTCGGCTTTTTCCGGCTGCTCGGGCTCAGGCTCTTTGGCAGGCTCCTGCTCCTTGGGTGCAGGGACCTCGGCCTCGGGCTCCTTCTTCATCTCGGGCTCCTTGGCCTCTTCGGGCTGCTTGATGGTCTCGGCAACAGGAGCCACCGGAGTGGTTTCCTCGGCCTTCTCCTTCTCTTTGGGCTCGGTCGTGGCTACCGGCTCCACCTTGGGCTTGGCGCTGCCGCCACTGAGGTCGATTTTGCCGATGGGCTGTCCTGTCGGCCTCTTGGGGATGGACACCTCTTCCACTTTCGGCGCCTCGGGAGCCTTTTTCTTCTCCTTGGGCTTCTTGGGGAATAGCTGGTCGGCGATGTCCTTGATGGCCTTGTCGCCCTTGAAATGCTCTCTCAGAGCGGCATACTGGGCGTCGTTGAGCTTGAAGTTGGGGTTGTCCTCCACTTCGCCCAGTTCGCTTTTCTTCCTAAGGAACTCCACAGCCGTGGGGAGCCCGATGTTCAATTCTCTGATTACTTTATTTAATCTTATTGCCATTCTTTATCTGTTGTTCTCTGTATTCAAGTTTCGCTATCGCTCCACCCGCTGTGGGGTGGAGGCGCGGCATGTCCGCCGCAGAAGGCAGTGCCTTTAGATGATGGAGAAGCCACGGATGACCGTGGCTCCAGTGCCGGCTTAGTTCTCGAACTCAGCCTTCAGGATACTGATGAGGTTGTCGACGGTCTCTTCCTCGAGGTCGGCTTTCTCGACGAGCAGCTCGCGTGGCGCCTTGAGTACAGCCTTGGCGGTGTCGAGCCCGATGCGCTTGATGGAGTCGATGACCCACTGGTCGACCTCGTCGGCGAACTCCTCGAGCATGATGTCCTCTTCCTCCTCTGTCTCGCGGAAGACGTCGATGGTGTATTCGGTGAGCATGGAGGCCAGTTTGATGTTGAGTCCTCCCCGCCCGATGGCGAGCGACACCTCTTCGGGCTTGAGGTAGACCTGTGCCTTGCGCTCAGCCTCGTTGAGCACGATGCTGGAGACCTTTGCCGGGCTCAGTGCACGCTGGATGAAGAGCTTGATGTTGTCGGTGTAGTTGATGACATCGATGTTCTCGTTGCATAACTCCCTGACGATGCCGTGCACCCTGCTACCCTTGACGCCTACGCAAGCTCCCACGGGGTCGATGCGCTCGTCGTAGCTCTCCACTGCAACTTTGGCTCGCTCGCCGGGCATCCTGGCCACCTTCTTGATGGAGATGAGGCCGTCGGCGATTTCGGGTACCTCGCCTTCGAGGAGCCGCCTGAGGAAATCGTTGCTGGTGCGGGAGAGGATGATTTTGGGGTTGTTGTTCTCGTTGTCGACACGGAGGATGAGTGCCCTGATGGTCTCACCCTTGTGGTATTTGTCGGCCGGTATCTGCTCTGCCTTTGGGAGGATGAGCTCGTTGTTCTCGTCGTCGACGATGAGCACCTCGCGCTTCCATGTCTGATAGACCTCTCCGCTGATAATCTGCCCCACACGGTCCTTGTATTTGTTGTACAGGGTGTCGTGCTCCAGCTCAAGGATTTTAGAGGCGAGGGTCTGCCTGAGGTTGAGGATGGCCCTTCTTCCGAACTTCTCGAACTCGATGCGCTCGCTGACTTCCTCGTCGACCTCGTAGTCGGGGTCGATTTTCTGTGCCTCGGTGAGTGATATCTCCTTGTTGGGGTCGGTCATCTCGTTGTCGGGCACCACAATGCGGTTGCGGTAAATCTCGAAGTCTCCCTTGTCGGGGTTGACGATGACGTCGAAATTATCATCGCTTCCGAATATTTTGACGATGACGTTCTTGAAACTCTCCTCGAGCACCCTGACGAGGGTGGCACGGTCGATGTTCTTCGTCTCCTTGAACTCCTTGAACGTCTCGAACATACTCGGCTTCATGTCTGCTGTCTTCTTTGCTGCCATAGCTTTACTTGAAACTTATTACATATTTAGTATATTTTACTTTGTCCATCCCGAAGGTTTTGTCGACATCGGTGAGCACAGGCCTTTTCTTTCCCTCTGGCGTGACTTTCACCTTTGTAGTGACGACGAACTCGTTGCCTTCCACGGCTTTGAGGATGCCTTTTGTCTTTTTCCCGTCGGCGTCGAGAACCTCTACTTCCTTTCCAATGAAGTTGACGTACTGTTGCGGCACCTTGAAAGGCTGTCCCAGCCCTGCGGAGCCCACTTCAAGTTCAAAGTCCTCCTTGTCGCGGTCGAGATGGTCCTCGATGTAGCGGCTGAGGTCGACACAGTCCTCAATCCACACGCCGTCGGCATGGTCGATTTCAACAACGATACGGTTGTCGGTGCTCACTTCGATGTCGACAAGGAAGTAGTCTTTGCCGACGAGCCACTCGTCAACCAACTGCTTGATGATGTTTTTGTCTGTCATTTTTACTTTCTTCGGTATAACACTCTCCCGCTTGACGTGTGCTGACGCCGGGGCTTGCTGGGCCACGGTGAGGGCACCCCTCTTGCGGGCATGATAATGAAAATGAGGGGCCTGTTACAAGCCCCTCATTCCACTGAACGCTGCAAAGGTAAGCATTTTTGCCCAAGCAGCAAAATATTTTTTTGTTTTTTATGCGATTCTCTCCGTTTTGTGGCTGCCACAGCACGTTGTCAAGCCGTTTCCAGGGTGCTCAGGGGTCATGGACGTAGTATTTTCCAGTAGTCGTCGGGGTGCGTGATGAGCTTTGCGGCGGCCTCCATCTGCTTGTCGCCGCGCAGGCCGTTCTCGATGGTGCCTCGCTGGTAGTAGTAGGCAGCGACGATGTCGGCCTCAATGATTTTCTTGAGCTGCTCCTTGTGGTAGTCGAGGTCATGGGAGAGGTTGTGGGTGAGTTTTTTCTCCAGACGGTCGAAGTCGTCCTTCGCATCCTCGTAGTAACCCTCGAACTGGGCGAGCTTGATGAGCTGCTTGAGGTATTTGTCGGTCTCGGGGTCGTAGCTGAAGCCGCTGGCGATGACTCGCTGCTTGAAGTTCTCGTAGTCGGCATCGCTGAGCTCGAAGTCGGCGGGTGGGGCGATGGTGGGATGGGCAGCGATGTAGTCGACCTCGTAGTTGAGCAGCACCTCGGTGGAGTCGGTGCCGGTGGAGGCAAGGTAGTAGGCGATGTTCGACAGGGAGTCCGACTCCACCACCACGTCGGGGGTGATGCCTCCGCCATCGCGCACCTCACGTCCATGGGCGGTGTGGAACAGGCGTGTGAGCGAATCGGGGATGTGCTCGGTGTATCCTCCTCGCGAGTGCTTGTAGTTGATTGCCTGGATGCACCGGCCGCTGGGGATGTAGTATTTGTTGGAGGTGAGCTTGAGGCTTCCGTTGTAGGGGAGGTCGACGGAGGTCTGCACGAGTCCCTTGCCATAGGTCCGTGTGCCGAGGACGACCGCCCTGTCGAGGTCCTGCAGTGCGCCGCTGGTGATTTCGCTCGCACTGGCCGTCATGTCGCTGACAAGGACGACGACGGGCATGACGGTGTCGAGGGGCTCCACCTTGGTGAAGTAGTCGATGTTGGAGCGCTTCAGCTTGCCCTTGTTCGACACGATGAGCTGTCCCTTGGGCACGAACATGTTGACAATCTGCACCGCCTCGGACTCCGAGCCGCCGCCGTTGTTGCGCAGGTCGAGCACAAGTCCGCGCATGCCCTTGTCCTTCATCTCGATGAACGCGTTGCGCACCTCCTTGGCGCATCCCTCGGTGAACTGCCTGAGGTTGATGTAGCCTACGCCGTCCTTCTGCAGCCCGTAGTAAGGCACCGAAGGGGTCTGGATGGTCTTGCGCGTGAGCTTCATCTGCATCTTCTTTCCCGTGGTGGGCCTGAGGATTTTGAGGATGAAACTGCTCCCTGGGTCTCCTCGGAGGTGGCTGCTGACGTAATTGACGTTCTTGTCGGTCATGGTGGAGTCGTCGATGCTGAGGATGATGTCGCCCTTTTTCAGGCCGGCTTTGTCGGCAGGCATGCCCTCGTATGGCTCGTCGATGACCACCCGCTTAATCTGAGTGTTGTATCGGATGAGAGCACCGATGCCTGCGAATTTCCCCGTGTATATTTCCTTGAGGTCTTTCATGTTCTCCTCAGGATAGTATTCGGTATAGGGGTCGAGGCTTCGGAGCATAGCTTTGATGCCTGTGCCAATCACCTCCTGTGCGTCGAGGGTGTCGACATACACCAGGTCGAGGTGTTTGTAGATGGAATTGAAGATATCGAGGTTTTTCTTCACCTCGAAGTTGTGGTCGCCGTCGGTCTGTGCCGAGGTGATGGTGGTGGCCATCATGGCGATTAATGGCATTAGGATGCGTCGGATATTCATATCTGTTGTCTAAGTGGCGTAGCCGAAAATGTTGTTTTGCGATGCAAAAATACATCATTATGGGCGGAAATCGCCCTTTTTCCCCACTTTTTTTGCCAAAATTCGATTTTTTTCGCGAAAAAGTTTGGTCGGATGAAAATAATGCTATACCTTTGCATCCGCAAACGAAAAACTGCTTCAGTAGCTCAGTTGGTTAGAGCACCTGACTGTTAATCAGGGGGTCGTTGGTTCAAGCCCATCCTGAAGCGCTTAAAAATCAAGGAGTTAGCACAATGCTAACTCCTTTAATTTTGTCCTTACGATACAAATCTGATACAAAATCGAGGGTATGGAGGTCTTTTGAAGATACTCTGTTAGCACAACGCTAACTCCTTTAATTTTGTCCATACGATACAAATCTGATACAAAATCGAGGGTTTGGAGGTCTTTTGAAGATACTCTGTAATCATAATGCCCTATTCTTGCATTGCATTAGATTTCACTTTTTTGTATCAGATTTGTATCGTCAAACATGTTTTCTATCTATTTCTACATAATGCAATTGAGACGACAGCACTTCGATGAGCGAAGCGGCATGCCGATTACTAGGTCAAGCCAAGAGGTTAACCGAGCGACTTAATCTTGATGAGATTATAGATAACTTTCTGTTTAAGCGTATACTGATTCCAAAAACTATCTGCGAATTATGATTTCTTCATTTGGCAACAATTCTATTTCGTAATCCACTTCATATGGTGCTTTATTACTCCATTTTATTTGTGCAATACATCCACATTGCATATTGTCATTTAGAAAGTAAAATTTGAATGTGGTATCGTTCACTCGTTCTGTTTTATAAAGATAAGAAAGATCGGAGGTATGGTCAGATTTAAGTTGCTTGACGTAGTTTATCGCTTTTGGATCTTGTTCTTTAGCCACGTATTCCATTATAGCATTAAATGCTTCTGACTGTTTCTTCTTGGCTGCTAGGTATTGCGTTACATTGGTGGCTGACACAATCTCGTCTCTTGCATCTCTTGCCATTTTCATGTATTTTTTGAATCGAGCATCCACAGCATTAGTCAATCCAAACTTAATACGCAATGCTGTAAGAGTTTTTGGATTTGCTGAGTTGATGTTATATTTGTTTGCAAGAAAATCACGCTTGCATAATTGGTTTAAAATGCTTTTTGTGACATTCTCTTTGTTGGAAAATGACCTAATGAATTTTGTTATGTTGTCTATACGAACAAGTTTTCCATTTTGGTCAAAAACATTCCAGCCACCCCAATTATCGTAGTATATGAAACGATAGGTGGAATGAGCGGGATGAGTATAATAGCCCAGTTCTTCTGGGAAATAGACCTTTTCATATTTCATTTCATTTGCTAGGTCTTTCGAACTTAACCATTCCCAACCTTGCGATTGTTGGTTATCATCTTGTTTCGCCCACTTGTCATATTCTGTAAAAGGAGTATAGAGTATATCCATCCCCTTGCCATTGACACATTTGAAATTACCATTGAAATAATTGTCACGGCACTCTGGGTTAGGCTTAGAGAAAGCAATTTCTTTATGGGGTAACGTTACCGTTTCCATGTTTACAAAGCGCGTTCGTGGACCATCAAGATTTCCGATACCAAATTCCATGTATTCATTGGAAGTATATTTTATCTCATATCTGTTTTGGTGATATTTAAATACATCATCCCACGATGGCATTTGGGGGTTGTATGCATCAATCTTTGCCTGCAATTGTGCTTTGGTTGGTAACAAGACTTTCTCAGTAAACCCTTTTGGAACTTTTCCTTTGTGGATAGACTTACGTTCCTTCTCTGTGACTTCCTTGTTTTTTGTAAAACGAAAAAGATGATGCAATAGGTAATTTGAAGGTTCGATTTTATTACCACTTTTTTCGTATTCCATCAATGCGTCAATCGCTGTCATAATATTCATGACAGGTTCGGTCCACATCTTTGTCATTCTTTCTTTTAATGTAGCTTTATAGGCTTCATACAAGGAATCTGCTTTCACAGAATCTACGACTTCCTTATATTCATAAATCCACAAATCGGGTTCTTCTTGTTGTGCCCATAAAGAAAAATTGGCAACAAGAAAAAGTAGTAGTACTACACTTGTTCTTAACATATTATTTAAGATAAGCTTTTTTTATTCGCCAATAAGGAATTTGTCTATTTTAAAGCGTTGTGTGGGTTTCAATGGCAATCCTGAGAGAATGCTGTCGTAGAGTTCTTCTGGCAGCACGAACCACGTTGCATTGCCGCGAGCTGAGGGCGTACCTATTTTGCCAGTAAACCATCGAATGCCTAAACGCGGCCTACTTTCATATTTCAATGTCACGATTGCCCAGTAATCCGTCTTATAGACTATCTCATATGGGCCGCTCACTTTGTCCTTTGGTGAACAAACACTTAAAATTTCCTTGTCATCAAGCATAGAATAATATCTTTTGCCCCTCAGCCACCACAAGAGCATGTTAATGTCAGAAGCGTGGCGCTGATATACCACTTCTTTTGTTGGTGGTCGCGAGAATTACCTTTAGCAGAAAGTGCTGCAAACTGCCCACGCTATATGCACGAACCATATATTCCCTCTTCCATCTATTGAAAGTTTCTCACGTATCCAATTACAAGAAAAGCATAACGCTTCGTATGTTTTATTAGAATAAATCTAATATTATCCGCAAATTTACTCGTTTATTTTCAAAAATGCAAAATTTTAATGTATTTTTCTTTTCCTTCAACTATCATAATCGTTTCGAGTAATTGTTTGTGTTATTATCCGCATTGCAACTCGATGTTAACAATTACCCCTGTCTTGGGTAAAAATTGCTAAAATACTTATTGTAATTTGATGAGAAAAGAAATCTTTTTTATTTTTGCCGACGCTATTGGGACGTAGTCGTGTATTCGATCGTTTAATCGTCGCGAGGCAACTATCAACACAGGGTGGTTGAGATATCTTTAATTCATTATTCTTTAATTTCATCATTCTTTAATTTCAGATTCTTTAAGGTTTTTAGCAAGAACGTGGTCGTTCCTTGTTGGAAACGATTCCTTTAATTCGTTAGCGGACCAAACTTAACATTCAAACGAAATGAATAAGCATGTGATAAATAACAATTCATCACTGGCTGACTTCATGACGTACTTCATTGAAGCATCTGGTTTGCAAGAAAGGATTGCTGAAATCGTGAAGGATGCCATCGCAGCCAGCCTGCCTTCATCACAGAAGCAGCAGGACAATTCCGAGGACTCTTCCTACTATACCCGCTCAGAACTCTGCCAGCTTGCCCACATCACCGAAACCACGCTATGGCACTTGGAGAGGGAGGGTGTGATCAAGAAAATCAAATTCGGACGCAAGAATCTCTATATTGCAAATTATTTATTTTCAAATTTGAAATTTAATCCAAATTTTCTATGAGAATAACGGTGGTTTGGAAAAATATTGCAGATTAGAAATATAAATTATTGAAAATATCATGGTCTTAACTTTCCGGCCTTTCGTCTCTCCAATAGATGTTCATAGAGAGTCTGCTGAGCCTTGATTCTATTGGGGAGATTGTTGTAGTTTCGGCATTCTAATCGTTGCCGGAACTCAGGTGAGCGGAGATAATCATTCACGAACTCCTTGATCAGTCTTTTTATGTTTGGCTTAGCCGAAGTTACTCACGCTCGGGCAAGCTCAAATACATTTAACCTTCGGTTGAATATTGTTGCGACTCAGTAAAGATTATGCAAGCATATCTTTGCGTTCGCTGCTCCAATATTTGACTTCCCTCTCGCTTAATCGTAACTTTCTTTAGCGCATCTTTTTACATAAATTGCTCACGCTCGACCATTCGCAAGCAAGCTTGCATGGCACTCGCTTATTCGCAATTTGCCCTCATCCTCAGCCACATAGCCCACTATGCTCCACTGGATTGCATCCTACAATTCTTTCGCTCGGCATAGTTCATGCAAGCATGACTCTGCTCTCGCTTAATCGAATTGTTCGTCTGAGATAAAAAATCTGCATCCAAAGATATTGAAAGGCGAGAACAAAATGAAATGAACCCGTTCATTTCATTTGCCGAGGCGCATCTTATCTTATGCAAATAAAACATAAAATACTATCATTAAATTTTGATCACCTGCTTATTCCTTTTTCTTCGCATCCAGATGGTATCTGAAGCCGATGCCGATGTAATGATGTCGAAAGTCACGCCAAGAGGTGGTTTGCTGATAAGTTGTCTGTTGGCTCCATCGGTCATCCTCGTTGTTCAGGATGTCGTCGAACTCCAGCATGAAGCGGACTTTGTTCTTCAGAATAATCCAACCAACAGAGCCGTCCCAAACGAGGATGTTGCGGTTCATACTGCCGATGGTGTAGCCTCTACAGGTGCGCTCAGTGAGGCTTGTATAAAAGAAGAATTTGCCCTGTGTAGCCTCGACACGTAGGCCGTAATTGTTGTTCCAAAGGGTGGTATTCTGTTCGGGCGAGGCGGTGTAGCGGAGGCGGTCGGCGTTGATTTCGGCGTAAGCGGAGGCTTTGAGCCAGTTGTAGTCGAGCGAGAGGATGAGCCTTTCACGAAGGTTCAAACTGTTCTGGCGGTTTCGGATGTGCTCGGACTGTGTGGGAAGAAGGGTGAGGAAGCCATAGCGCTGATTGGTATTCATGCCGAAGTCGCTTTGCAGACGGAATTTGTCACCGAGGCCTTGGTCGAGATTCAGGCGGAAGTTCCAAGACTTGCTACCTCTGATGTTTTCAGGGCGGCTTACATAGACGGCGGTCGTGGGATCATAGCTGAGGGCGGTGGTGGTCTCGCGGTCGTTGTGGGCGTAATCGACAGTGGCACTGAGCGATGTCTGACTGTGGGCGAGCACCATGTTGTAGGTCAGTTTCACATCATTGGTATGGGTGTTCCTCAGTCCGGGATTGCCCTCGGCAATGAAGAGCGGGTCGGTGAGGTCGCGGTAGTCAATGGTCTGCAGGATGTCGGGCATTTTGGTCGTGAAGCCGTAGTTCAACTCAAGACTTGCAGTTTTGCTGAGCTTCCATGTGGTTCGGAGTGACGGGTCGATGATGAAGTTTTGTCGCACGGTGGCCGTGTCGAGCATACCACGTTGGTAGTCTTGGCTTTCGCGCAGCCATCGGACCGATACGGCAGGCATCACCTGGACAGGTGCGAGGTTGATGGTCTGCGAGAGTTTCAGGCAATGCTCATGGCGGGAATACAGATTGCGGTAACTGTTGGACGTATCGTTCATACCGTTGGTCTGGAAGTCGCGGTCGTTGCGGTTGTGGTCGTAATTCATGGTATACTGCACCTGTGCCATCCATTTCTTGGTGAGCCAGCGAGTATGATGTGCCTCTGCCGTGGTGGAGAATTGTTTGGTGGGCGAGGAATAGGTCTGAGTGAGTTGCGATGAGGTGTAGGACTGGCCGTGCGCTGTGATGGTGCGGTTGGTCTGGCCATCAGTCTGACCGTCTTGGAAGTTCATCGTGATGCTGGCTCCGAGTGCGCCATCCTTGATGTAGTGCTCCCATTGGGCATTGGTACTAAATTTGGTTAGGTGGCCGTCAGTTTGGGTTGCGGTGAGCTGAGACAAGACAGCTGCATACTGGATATCTGGAGACAATGAGGCGGCGAGAGCCTCCTCCTGTTCGGTGGTTTGGCGGCTGTGGGAGCGTTGTTTGCCATACTCCGCACTGGCGCTGAGCGAGAAGGTGTTCAGCGAGTCACACACCCAGTGAAGGTTGGCGTTCAGCCGTGGCTCCAATCTGTGAGTGCGATGATACTCCTCGGAGGTGGTGCGTGTGGCTGCGGCGTTGGGGAAGTAGTTCTCTGTCATTTGGTGGCTGGTGCGCCAGTCATCATCGTGCGCCATACCGCCCGTGATGCTGTAGAAACTCTTCAGATCATGTGTGCCCTCTTTGCGCTGCCAATTGTGCTGATAGCCAGCAGAAGCGCCCTGCTCCTGGCCAAAACCATTGCCCATGTTGGCCATGCTCCCGTTCATGTTGCGCCGCCAATGCTTGTCAATGTTGTTTGCATTGGCAAAGACCATCAATGGGTCAGTCTTTGACAGACGGTTCATCAACAGTTCACCTTCGTAGTATTTAGGTGATTGATAGTATGCCTTCACGTCACCATACCAGCGGTCGAGGAATCCGGGCTTGACGGCCAAATCGAGCACCATGTCCTGCGTTCCGTCGTCCTTGCCCGTGTGTTCGCTGAATTCCGACTGGCGGTTGTAGGCCTTGATGTTTTCGACGGCCTCGGCTGGCAGTTGTTTCACCAAGTCATCGCCGCCGAAAAGACTCTCGCCGTCCATCGTTATGCGGATTGGCTTGCCATTCCATGAGAGTCTTCCCTTGTCATCGACCTGCACGCCCGGCAGTTGCTTGATCAGTTCTTCGAGTCGTGCCCCCTCCTGTAAGTGGAAAGCCTCGGGATGAAATACTATCGTATCGCCCTTGACTGTGAAACGGCGGGCGCGGCCGGTCACCTCCACCATCTTCAGCATCTGCGGCGACATCTTCAGTTCTATCGTCCCGATGTCGAGCGTGTCCTTGCTGCTGTTGCTGAAGGCCAGCACAGGCATTGATTTTGAGTAGTAGCCCAGCATGGAGAAGTCAATACTGCCTCGCCCATCGGCGAAGAACGTGAAACAGCCTAACGAGTCGGTCTTGGTGGTCCTCATCGAATAGCTGTTTTCTCCAAACCGTTGAGTATACTTCACCTGAACTTCGGGCAGCGGTTCCTTTGTCTCGGCATCCACCACACGTCCCTTGACGATGTCGGCCTTGAC